>CALVTT010000011.1 GCA_944363045.1 uncultured Clostridia bacterium | reverse complement strand
AAGCGCCTCCCGCTCCTCGCGCGGAAAGTCAAACAGCGTCTCATCGATATCCAGCAAAAAGATGTCTTTCATAGGTTCCTTATTTTAAGCGCCCTCTCGAGGGGCGAGCAAATGCTTTCTTGCTTTTCAGGGCTCCCGCAAAAGTCGCGTCAGCGAGTTTTGTGGGAAGAGGAGCGGCAGGCGCAAAGGGTCATGCGGCAAACGAAGTGCGCCGCAGACCAAAACGCCTTGCCGCGACGAGGTGGGCTCTTTGCCATTTGCGAGCTTGGAAATGCCCCATTGCTCGGGGCATTTCCTGACCGAAGCGCGGTCTCTACCGCGCGAGACGGTGGCTCATCATGCGGCGAACGCCGCTGATGAGACTGAGGGAGTCGCCTTATTCTTAGCCCTCCCTGTGTAAGGGAGGGTGCCGAGCAAAGCGAGGCGGAAGGGTTGTAAAAAATGGTGCCGCGTGCACCCGTCTAAACAATCACAGCCAGCTCCCGCAGGGCGCGGGTATAGGCAATATACTTCTCGTTCTCGCTCATGCCGCGGTCCAAAACGGCGACGGCGGAAAATTCCAGCCCCTTGCTCTCGAAGACGGTCATCACGTTGATGCGCGTCTTGGAAGCGCCGGCGCCCGAGAGGCGGCAGAACCCGCGCTTTTCAAAGAGGGGCAGATCCTCCTCGCGCACGATGACGGCCTTTAAGCCCTGCCTGCCGCGGAACCAGGCGGAAACGCGCTTCAAAGGCACGCGCTCCACCTCCGCGCCCGTCATGCCGATGGGCTGCATCTTCACGCCCAACTCCTTCGCGACAAAACCCACGATCTCGTTGGTATTGCGGTAGTTGACGTCGAGCTCGAAGTAATTTTCAAACTTCTCCCACTGCGTCAACCCCCTCCACGGCGTGATGTTCTGTTTGAGGTCGCCAAACACATTGAAGGCGGCGTCCGCATGGATGGCTTTGAGGAGCTCGTACTCCTGATGGGAGATGTCCTGCCCCTCGTCGATGAAGACGAGCCCGTAGCGGGGCGTCAAACTCCTGCCCGCCTTAGAGAGCGCACAGCAGAGGGCATAGGCGTCCGAAGGGTACACCCCCGCAAGGGAAAACTTCTTTTTATACTTCTTGACGGTATGGCGGTACAGCCAGCGCGAGACGTCGAGCGCATTCTGGCACTTCCCGAGCTCCGCGCACGCCCCGAAGAGGCGAATGACGGCGAAGAACTCGCCGAAGAGATCGACCCCCTCTTTCATCTCCCCGATGACCCCCGCGATACGGCAGGCCTCCTCCAACAGCCCCTCGCGCGCCGCAATGCGGTCGGCATAGCTAAAGTATTCGCCGTCGGGCCCCTTCTGGCGGTAGCGCTTGAGATCGAGGATCTCCCTTGAAATGACCTCTTTCAGCGCCTCGAGGTCCTCGAGGGCGCGGTCGTAGACGGCGTTGGCGTGCGCGGAAAAGTCCTTCGCGCAGCGGAAAAACTCGGCGAATTGGCGGAAGAAATAGTCGGGCGTGCGTTCATGCTCTATAAGGACGAAGGAGAGAAAGTCCTGCACCTGCACGAGGGAACTCATCAGCCCGCGCATGGGCTTGGTGAAGTAGAAGCCGCCCTCCTTGTTCTCCTTCATCTCGCCGAGGACGGCGCGGCGGATGCGCACGGAGGCGTTCTTGACGCGCACATACAGCTCGTGGCGGCGCTTGGCGGCAGCAAAGACTTCCTCGGCGACCGAGCGGCACTCCCTGCCCGTAAAGAGGCCGAAGATGTCGCCGTACAGCTTTTTGATGTCCTTTTCGAGCTCTTGGGGGAAGGCGTCCGAATACAGCCAGGCGAGGTACTCCCTCGTCTCCGCCCCGCCCGAGCACTTGAGCTCGATGCCCTCGTTCTTCAAGACCTGCAAATAGTAACTGCGCAGGGTGATGGTGCGCACCTTCTTGAGTTCGAGCACTTTGGAAAGCTCGTCGATGAAGGCGTTGAAGGAATCGGAGGGCGTGATGACGAGCACGTCGCGCGGGCGCAGGCTCTCGTTGTTGTACATGAGATAGCTCAAACGGTGCAAAAGGATCATCGTCTTGCCGCTGCCCGCGCAGCCCTGCAAGACAAAGCTCTCCCGCTCGGGGCGGGTGATGATCTCGAACTGCTTCTCCTGGATGGTCTCGATGATGTCGCGGACGGTAAAGTCGTCCTTCCTGTCCTTCAAGATGCTGCGAAGGTAGGGATCGAACAAGATCTCCTCGTCGCGGCCGCCGATCTCCTCGGGCGTCAGGTGGTCGCGCACGGAGAGATATTCGTTGCGGAAGGAGAGGACGCGCCCGTTCTTGACGGCAAGCGCCCGCCGCAGCACGGTGCGGTATTCGTACTCGTTGATGGTGAAGTTGACGCGCGACTTCTGATAGTAGCGCACGGCGAGGGGGGCGCGCCAATCGACGATCTCTAAATTGACATCCCCCTTCTTGCCGATATAATAGCTGTTGTAGCCCTCCTTGTCGTCCACGACGTCGATGCGCGCAAAGTAGGGCTCGACGAAATAGCACTTGTAGGAGTCGATCTTCCTCTCGACCTCCTGCTTTTCCGCCTGCTTTTCGAGGAGTTCGCGGTACTCGCCCGCCGAATAGTCCTCTTGAGAGCGCAGGGCGGCCATCTCCTCGTCGAGCTCACGGACGCGCTTTTTGAGGCGGGAGATATAGACGAAGCGCAGCATACGGAGAACGGCGTCGAGATGCTCTTTCTCATAGCAAAGCTGCCCTTCCTCGTCGAGGAGGGCAAGATACCATGCCTTATCGGCATCCCGCTTGGGATCGAGCATCTTTTTAAGTTGTTCAAGCGTTTCCTGTTTCATAGAGACTGCTGTTCTGCCGCGCACACCCCCTTGGCTCCCTCTTTGAGGGAGCTGTCGAGTTCAGCGAGACTGAGGGAGTTCACCTTATTATAAGCGCCCTCTCGAGGGAGCTGTCATTCTGTCCGCAGCTTGCTGCGGCGGAATGACTGAGGGAGTAATAGGGCTCCCGCGCAGATGCGCAGCAGATGCGTGGGAAGAGGGGCAGCGATCATCCCTTTGCGGCGACGAGGACTCCCGCAAAAGTCGCGTCGGCGAGTTTTGCGGGAAGAAGAAAGCCGTGCTCTTTATCATACCATATTTGCGCGCAAAAGAAAAGACCCCCGGGCAAAATTTTTGCACTTTTTTCCGAGAAAAACGAGAAGCGGCGGGCGGGGCTTTGCGCCCCGCCCGCCGCAGTAAATCAAATCTCTGATCTCATCGAATAATTTTCCGCCACCCGTAGGTATCCTCGAGCCTTCCGTATTGGATGCCCGTGATGGTATCGTAGAGCATCCTGGTGACATCCCCCATCTTGCCGCCGTTGATGACGTAGTCCTTATCCTTATAGCGGATGAGCCCGACGGGCGAAATGACGGCAGCCGTACCCGTGCCGAACGCCTCGTCCAAAGTGCCCTTTTCGGAGGCCTCGACGACCTCGTCGATGGAGATGCGGCGCTCGCTGACGGGATAGCCCTTATCGCGCAGCACCTGCAAACAGCTCTTTCTCGTGATGCCGGGAAGAATAGAGCCGACGAGCGCGGGCGTCACCACTTCGCCATTGATGACGAAGAACATATTCATACTGCCCACTTCTTCGACGTACTTTTTCTCCTTGGCGTCCAGCCACAGCACCTGGTCGAAGCCCTTCTTTTCGGCCTCCTCGCCCGCCTTCATGGAAGCGGCGTAATTGCCGAGGCACTTCGCCTCGCCCGTGCCGCCGATGGCAGAGCGCACATAGAAGTCCTCAACGAGGAGCTTGGTGGGCTCCAGCCCGTGCGCGTAGTAGCTGCCCACGGGGGAGAGGATGATGAAGAAGAGGTATTCCGTCGAGGCGTGCACGCCGAGCATGACGTGCGTCGCCACGATGGTGGGGCGGATATAGAGCGCCGTGCCGGGCTTGGTGGGGATCCAGTCCTTTTCCAGCTTCAAGAGCTCCTCCATGCCCTCCTCGACGACGTCCTCGGGAAACTTAGGGATGCACATACGCTCCGCCGAGCGGTTCATGCGCGCCCAATTTTCCTCGGGGCGGAAGACGGCGATGGAGCCGTCGGGCTGAATGAAGGCCTTCATGCCCTCGAAGATGCCCTGCGCGTAGTGGAAGATGGAGGTGCCGAGATCGAACCGCTGAGGTTCGTTGGGCTCGATCATGGCATCGTGCCAACCCTCGCCTTGCGTATATTTCATCGTGAACATATAGTCGGTGAAATAGTGTCCGAATCCCAGCTCCGCATCGGGTGCAGGCTTCTGTTTCAAAGTTTCCCGTTTAACGATCTTCATACGATTACCTCACTTACCGCCTCAAAAGCGGTGAAATTCCTTATTTTCGCGCCGTCCCATCCCCTTGCCTCCCGCGTCGGAGCGAACGTTTTCCCCTTGCCTCCCGCGTCGGAACAAGGCAGTCTCCCTTGGCTCCCTCCTTGAGGGAGCTGGCGCCGAAGGCGACTGAGAGAGTAAATACTTCCCACAAATCTTTTGCTTCGCAAAATCTTTGCGGGAGCCCTATAAGAGGGAGGAGCGCCCATCCCCTTGCCTCCCTCCCCGAGGGAGGTGCCCCGAAGGGGCGGAAGGAGTTCACCTCATTTTAGCCTCCCCTGTGTAAGGGGAGGTGGCAGGCGAGGAACGAGCCTGACGGAGGGACTGTTAAATCCGCATTGTGACCTCCTCTTCGGGGAGGTGGCATGCCATTCGACGCAAGCGTCGATGGCATGACGGAGGGAGTCACTCTATTCTTGCCTCCCGCGTCGGAGCACGACGCATATGCGAGCGTTCTCTTGCCTCCCTCTTTGAGGGCGAGAAAGCGCTTTCTTGGCAAAGCCCCGGTGGGGCTTTGACCGCTTTCGAGCTTGGAAATGGCACATGGAGCGTGCCATTTCCTGACCGAGCGCGGTCTCTACCGCGCGAGACGGTGCCCCGAAGGGACGGAAGGAGTAACAGCCCCCTCACACGGGGAAGGGGCGGAAGTACTTCTCCCCCTCCACGATGTCCGCGCGCCCCAACAAAAGCTCGGTGACTTCCCTCAAAAAGCCCTCCGCCTCCTCCTCTTTGACGGCAACGGTAAAGAGCGCCCGCGCCCCGAATTCCTTAGAGAGCACCAAAGTCCCCTTCGCGTTCAAAAAGCGCAGCAAGGGATCGACTTCGGGGTAGTCCACTTCGAGGAGGAGCTCTAAGCAGACGGTATAGAGCACCTTTTGCGCCCCCTCCACGCCCTCGGCAGCGAGGGAGGCATAGGCGCGCGTCAGCCCGCCCGCGCCCAGCTTGATGCCGCCGAAGTAGCGCACCACGGCAACACAAGTCTCTTTCAGCTCTTTGGCTTTCAGCACGCCTAAGATCGGCATGCCCGCCGTGCCCTGCGGCTCGCCGTCGTCGGAAAAGCGCTGCAAATTGCCGAGCCTGTCGCAGATATACGCCCAGCAGACGTGGGTCGAGAGCGGGTGCTCCCGCCTCACGCGCTCCAAAAAGGCGCGCGCCTCCTCCTCTCCCGCCGCATGGGAAACGTAGGCAAGAAAGCGCGATTTTTCAATGGTGCGCTCCGCCATATGCTCGCCCGCGACGCTCAGATAGCTCATGTTATTTTCTCACGATCTTCACGCGCACCTTCTTGCCCTTAAAGAGGGTGAAATCTCCCTCGGGCAGCGACGCGTTGGGATCTGTCGCCTTCTCGCCGTTCAAGGAGACGCCCCCCTGCTCGACGAGCCTTCTCGCCTCGCCGTTGCTCTTGCAAAGCCCCGTCTCAACGAGCGCCTGCACGAGGGTCACCGCCTCTTTGGAGATAGTCTTTTCGGGCATCTCGCCCTCGCCGCCGAAGGCGGCGCGCGCCTGCGCCTGCGCAAGAGCTGCCTTCTCCTCGCCGTGCACGAGCTTGGTGAGCTCGAAGGCGAGCCGCTCCTTGGCGGCATTGATGCGCTCGTCGCGGTGAGCGCAAAGCTCCGCGATCTCCTCGAGCGGCAAAAACGTCAAAAGTTTGAAGCACTTTTCGACGTCGTCGTCCGCCGTATTGCGCCAATACTGATAGAACTCATAGGGGCTCGTCTTGTTTTCGTCCAGCCAGACGGCGCCCTTCTGCGTCTTGCCCATCTTCTTGCCCTCGCTCGTGGTGAGCAGGGTGAAGGTCATGGCAAAGGCGGGCTTTTGCTCCTTGCGGCGGATGAGATCGGCACCCGCTAAAATGTTGCTCCACTGATCGTCGCCGCCCAGCTCGAGCTGGCAGCCGTACTTGCGGAAGAGCACCAAAAAGTCATATGCCTGCATGAGCATATAGTTGAATTCGAGGAAGGTGAGCCCCTTCTCCATGCGCGAGCGGTAGCACTCGGCGGTGAGCATCTTGTTGACGGAGAAGTGCGCGCCGATCTCGCGCAAAAAGTCGATATAGTTGAGGTCCATGAGCCAGTCGGCGTTGTCGACGATGATGGCGCCGTTCTCGCCCTCGAAGCGGATAAAGCGCGACATCTGCTTTTTGAAGCATTCGACGTGGTATTTGACCGTCTCGCGCGTCATCATGGAGCGCATATCGGTGCGGCCTGAAGGGTCGCCGATCATGCCCGTGCCGCCGCCGATGAGGATGATGGGCTTGTGGCCGGCGTCCTGCATATGCCGCATGGCGATGAGCTGCATGAAGTGGCCGACGTGCAGGCTGTCCGCCGTGGGATCGAAGCCGATATAAAAGGGGACGCTCTCGCTGCCGAGCTTTTCGTAGAGCTCGTCCTCGTAGACCGTCTGTTTGATGAAGCCGCGCGCACGCAGCGTGTCCATAACATTTTGTGACATTGTTCTTTACTCCTTGTCTTTCAAATAAAAAACGGTCTGCGCCCGTGATGATCGCGCAAACCGTGCATGACCGTATGTTCTGCCGCACCCGATTTACGCGCAAAAGCACCCCGACGCTTCGCCGCGGTAAAGATACTTGCCGTAAATTGCGAGGGACATTTCGTGCTTCATGCCACTCATTATACACGCGAAAATGCCGTTTGTCAACGAAACACGCGCACTTTTGTGAAATTTTTGCACTCCCGCCCGCCGCCCGCGCTCTTCTTCCGCGCGGGCGGCGGGCGGCACGGGCGGCACAGCTCATCGCTCCGCGCCCCGATGCAAAGCCCTCTTGACAAAACTGCACATTCATGCTATCATATTGAAAACGGCGGCAAAGCCGTGAGAAGGAGAGAACATGAAGACGCAGATCCTCATCGGCATCCTCTTCACGCTGCTCGAGCGGCAGAGGGTGAGCGCGGGCGAACTCGCGCAGAAATACAACTGTTCGGTGCGCAGCATCCTGCGCTATATCGACGAGCTCACCTGCTCGGGCATCCCCATCGACGTCTCGCGCGGGGCAAACGGCGGCATCTGCATCTCGGACGCCTTCAAGCTCCCCCGCGGGCTGTTGACATATGAGGAGGCCGCCCGCCTGCGCGAGGCGCTGCTCGCCGCGAGCGAACAGTTCCGCGACCCCGCCCTTTCTGCCGCCGTCAAGAAGTTCGAGGCGCAGTACTTGAGCGGCACGGGGGCTCCCGCCCTCGGCAACATCCTCGTCGACAGCGGCTCATGGGGGGATGAAAACAACTTTTCCGATAAGCTCGCCCTCCTCGACCGCGCCATCACCGAGCGCGAGGAGCTTGCGATCGACTACGTCGACCGCGAGGGCGAGCGCTCCCGCCGCCGCATCCGCCCCCACCTTTTGGTGCTCAAACAGAACGTGTGGTATGTCTTTGCCCGCTGCCAGCTGCGCAAGGAGTTCCGCCTCTTCAAGCTGGGGCGCATCCGCTCGGCGGTGAGGACGGGCAAGACGTTCGAGCCCACCCCCTTCACCCGCGAGGACATCCCCCTCGGCTTCTGGCCGCAAGAGGGCGGCAGCGTGCAGGCGCGCTTGGAGATCGCCCCCGAGGCGCTCCCCTTTGCGCAAGATTGGCTGGGCGTAGAGAACATCGTGACGATGAAGGGCGTGCACATCGCAGAGGTCTCCCTGCCCGACGACGGCTCTCTTCTCGGCAAAATACTATCGGCGGGCGCGGGGCTCAAAGTGCTCTCCCCCGCCTCTTTGAAAGAGCGCGTCGCCCGAGAAGCCCGCCGCCTTTCCGCCCGCTACGAAGAATGATCCTCCGCCGCGGCGCTGAGCAAGCGGAAAGCCCTTTCTCTGTTTTGAAAACTTCCGAAAGATCGCCAAGAGGGTGTTGACTTTTGGTCAACATTGTGTTATAATGATAGTGTACAGAGGGATAAAGCCATGCCGATGACGCCAAAGCAAATGGTCAAACTTCTCAACGCGAACGGCTTTGTAGAAGTGAGCCAACCGGGGACCTCGCACCTAAAAATGCGAAACCCCGCAACGGGCAGGCAGACGACGGTTCCCATACACAATAAAGATTTGAGCAAAGGGCTGGAGCAAATGATACTCAAGCAGGCGGGGCTGAAAAAATGAACCCCGCACACAACGAAAGGAGGCAAGCGTCATGGAAAAAATAATTTACCCCGCGATCTTTCATAAGAGTGAAGGCCACGGATATTGGGTGGAGTTCCCCGATCTCCCGGGGTGCCTGACCGAGGGGGATACGTTAGAGGAAGCCTTCCTCATGGCGGGCGATGCGCTGGACTGCTGGTTCGACGACCCTTCGCAGGAACGCCCCAAGCCCACGCCGCTGACCGACGTCAAAGCGGAAGATGGAGCCGTCGTGCAAATGGTGCAGCCCGCGCCCTATTTAAGCGAGGGTGCGCGGCAGTTCCATATCGAAGAAGCGATCGAAAAAGGACTGAAAGAGCGTCATCTCAGCAAGAATCAGGCCGCCGTCATCCTGGACGTCGACCGCTCCTATATGACGCACATCGTGAACGGGCGGAAAAAGCCCTCGCCCGAGATGGCAAAGCGCATCGGCCTGCTCCTCGGGTTTGATTGGCGCATCTTCTATGCGGACGGCAGGGAAGCGCTGTGAGCCGAAAGGAGCGCGCAAGTATGGGCGCGGGATAAAACAGGCAAGTACAAAAACATCTATAAAAAATATAAGGTGGGGGAGCGGGGCGGCTCTTTGAGCCGCCCCGCTCCCTAAAAAGAGCGCCGCCGCGCGGACGCAAAGCGTCCGCGCGGCGGCGTACAAATATCAAACTCTGCCCAAAATAAAATCGACCGAACAATGAAAATATGCGGCGAGCCGCAGCAAACTTTCAACGGTCGGCTGTGTCTTTCCGTTGTGCCAGCGGTTGACAGTCTTTTCCGAAAAACCCGTCTCCTTTTCGAGCTTATATTTGGTGACCTTAAAATGCTGCAATAAAAAGGTAAGGCGTTCGGAAAAAGGAGGTCTCTCGATCGGCTGTACCTCGGTCAGAAGATCGGTCAGCCCCAAAAGATAGTCTGTCGCGCACTTAAAATGATCTGCAAGTTTCACGAGAGTATCGAGATAAGGAAGCCCGTCTCCGCGCAGCAAAGTTAAAATAGTAGATGAGTCGATCCCCGTCGCTTGGGCAAGGGCGGGCGCATTGATCTCCGCCTCTGCCATCAGGTCTTTCAGGTTTTCCGATAATTTTGACATAAATCTCCAAAAATAGTGCTTTTTCGTCAATAAATTATCGGACAAACTCCCCTGATTTTGTTGATTCAGGGGAGTTGGAACGGTATACTATATTTACACACAAAGCAATGCGCGCAGCTTTTGTGAATTTACAGATGAGGAGCACAACCAAAGTATGCTGCAATCACAAGAGAAAAATCAAACGATGGATGAAACCCGCCTTTTAGAGGAACTTTTGCTCGCCGTGCGCGACGAATTCAACTGCCTTATCGTGCAGAGCGGCTCCCGCGCCATGCTGCACTTTGAAGACGAGGTCTTCTGTCTCACCCTGCAAAAACTGCCGAGAACAGGCGAAACATAAGGACATTAGGACATATGAATGGGAGCGGGGCGGCTTTTCGAGCCGCCCCGCTCCCCTAAAAAGAGCGCCGCCGCGCGGACGCAAAGCGTCCGCGCGGCGGCGTATCCAATATCAAACTCTGCCCAACACATGATCGACCGAACAGCCAAGATATTCCGCAATACGCACCAAACTATCCGAAGAAGGCAGGCTCTTTCCTCTCAGCCAATGATAAAGCACGCTCCAAGAGATGCCCGTATCGTTGACGAAACGATATTGACTTTTATCGGCCTCTTGCAAAAGAACGCGCAGCCGCTCCCCGAAAGGAGGCGCGGGCTTATACTCAACTTCTTCCTGCGGATATTCGTTCAACCCCAACACGAAGTCCGCCGAACAATGAAAATACTCCACGAGCGATAAAAGCGTCTCATAATTCGGAGCTCTACTGCCTGTCAGATAAGACGACAATTTTGAACTGCACGTTTTGATCTCTTGGGCAAGCGCAGTCTGTGTCAGCCCCCGTTCGTCCAACAGCTCCTGCAAGTTTTCTGCGACTTTCGACAAATTAACCATAGAATAGACCTTTTTCTACAATCTATTCTCTTCTGAACTGAAAGAAAATTCTTGCATTCTTTCAGTTGAGAAGTTATACTATTGTCAAATAAGTCGATCTGCGCAGAGAACTTATATTTTTCAAAAAAAGGAGCACAACCAAAGTATGCTGCAAAACACACAGGAAAAAAGCAAAAGTATGGACGAAACTTATCTTTTAGAGGAGATCTTACTTACCCTCAAAGACGAATTCAACTGCCTTATCGTGCAGAGCGGCCCCCGCGCCATGCTGCACTTTGAAGACGAGGTCTTCTGTCTTACCCTGCAAAAACTGCCGAAAACAGGCAAAACATAAGGACATTAGGACATATGAACGGGAGCGGGGCGGCTCTTCGAGCCGCCCCGCTCCCCCTAAAAAGAGCGCCGCCGCGCGGACGCAAAGCGTCCGCGCGGCGGCTTCCCTTATAAAATAAATCAAGGCCTCTTTCAAAGAGGCCTCGTCAAACTCACGCAATTCGATTATTTCCCGCAGCGCTTGAACCATATGTCGCCTGCATCCTTGGGCAATTCTACGGGCCGACGGGCCGTTACCGATCTGTCTTTGGGCTGCTGCAAAGCGCGCGCGATCTCTTCCGCTTTCTTTTCGTCGGAAACAACGAGATCTTCTTTGAATGATACCGTAGCCATATCGCCCCTCCTTATCGCATTTTTCTTGATCTTTCTATATTTATTATATACCAAGAATGCCCGTTTGTCAACCGCCTTCGGAAGATTTCTCCCCCCCCACATCCCCCGCGCAAACTTTGCCCTTGAGCCGCATATACTGATAAGATGAAACATCTTCTCTTTTGCGGCGGAGGGAGCGCGGGGCACGTCGTGCCAAACCTTGCCGTCATGCAGGAGCTTCGCGGCAGCTGCACGCTCACCTATGCGGGGAGCACGGGCGGCATCGAGGAGCGGCTCGCAACGGAGGCGGGTTATCCCTTTTACGGCATCGACTGCCCCAAGCTCGTGCGCAGCCTCACGCCCCAAAACCTCACGCTCCCCTTCCGCCTGACGCAGGCCATGAAGCGCGCCCTCGCCCTCCTGAAAGAGCTTAAGCCCGACCTCGTCTTTTCTAAGGGGGGATACGCGAGCCTTCCCTATCTTCTCGCCGCGCACAAGCTGCACATCCCCGCCCTCACGCACGAGAGCGACCTTTCCCCCGGGCTTGCGACCCGCCTTATGGCCCACCGCTGCAAGTTCGTCCTCACCTCTTTTGAGGAGACCGCCCGCCGCTTTGCAAACGGCAGATGCGTGGGCTCGCCCATGCGGAGAGAGCTCTTTACGGGCGAGCGCACCCGCGCCCGCGCAAAATACGGCTTTGCGGGAAAAAGGCCCGTGCTCCTCGTCCTCGGCGGGGGGAGCGGCAGCCGCACCCTCAACGAGGCGGTAAGGGCGCACCTTCCCGCCCTGCTCGATGAGTTTCAGCTCCTGCACCTCTCAGGGAAGGGCGGCGCTGCGCCGCAAGCGCCGCGCGGCTATGTGCAGCGGGAGTACGAGAACGACATGGCGGCAGCCTATGCGGCGGCAGACTTCGTGCTCTCGCGCGCGGGCAGCAACACGGTGTTCGAGGCGCTCGCCCTCAAAAAGCCCGCCCTCCTTGTGCCGCTCGAGCGCGCCTCCCGCGGCGACCAGCTCGAAAACGCCCGCTATTTTCAAGAGCGCGACCTTAGCCATGTGCTGCGGGAGGGAGAGCTCGCCCGCCCCGAGGCGCTGTTAAAAGCCCTCGCCCTCCTTCGGAAGGACGAAGCGCTCCAAGCCCGCCTTGAAAAAACGCCCATCCGAAACGGCACGCCCGCCGTCCTTGCCGCCATTGAGGAGACGCTCGGCACGCTGTAAACCTTTGCGGGGCGCGCCGCCTGCGCCGCCCCATCCCGCAGGCGGCGCGCCCCTCAGCCGAACAAATCGGAATGCAAAATAAAGTCGGGGACTTTGCCCGCAAGCACGCCCTCGCAGATCATCACCTCGGCGCGCTCCTCGAACTCGCTCGTGCCCGCAGGCAATACCACGGTGATATCGAGCACGATGTCGAGATAGACGGCGTGGCGCGTCTGATTGATGCCCGCAGAGGTAAAATCGGAGCGGAAGGTGCAGCGCGCCGTGCCCACGGGCAGCAGCTTGAAGGTGACGGGCGGACCGAAACCCGAGAGCGCCTCGATGCCCGTGAACGCCCCGAGCGGCACTTTGACGCCCTCCTCGCCCCGCCGCGCAAAGCCCGCCTGCGCAAGATAGGCGGCATCGCGCGCAATGGCGTTGATGCGCTGCGCGTCACAGGTCAAAGCCGCGATCTCCCCCGCGCCGTTCTTGTGGACGGTGACAAGCTCGGAATACCCGAGCCCTTCCGAGAGCGTCGCCTCCACGGCCTCGTGCATGGCGGAGGCGGCATCGGCACGGAGAGACGCCTCGGCGACCGAACGGATGACCCCCGCCGCACTGAAAAACAGTGCCAAAAAGAGCGCGAGCGGCAGGAGGATGAGAAGGGCAAAGAAAATGCGCCGCCGCCATCTCGTGCGCGGCGATACATAATGTCTCACGCTTTTAAGATATGCTGCAAGCCGCCCGCAAAGAACGGAACTTTCCCCGCCCCTTCCCGCATATGATGGAACATGGAACTCATTGAAAAGAACTATGACAGGGAGAAAGCCGTCGCCTATGCCCGTCGCTGGGCGTTCGGCAGAAACCCAGACTACTACGATTTTTCCCGCCTCGGCGGGGACTGCACCAACTACGCCTCGCAGGTACTGTTTGCGGGCGCAGGGGTGATGAACTACACCCCCACCTTCGGCTGGTACTACCGCTCGCTCAACGACCGCACCCCCTCCTGGACGGGCGTTGAATTTCTCTATAACTTCCTCGTTGCCAACGAGGAGGAGGGTCCCTTTGCCGAGGAAGTGCCCCTCGATAAATTGCAAAAGGGAGACCTTGTGCAGCTGGGGAGAGCCACGGGCGATTGGTACCACACGCCCGTCGTCGTCGGCTTCAAGAACGGAGAAATTTTGGTGGCGGCGCACTCCTACGACGCCTACAACCGCCCGCTCTCCTCCTATGAGGCTGCTGCCAAAGTGCGGGGCATCCACATCCTCGGCGTGCGCGAGAGGCGGGAAATTACATAACTTTATCTCAAAAAAGCGGCGCTGCGCAGCGCCGCTTTTTTGTGAAAATGTGTCGGTTTTGGCGAAAAATAAAGTGAATTCGGGCAAAAATATTATGAAAATACCGCTCAATAGTGTGAATTTTTACTGCTTTTTACCCTATTCCATGCCCTTTTCTTTGCGGATGCGCCTCACTTCCCGCTCGAAGCCGTTCTCGCCCGGCGTATAGTAGACGCGGTCTTTGAGCTCATCGGGCAGATACTGCTGCTTGACCCAACCGCCGAAATCGTGCGGGTAGAGGTAGTTTTTGCTCTCCGCCCTGCGCTTTTCGTCGCCGTAGGAATTATCGCGCAAGTATGGCGGCACCGCCCCCAAAGGGGCGTTTTTTGCGTCCTTTTGCGCCGCAAACATGGCAACTTTCGTCGATTGGCTCTTGGGTGCTTCCGCAACGTAGATGACGGCCTCGGAAAGGGGCAGCAGCCCTTCGGGGGCGCCCAAATGCTCGAAGGCGGTGAGAGCGCTCGTTGCGACGGTGAGGGCGTTGGGGTCTGCGAGCCCCACGTCCTCGGCGGCGTGCACCACCGTGCGCCGCAAAATGAGGCGCGGATCACATCCCCCCTCGATGAGCCGCATGGCGTAGTAGAGGGCGGCGTTCGCATCGCTCCCGCGCAGCGATTTGCAGAAGGCGGAGAGCATATCGTAATATTGGTCCCGGTTATAGGCGAGAGAGCGCCTGCCCGTCGAATTTTCCGCATCCTGAAGGGTCACGCGGATGCGCCCGTCGCCCCCCGGCGGCGTGGTGAGGACGGCGAGCTCCACGGCGTTGTAGGCAAAGCGCAGATCGCCCGCCGCCGTCCTTGCGATGTGGGAGAGCGCCTCTTCCTCCACTTCGGCAAGGTAATTGCCGAGCCCCTTGCGCTTATCCTTCAAAGCGCGTTTAAGTGCCTTTAAGATGTCGCTCTCTTTAAGCGGCTCGAATTCGAAGACGCGGCATCTCGAGACGATGGCGGGCGTCATGGAGGCGTAGGGATTTTCCGTCGTCGAGCCGATGAAGATGAGGATGCCCTGCTCGACGGAGGGGAGCAAAGAGTCGAGCTGCGCCTTGTTGAAGCGGTGGCACTCGTCGAGAAGGAGATAGGTGCGGCGGCCGCGGAGGCGCAAATTATCCCGCGCTTCCTCGACGGCGCGGCGCACGTCGGCGACCCCCGCCGTCACGGCGTTGAGGCGCACGAACTCCCCGTCCGTCTGCGCGGCGATGACGTTGGCGAGCGTCGTCTTGCCGCAGCCGGGCGGCCCCCAGAAGATGCAGCTGCCAAGACGGTCTAAGGCGATGGCACGGCGGAGGAGAGAGCCTTCCGAGACGAGTTTTTCCTGCCCTACGAAGTCCTTGAAGGTAGAGGCGCGCATACGCTCGGCGAGCGGCTTGGCATTCTCCTCGTGGTCGTTGAAGTCAAAGAGGTCGGTCATGCCCGCTCCCCTTCCGCAGGCTCTTTATGCGCGTGGCGGTCGGCGGCGGAGGGCAGCTCGCCCGCAAGCAGCGCCCTGATCTCCTCGCGGTGCGCAAGGCCGAGCTCGTAGCCCTTTTGGCAGGCGAAATCGAGGTTTTTGACCTGATATTGATCCATCGCGCCAAGTTCCGGCTCCAGCCACAGGTCGATGTAGCGGGCGCGGGCGTACTTCTTGCGCTGCGTGATGCGGGTATCCATGATGTCGATGCAGCGGAGAATGGTATCGACGAGGTTGGGCGAGGCCTTCTTGGCGGTGAGATCGCCCAAAACGTCGACGGCGACGATGACCTCGGCGCCCATGTCGCGCACCTCTTTGGCGGGCACGCGCTCCAGAATGCCGCCGTCCACCAGCGTCCTCTCGCCGATGACGGTGGGCGTGAAGGCGCCCGGGATGGAGCTCGAGGCGAGAATGGCATCGATGACGCTGCCCTCTTTGAGCTCGACCACCTTCCCCGCCGCGAGATCGACCGCGATGCAGGTGAAGGGGATCTTGAGGTCCTGAAAGGTGATGTCGCCGAGGTACTGTTCAAGGAGCTGGCGCGCCTTATTAAAGCGCAGGAGCCCGTTGGAGCGGATGGGATTGATGTTGAGCGTGGCGATCTTGGAGAGCTTTAAGGAGAGCGCCACTTCTTTGAGCGTTGTAAGCGGCAGCCCCGCGCAGTAGCACGCCCCCACGATGGAGCCCATCGAACAGCCGGAAATATAGTCGGGACGGATGCCGATCTCCTCGAGCGCCTGTAAAAAACCGATGTGCGCGATGCCGCGCGCGCCGCCCGAACCGAGGGCGAGCCCCAATGTTTTTTGCATATTTTCCTCCTGCGGGGCGTAGGGTAGCGTATGCCCCTCTCAAAAAAAATATCTTCCGCCGCCGCCTTTTTGCTGCTCTTTCTCTTTGCGGCGGTCTTTCTCTCCTCGCCCGCCCGCTATGGGCAGAGCGTTCTCAACGGCCTCATGTTATGGCTCACCGCCATTTTGCCGACGGCACTGCCCCTGCTCGTCGTCCTTTCCCTGCTCGTGCGTTCGCCCGCCTTTGCGCTTCTTTCGCGGCGGCTCTCCCCTTTTGCGAAAAAGCTCTTCCGCGTGCCCGGCGCAGGTGCGGGCGCCATGCTGCTCGCCCTCCTTTCGGGCTATCCCGCGGGCGCGAGGACGCTTTCGGAACTCGTAAAAGGCGGCCGCCTTAAAAAAGAGGACGTCTTTTATACCGCCTGTCTCTCGTCGACGTCGGGGCCCGCCTTCTGCCTCGGCGCGGCGGCATCGATGTTCGGCTCCGCCGCGGGCGCGCTGATCTTTATAACGCACCTCTTGGCGGTATGGATCGTCTCCTTCGCGCTGCCCCGCCTCACGGGGCACCGGGCGGGCACGGGGGCGCGCCCCCTTACCGTAAAGAGCGAGCCCTTTTCCGAACTGCTTGCCTCGGCGGTGCAGGCGGTGCTTTCGGTGGGGGCGCTCATCGCCCTCTTTTTCTGCCTCAAAGAGATGCTCTTTTCCCTCCTCCCGCCCCTCTCGGGGTACGGGGAGGGCGTCCTTCAGGGACTTTTGGAGGTGACGGCGGGCGTCTCCTGCCTTGCTAAGCTGAAAACGCCGCTTTCTCTCGCCCTGGCGGCAGCCGAGGTGAGCTTCGGCGGGCTGTGCGTCAACGCGCAGCAGCTCTCCTTTTTAACGGGCACGGGCGTAAGAGCGCTGCCCTTCCTCCTCGTCAAGTGCGCGCACGGGATATTAACTTTTGCGCTCTGCTATCCCCTGTCGCTCCTTTGGGGGCTCCCTCAATAGGCGCCGATGACGTGGAACTGACTGCAAAAGCTCTTGGCTTCCTCGAGGGCGCGGCGGATGTTCTCCTCGGTGAAGTTGCCCTCGATCTCGATGAAGAAGCGGTACTCGCCGAAATAGTCGCGGATGGGGCGGCTCTCGATGCGGGTGAGGTTGATGCCCGAGCGCGCAAAGGCGCCTAAGAGCTCGTAAAGGCTGCCCGGGCGGTGCTTGCAGACGGCGCAGAAGAAAATTTTATCGCTGCGTTCGGGGTGTGCCTCCTCCCGCCGCACGAGGCGCAGAAAGCGCGTGAAGTTGCGCTTTTCATCGGCGATGTTCTCCTCGGAGAGCACCACGCCCTGCTTTTTGGCGTGCGCGCCGACGATGCCCGCCGCATGGGCGTCCAGCTTTTCAAGGCTCTCCGCCGTCGAGCGGGTGTAGAGGAGCTTGGCATTGGGAAAGTGCGCGTGCAGGTACTCCGAACACTGCCCGATCGCCTGTTCGTGCGAATAGATGCGCTCGATCGCCCTGTGGTCTACGCCCTCGAGCGTTGCAAGGCGGTGGTCTATCTTGAGGACGAGCTCCTCGACGGCAAAGGGCGCGCCGGGGCGCTCCAACAAATCGAGGTTTTTGAGCACGCCCCCTTGGATGGAATTTTCGATGGGAAGCACGGCAAAGTCCGCCTCCCCCCTTTTCAGGGCGGCGACGGCGGCGTAAAAATCGGGGCAGAGGACGATCTCCCCCTCCCCGCCCGAAAAGCGCAGGGCGGCGAGCTCGGAATAGCTCCCCTGGGGCCCTAAACAGCTGTAGCGCGCGCTCATGCCTTCCCCGCGATGTCGAGGACGAGGCGCTCGGTATCCTCCCAGCCGAGGCAGGGATCGGTGATGGACTGCCCGAAGACGATGTCGTGCTTCTGATTGCCCTCGACGAGGAAGCTCTCGATCATGAAGCCCTTGACGATCTTTTTGAAGTCGGCGTCGTAGAGGCGGTTTTGCAGCACTTCCTCCACGATCCTGATCTGCTGGCGGAACTGCTTGCCCGAATTGGAATGGTTGGCGTCGATGACGACGGCGGGGTTTTTGAGTTCGCCCTGCGAGCGCTCGTAGCCCTCGAAGACGCGCATCACCGTCTCGTAGTGGAAGTTGGGGATGTCGTTGCCGTAGGAGTCGACCATGCCGCGCAGGACGGCGTGGGCGTACTCGTTGCCGTCCGTCGCCACCTGATAGTTGCCGTATTTGAAGACCTGCGGGCTCTGCGCCGCGTAGATGGAGTTGAGCATGACGGGAATGGAGCCGCCCATGGGGTTCTTGATGCCCACGGGGAGCTCGATGCCGCTCGAAACGAGGCGGTGCATCTGATTTTCGCTCGAACGCGCCCCCACGGCGATGTAGGTGAGAAGGTCTTCGAGGAAGGGATAGTTTTCGGGATAGAGCATCTCGTCCGCCGCCGAAAGGCCGCTCTCCGCGATGGCGTTGATGTGCAGCTCGCGGATGGTGCGGATGCCGCGCACGATGTCCTCTTTATTCTCGGGATCGGGCTGGGAGAACATCCCCTTGTAGCCCACGCCCTTGGTGCGCGGCTTGTTGGTGTAGATGCGCGGTACGAGGACGAGCTTTTCCTTGACGCGCTCGTTGAGCTTGCCTAAGCGCCGCACATATTCGAGCACGGGCGCGCTCTCGTGCGCGGAACAGGGCCCGATGATGACGAGGAGCTTATCGGAGCGGCCCGCGATGACGTCCATCACGAGCTTGTCGCGCTCTCTCTTGGCGGCGGTGAGTTCTTTGGGGAGCGGCAGTTCGTCGCGCAGCTGCTCGGGGGATGGGATGTGTGCCTGTCTTGTGAACATAGATTATCCTCTGTTTGTGATATATGAGTAAACTGCCTCCGGGACATAACTATCAAACGGCTTCCCGAACGAAATGCAGTTTTTGACTAAGGTGGAACTGATGTGCAGGTGCTCCTTCTCGCAGGGGAGATAGAGGGTGACCATCTCCTTGTCGAGGTCGCGGCTCGCATAGAAGTCGGCATTCTCGTACTCGAAGTCCACCGTGTTGCGTAAGCCTCGCACATAGAAGCGGGTGTTCTCCTTTTTGAGAAGGTCGACGATGACGCCGTCCCAGGCGAGCACTTTAACGCGCGGCTCCTCTTTGTAGACGGCGCGCACCATCGTGAGGCGGTCTTCGAGCGAAAACATACAGTGTTTGCGCTTGTTTTCGGCAATGGCGACAATGACTTCGTCAAAGAGCAAGAGGCACTTTTTCACCGTGTCGTCATGGCCGAGGGTGAAGGGGTCGAACGTCCCCGCGAATACGCATTTTTTCATCTGCTTTCTCCTTGCACGGGGCGAAAGAAATACACCCGCGTGCGGCCGTAGCGGCGCTCATCGGCAATTTCCCAGCCCGTGGGCGGCGCTTCCTCGCGCTCGCCTTCAAAGACGACGAGCCCGTCCTCCTCCAAGAGCCCCCGCTCCGCGATGAGCGAGAGGATCTCGCCGAGGCATTCCATGCGATAGGGCGGGTCCAAGAAGATGAGGCGGAACTTGCCCGCAAGGCTCTTTAAGCAATTGTTATAGTCAAGGTTATAGACTGCCGCCCTCTCCCCCACCCTTTCGAGGTTGGCGCGGCATACTTTGAGGCTCTCTTTGGAGACGTCGTTGAAGACGGCCTCCTTTGCCCCGCGCGAGAGGCTCTCGATGCCGAGCGCCCCGCTGCCCGAAAAGAGGTCGAGCACGCGCGCCCCCTGAAAGTAGGGCGTTAAGATCTGAAAGACGGACTCCTTGACGCGGTCGGCGGTGGGGCGGATGTCCTTGCCCGCAAACTCTTTGAGGGTGCGGCCGCGGTATTTTCCCGCCACGATCCTCATTTCTTTTTCTTAGATTGCAGCGTCTTTAAGCGCTGCGCCTCCGTCTGCTCGTGATGGAGACGAGCTTCCCGTGCCTCCTCCGCCGCACGCCTGACGGCCTCCTCGCGCGCCTCCTTTTCAGCACGCTTGCGCCGGTCGTGCCAGGCGCCGATGATGTAAAAGACGCCGCTCACAAGGATGGGCACGATGATGGTGGGGATCGTCCAAAAATAGGAGAGCCCTGCCATGGAGGGCACATAATTGCGCAGCCAGGTGATGGGCACGACGGCACAGCCCGTCAGCATGGCAAACGCCCAGAGCATGGCATTGCCCGCCGTCGTTCCCTCAAGCGCGCCCGAGAGGATGCCGAGAAGGAGGACGGGCAGGCTCATCAAAAAGCCGATGAAAAAGCCCTTCCAGGGGCGGTATTCCTTTTCGAGATGGTGATCGGGAGAGGCGACGATGCCTTCCTCTTCCTCCCGCTTGCGGTATAGTTGACCGGAAAGAAAAGTATCGTAATGCGCCCCGCCGAAGTGAAAGAGCAGGTGCCCGTTAAAGAAGATCCCGCCCGCAATGCAGACGATGCCGAGCACGATCTGCAGCCAAACGAGCTCGATGGCCTGCGCGGCGAGCATCAAGAGGCTCATAAAAAAGTACATGAGCGCAGGGGTCACCGCCCGCCGCCAACCCTCCTTCTGGATGCGCCAAAAGAGCTGCCAGGGGGTAGGATGCGAATAATCGACGTGTTTTTTGGGTTTCTTGGGTGCCTCGTTGAGCATTTATCCCTCCATATGCGCCGCCGTCAAGGATGCGGCTCTTTTCATTATACCGCAAGAATGCGGGCGCTGTCAAGCATTCACAAAAAGCGTGTGACGCCGAGTTCGGTGACAACGGCATGAAGGGGCATATCCGTCTCCTCTTGAGGGAGGGCGGGAAGGGCCTGTCCCGCATAGGCGAGCCCCACGCGCAGCACGTCGGGGTGGAGAGAAAAGTACCTGTCGTAATACCCGCCCCCGTAGCCGAGGCGGTATCCATGCCCGTCCCAGGCAAGAAGGGGCGTGAGGGCGACGGCGCAGGGCGTCTCCTCTCCCCCCGCAGGCTGCAAGATGCCGAAGGCGCCCCGCTCGAAGGGCGGCGCATAGGGCACGGAGAGCATTTCTCCCCCGAAAAGGCGGGGCACGCATACCTTCTTGCCGCGCGCAAGGAGGGTGCGGACAAGCTCCTCTGTCGCCGCCTCCGAACCGAAGGAGAGATAGACAAAGAAGCTCTCCTCCTTTCCGAAGGCAGCGAGCACGTTTTTTGTGATGGCGGCGTCCTTTTCGGCGTCCTTGAGCGCCGCGCGCACCGCCTTCATGTGTTTCCTCAAAGCCTGTTTTTCATTCATATACTTTCTCCGCCCCCTGCAATACGCGCAGGAGAGCCTCGTATTCGTTGGTGGCGTGCGCCTGCGCATAGGCGGAGACGTCCGCAAGGACGAGCTTTTTCGCCCCCGTCTTCGCCCTGCCCCCGCACACGCAGGCGTCCATGCACAGCGCCCCGCCCGCGCGGAAAAAGCCGTCGCCGTAGCCCAAGCGCAGGGTATGGAACGTCTTTTCTTGCCCTGCGGGGAGATACCCCTTCCCGCCGCCCACGCGCGCGCAGGTGTGGGAGACGGGCGCATAGATGCGGGCAGCAGGAGAGACGGGGAGCGCGCCCTCAAAGCCTGCGGGCAGATAGCCGTACAGCCCGATGCCCGGCCGCACGGCGTCAAAGCAGAACTTCCTTCCCGCCAAAATGCCGCCCGTCGCCGCGAGATGGCGCAATGCCGCGGGAAAGACGCGCCGCACCCCCGCCGCCGCCCGCTCGAAGAGGGCGAGCTGTTCCTCGCGCACCGTCCGCTCGTGCGCCGCCCGGAGGTGGGAAAAGACGCCCGTGACGGCAACGCCGAGCTCCTTCGCCCGCCGCGCCAGCCCCTCCGCGTGCGAGGGGGGAACGCCATAGCGGTTCATGCCCGTGTTGACGGCAAGATGCGCCTCGACGCCCGCCTCTGCCGCAAGGAGAAGGGAGCGGGGGGAAGAAAGGGTCGCCGTGAGGCCGTATGCCCGAAGGCGCAGGGCGTCCTCTTTATCGAGAGGCGGCGTAAAGACGAGCACGGGCGCGCGGATGCCCGCGATGCGCAGCTCTGCGCCCTCTTTTACGGTGGCGACGCAGTACCCCGCCGCGATGCCATTCAAGGCATGGGCGACGTGCGCCGCGCCGTGGCCGTAAGCGCCATCCTTGACGACCGCCAAAAGCTCCCCTCCCGCCCGCGCCTGCAAGAGCCGCGCGTTTTCCCTGATGCAATGAAGATCGATCTTTGCCACAACTTGCTGCATAATCTATGATATGCAGCAGGACGCGGGGAGAGCTTAAAATGAGGTGACTACCTCAGTCGCAGCACCGAAACAAGTTTCGGATGCCGCGACAGCTCCCCCGAGGAGGAGCTTAAAGTGTGGATAACTCCTTCCGTCTGCTTCGCAGACACCTCCCTCAAACCCACTCCAAAAAAATACTGCGTCTTTTTTTGGGGGCCCCGAGGAGGCAAGGGAGCGACGGTTCCCCTCCCCCGCTCCTAAAATGAAATCCCGCGAGGAGAGACTCACTTCCTCTACAATCACTTCCGCGAGCAAAACCACGCTTTTGCGCTGCGGGACCCAATTTGTACCCGCAGGGCATAAATGCCATACTTGGCACTTACTGTATCATAAGGACAAAAAAGCGGGCGGCCGAAACCGCCCGTTAAATCAACCGACCTCACTCCTCACGGCATTTGTTTTGCGAAGCAAAAGAAATGCGTGAACTTTTATTCTTTATAGATAAACCGATGGCAGTGCTCGCATTCGATGACGTTGCCGCCCTCGAGCGCGCTCTGCTGGGCGATGGCGAAGTCCATGCCGCAGATGCAGCGCCCGTTCGTCAGGGGCACGATGACGGGGAAGATGCGGTCGCGGCGCTTCGCCTTATAGCGGGCGAGGATGTCGGCGGGGATATTTTTGCCGATCTTCTCGAGCCTGTCGCCGATCGCCTTGACCTCCGCCGCGCGCGACGCCTTGACCTCCTTGAACTTCTCGTTATACTCCTTATACTGCTTCTGCATGGAGATGGTCTGCTTCTTCATGCGCTGATATTCCTCGCAGGCGTTCTCGATCTCGGAGACGAGTTTATTGAGCTCGTTCTTGAGCGAGCGCAGCTGGTCGGAGAGCGTCTGCACCTTCTTTTTATAGAAGGCGACGTCGCCGCCCACCTCCACCATCTCGTCGATGCCGGCGTATTCGGAGATCGCCTTGTTGAGCTCCTGATAGTTATAGGTGAGGCGCATCGCCATCTCTTTGAGTTCGCGGGCGCGGGCGTCCATCGCTTCGAGCTTCTCCGCCGCCGTCTCCATGAACTTCTTGGCCTGCACATACTTCCTGCGCTCGTCGCTTTGCGAGATCTCCTGCTCGATCTTGCGCAGCTCCGCGTCCACCTTCTGATATTCGAGTAATTCCTTTGAAACTGCCATTTTTCACTCCTTTCCCCGCAAGGCAAGCGGGCGATTTATAATAGGCGCGCGTCCGCAAAGAACGCGCATTCGATGTCTGTCTTTTCCCGCACGCGCTCGAAAAAGCGCTCAAATCCGTAATTTTCCGCCGCATAGTGGGTGAGGAGCACCACGTTCAAGCCCCCCTCCGCCGCCATGGCGACGAGATGATGCTTGGGATCGGAGGAGACGAAGGTATCCGCCCCGTTTTTAAGGGCAAAGGCGATGCTCCCCTCCTCCATGCCCGCGCCGCAGAAACTTGCAACGCGCCTTACGGGCTTTTCCCCGTAGAGCGTGAGCCGCTCCGTTCTAAAGGTCTTTCCGATCTTGGCGGCATATGTTTTAAGCGGCGTTTCTTCCACTTCAAAGACGCGCCCGTAGGCGCCCCCTTCCACCTGTTCATAATAAGCGAGCGCCTGCCGCCCGCCGAGGCCGTGCATCAAACTCTCGTCGATGCCGCCCGCCGCCATATCCAAATTGAGATGGGCGGAGAGGACGGAGATGCCCGCCCGCGCCGCCATGAGGACGTTTGCCCCCGCGCCTTCGGGCGTCAGGTTTTTGAGCGGCGCATAGATGGCGGGGTGATGGGTGACGATGAGCTCCGCCCCGAGTTCCTTCGCTTTTGCGACGGCAGCCGCCGAGAGATCGAGCGAAAAGAGCGCGTTTTTTATCTCCCGCCCGCAGTCGACGAGCAGCCCGCTGTTGTCGTATGCCTCAAACTGTTCGCAGTACGCCCTGCTCAAAGAGAAGGGCGCGATACTGTCGACAAGTTCATACATCTCCTTCGATCGCATCGAGGATGACCTCCAAATCGTATTGTCTTCTTCGCAGCAGCTCTCGGCTCTCGCTGCGCATGGCGGGAGAGGCAAGCCGTTCTTGTATCTTGCGCCGCTCCTCCTTCACCCACCGCAAAAAGGCGGGCGAGGGAGCACGCAGGTTGTCCCTGCCGAAGCGCAGCTCCCAATCGGTATAACCGTCCGTGCCGGCGCTCTCCGAAGAGGGCGCCTCGCCCGCGATGAGGTCGTAATACTTGCCGTCCTCGAAGGTATAGTCGAGGGTGATATGCGCGCCGCGGCCGAGCAAAAAGCGCCGCACCTTCTCGCTGTTCTTCATGGGCTGGAGGACAAACTTTTCGGGGAGATACCCGCGCTCCAAAATGCGCACGATCTCCTCCCCGCCCATGCCGGCGATGAGCACGAGGTCGCACTCCCTCACGCCGTCCAGCCCGTCCGCAACGACGGGGATGCACCGCCCCTCCTCCACTTCGCGGGCAAGGAGAGAGCGCGCCTTTTGAAGGCTGCCCGCGCTGATGTCGGAGATGTAGGCAAGGCGGCAGCGGCCGTTTTTTAACATATACTGCGTGCAGTAGCCGTGATCGCAGCCGATGTCGGCAAAGATATCCGCCGCGGGCAGATGAGAGCAGATGATCTCGATGCGGCCCATTTACTCCAAAAAGTCCTTGAGCCTGCGGCTGCGGCTGGGATGACGGAGCTTGCGCAGCGCCTTTGCCTCGATCTGGCGGATGCGTTCGCGGGTGACGTTGAACTCCTTGCCCACCTCTTCGAGGGTGCGCGGCTTGCCGTCGTCGATGCCGTATCTAAGGCGCAGCACCTTCTCCTCGCGCGGGGTGAGGGTATCGAGCACGTTCAAAAGC
Source organism: uncultured Clostridia bacterium (assembly GCA_944363045.1). Classification (GTDB taxonomy): domain Bacteria; phylum Bacillota; class Clostridia; order Christensenellales; family Borkfalkiaceae; genus Gallimonas. The sequence goes on along the minus strand of CALVTT010000011.1, from coordinate 13,344 downwards.
TGCTCTTTGAGCATGATGAAGGAGACGGAATCGCTGGGGGTCTGCGTCTTATCGTCCTCGATGAAATCGCCGAGGTGCGAATCTTCCTCCTCGCCGATGGGCGTTTCCAGAGAGACGGGATCTTGGGCGATCTTCTGGATCTCCCTCACGCGCGCCACGTCGACGTCCATCGCCGCCGCGATCTCCTCGGGCGTGGGCTCGCGGCCGTTCTCCTGCAAGAGGATGCGCGAGACGCGGGTGAGCTTGTTGATGGTCTCCACCATGTGCACGGGGATGCGGATGGTGCGCGCTTGGTCGGCAATGGCGCGGGTGATGGACTGGCGGATCCACCACGTCGCGTACGTCGAGAACTTGAAGCCCTTCTGATAGTCGAACTTTTCCACCGCCTTCATGAGCCCGAGGTTGCCCTCCTGGATGAGGTCCAAAAAGAGCATCCCGCGCCCCACATAGCGCTTGGCGATGGAGACGACAAGGCGCAGATTGGCCTCCGAAAGGCGCTTTTTTGCCGCCTCGTCGCCCTCCTGCATCCTGCGGGCGAGTTCGATCTCCTCGTCGCCCGAAAGGAGGGGCACCCTGCCGATGTCCTTCAAATACATCTTGACGGGGTCGTCGAGGCCGATGTCGGAGAGCGCCTGCTCGAAGAGCTCCTTGTCGCGCTCGTCCTCGTCGAAGATCTGGATGCCCGCTTCGGGCAGAGCCTTGTAGATGAGCTCGATCTGGTTGGGGCCGAGGTCATACTTTTCAAGGACGTCGCAGAGGGCGTTCGTCGAGACGCTGCCCTTCATCTTGTAGGCGGAGATGAGGCCGTCGACGATCTCCGTGACCCTGCGCTCCGCCCTCTCTTCCGCCGTCAGTTCGGCTTTTTGTTCTGTTGTCTGTTCGTTTTCTGCCATATGTCTTCCTCCGTGTCCCCTTGAGCGGGGCGCGCCCCCGTGCGGGGCGATCATGAGTTGTTTATTTTCGCCGCCCGGAAGCGCTATTTGAGCGATCCGAGCTTCTTGGTCAGTTGACTGATGCGGGCGAGGATCTCCCGCTTTTCCTCGGGGGGCGCCGTCTCGTAGCGGGCGCGGAACGCCGCGATCTCCGTGCGGATGCCCCGCTCTTTCAGAAGGCGCAGGCTGTCCTGAAAATAGCGCGCCGCCCGCTCGCCCTCCAGATTGTCGCCGAGGTCGAGATCGAGCACTTCGGAAAGCTCCCCCTCCGCGCTCATCTCGTCAAAGAGCCCGCTGGGGCGGATATGCCCCGCCTTCCTCCCCCGCTCGATGAAGCCGGCGATATAGGAGAGCTCCTCGCTCGAAAAGCGGATGCCCGCAAGGTCGCAGTCCCGCGCGTAGGGCTTATCGAAGAGGCAGGCGGCGAGCACGAAGCGCTCCGCCTTCCTGTCGCCCGCGGCGCTGTCCTCCTTGCGGACGGGCTCGCCCGCTTCGGGAGAGGGAGCGCGCCCCGGTGCGGCTTCGAGGTCGCGCTGCAGCGCCCCGATGCTGACGTCCGCCTCCGCGGAAAGGCGCCTTAAAAGCTGTTCGCGTTCGGTGGCGCTCTCCGCCTCGCGCACGATGGAAAGCGCCTCGCGCACATAGTCGCGCCGCTCGTCCGTGCGCGAAAGGTCGTACTTCGTCTTGGCGGCGTGCAGGCGGAAGTCGATGAGGGGCATGGCGCTGTCGAGACAGGCCTGATAGGCCTCCTTCCCCCGCTTTTGGATGACGTCGTCGGGATCGAGCCCCTCCGGAAGGGGCACGACGCGCACTTTGAGCCCCTCCTGCTTCATGATGTCGAGGCCGCGCAGGTTGGCCTTCTGGCCCGCAAAGTCGCCGTCATAGCTGATGAAGACGTCGTCCGCATAGCGCTTGCAAAGGCGCGCCTGGTCTTTGGTGAGGGAAGTGCCCATGCTGGCAACGACGTTATAAAAGCCCGCCTGCGCCAAAGAGATGGCGTCCATATAGCCCTCCACCATGATGAGCGAGTTGAGCGAGCCCGCGCGCCGCAGCTTTTTCACTTGGTTGAGGTTGAAGAGGGTGCGGCTCTTGTTGAAGAGCACCGTCTCGCGCGTGTTCTTATACTTGGCGCGGTCGGACTTTTCGAGGAGACGCCCGCCGAAGGCGATGACCTCGTCCATCTGGTCGATGATGGGCACGATGAGCCTGCCGCCGAGCGAATCGTACAGCCGCCCGCTGCTCTCCGAACAGGCGCCGCTCTCCAAACACTCCTCGCGCGTGTAGCCCCTGTCGAGGAGAAAGGCGGGCAGAGAGTTGAAATCGAGCGAAGCCCCGAGGCCGAACTTCTTCATGACGGTGGGCGAAAGCCCGCGCTTGGCGGTGTATTCAAGGTGCGCCTGCGCCTGCCCCGAATAGAGGTTGGAAAGATAAAAGCGCGCCGTATCGCGCATGAGAAGGTGCAATCTATCCAGCTTTTTCTTGCGGCGGGCGGACTCCTCCGCCGCTCTGTCGTCATAGGCGGGCACCTGAAGGCCCGCGCGGGCGGCTAAAATTTCCACCGCCTGCCGGAAGTCGACGTTTTCGTAATTCTTGATAAAGCCGATGACGTCGCCCGAGACGCCGCAGCCGAAGCAATGATAGTAGCGGTCGGCGGCGTTGACGGCGAAGGAGGGCGTCTTCTCGTGATGAAAGGGGCAGCACGCCCAATAGGTGTAGCCCCTGCGCTCGAGCTTGATATACGAGCCGATGACTTCGACGAGGTCGTTCTTTTGTTTGAGCTCCTCCATAAATTCAGGGGGGAACATCATCTTCATACGCTGCCCTCCCGCGGCACGAAAAGTTTTTTGAAAGTGACGATCGCAAAGCGGTCGGTCATGGAGGAGAGATAATCGCAGACCGCCCGCTCGCTGCCGTCGCGCTCGGAGACAGCAAGATAGACGGGAGGCATCTTGTCGGGGTGAGAGACGAAGTATTCAAAGAGGGCGGTGAGCATACGCTCGGCGCTCTCCTGGATGAGCTTGTTGGCGCGCTCGTAGACGTGCTCGAACATGAAGGTGCGAAGTTCGTCGAGTGCCTCCGCCTTTTCCTCGCTCATGCGCACATAAGGCTTGCCGTAGGACTCCTCATAGATATCGAGGACGGCGGTGTTGATGCGTGCCGAGGTATCACGCCCGAAGATGCGCGCGGCACTTTTAGGGAGCTCGTCCAAAGAAAGGAAGCCCGCGCGCACCGAATCTTCGATGTCGTGATTGATGTAGGCGATGCGGTCGGCAAGCGAGACGACTTTGCCCTCGAGCGTTGCGGGGGTGCCGCTCTTGGTGTGGTTGAGGATGCCGTCCCTCACTTCAAAGGTGAGGTTGAGACCCTTGCCGTCCTTTTCGAGATGGTCGACGACGCGGAGAGACTGCTCGCTGTGGCGGAAGCCCCCCTTGCAGAGGCGGTTCAAGACGCGCTCCCCCACATGACCGAAGGGCGTATGACCGAGGTCGTGCCCGAGGGCGATGGCCTCTGAAAGATCCTCGTTGAGGGCAAGGCAGCGGGCGGCGGAACGGGCGATCTGCGAAACGTCCAGCGTGTGCGTGAGGCGGGACATATAGTGATCGCCGTCGGGCGCGTAAAAGACCTGCGTCTTATTTTTGAGGCGCAGGAATGCCTTGGAATAGATGATCCTGTCCCTGTCGCGCTGGAAATCGGTGCGCATGGGGCAAGGAGGCTCCTCACGCAGCCTCCCCTTGCTCTCCTTCGACTTCTGCGCATAGGGCGAAAAGAACAGGTCTTCTTTTTCGTACGTTTTCTCTTTCATTGCCGTAATTCCAAATATTATTACGACAAAAGGGGGCAAAAGTCCTCTTTTTTGCGGAAAATTTTAACATGATCAGGCAAAACGTTAATACTATGTCAGGCATAGTATTGCTATTATGCGTGACATAGTATTGCATTTTGAGTGAAATAGTACCTCATTTGACATAAATGCACGGTATTATGTCTGGCATAGTACTATGCAAAAGCATAAAAAATGCGATCTCGCTTATATTTTGCGCGACCGCACTGCGTTGGGCTGAAAAGATGAAGTTTTATTCAAAGCTCAGATATATTCCCCCCCATTGACGCCGAGGACCTGCCCCGTGATGTAGGGCTCGCTGCCCAAAAAAAGGATGGCGCGCGCGATCTCCTCGGGCGTGCCCAATCTGCCCGCGGGGATGTCCTCCTCCATCGCACGCAGCTCCTCGTTTGAAAAGCGCGCGTTCATCGCAGTATCGATGACGCCCGGCGCCACGCAGTTGACGGTGATCTTGGAGGGAGCAAGCTCCTTTGCAAGCGCCTTGCTGAATGCGATGACCGCGCCCTTTGAGGCGGAATAGGCGCTCTCGCAGCTGCCGCCCGTCTCCCCCCAGATGGAGGACACGTTGACGATCGCCCCGCCTCCGCCGAGGTGCAGCATCTTTTTGACCGCGTGCTTGCAGCAGAGGAACACGCCGCCCGCATTGACGCGCATCACGCGCTCCCACTCTAAAAGGCTTATATCCTGCACCTGCGCAAAGGAGGCGACGCCCGCGTTGCAGACGAGAAGATCGAGCCGCTCCATTCCCCCGATGAGGGACTTCACCGCCTCTTCGTCCGTCACATCCGCCCGCACGAAGCGCACGCCTTTAAGCGCGCGCCGCGCGCGTTCCGAATCTTCCCCTTCCCTTGAATAAGCTGCCGTAACACGGTAGCCCTCTGTTTGCAAAAGCGCGGCAGTCGCAAAGCCGATGCCGCGCGTTCCGCCCGTTACGAGCGCATATTTTTGTGTTTGCATATCCCTCGACCTCTTTCAGGCAAGCCGTTAAGCTTCGGGCGTGCCGCTGCTCTGCGCCTCCAAAAAGATCTTCAAAACGTCCTGCGCCACGTCCTCCGCCGTGCGGCCGTCCGTATCGACGATGTAGTCCGCAACGTGTTCATAAATGGGCGTGCGCCACGCCATCAGCTCGCCCAGCTTTTCCGCCGTCTTGCCCGTATCCTTCAAAAGCGGCCGGCTCTCGTCCGCCCTAACGCGCGCAAGCAGCGTTTCAAAACTCGCGCGGAGGAAAAAGATGCTGCCGTTCTTCTTTAACATCTCGTTGTTTTCGGGGTTCAAAACGAGCCCGCCGCCCGTGGAGATGACGAGCCCGTCCTCCCCCGCAAGCTCTTTGACGACTTTCGTTTCCAGCTCGCGGAAGTGCGCCTCGCCGTAGTACTCAAAGAGGTCGGAGATGCGCCCGTAGCGGTCGGTGATGACGATATCGGTATCCACCCACCTGCGCCCCGTCAGCTCCGCGATGCGGATGCCGACCGTCGATTTGCCCACTCCCATCATGCCGCAAAGTACGATATTCATAACCAAAAACTCTCCAATGCAAGATAATAACTGTTCTTTCCGAAGCCGAGGATCTCCCCCTTACACACTTCGGTGAGGACGGACTTATGCCGGAACTCCTCGCGCGCGTGCACGTTGGACATATGCACTTCGACGACGGGCACTTTGACGCCCGCGATGGCGTCGCGGAGGGCGTAGGAATAGTGCGTGAAGGCGCCCGCGTTCAGAACGATGCCGTCATACACGCCCTCTGCCTGCCCGATCTTCGTGCACAGCTCCCCTTCTATATCGCTCTGGAAGAAGTCGGCTTCGTGCCCGTGCGCTTTGACAAATTCAGCCAGCCCCCTGTTGATGCTCTCCAATGTATCCGTGCCGTAGACGCCCTTCTCGCGCATGCCCGTGCGGCCGAGATTGACGCCGTTCAAGACTAAAAACTTCATATTGCCTCCTTATATTGCCTGCCGCGCATAGACTTTACGCGGCCCTTATCCACGCTCCCGCGGCGAATGCGCCCGAGCAAGCCGTTCAGTCTGCTTTCTTGCAGTATTGCTCATAGAGGCGCTTTGCCTCCTCCGCCTCGGGCTCCCGCCCCACATAGATGCAGTCGCCGTAATAGGCCTGATAGAAGAGCATGGAGCCGCCCTCCACCGTCTTTTTACCCAAGGTGCGTGCGATGCGCAAAAATTCCGACTCCTTGGGCACATAGATGAGATCGACCGCCGTATCGCAGAGGGAAATGAGCTCCTCGCCCACGGGTCTTTCGCCCGCCTTCGTGCGCACGGAGGGCGTCATGCCCACCGTCTTGTGCATGCCGATGCCCGTGCAGTTGAAGATGACGCTGTACGGCCGTGCCTCCACCTCGTAGAGGGGGGTGAAGCAGCCGAACTCCTCTGCAACTTCTTCAAGGCGCTTTATATCGCGCTCATAGGCGAAGACGTTGGCGCCCGCTTCGGCAAGTTTTTTGATGCAGCTCCTGCCCGCGCCGCCCGCGCCGAGGACGAGCACGTCCTTGCCCTTTACTTCAACGCCCGCGTTTTCCAGCATCAGCAAAAAGCCCATGCCGTCGGTATTGTAGCCCGTGCGGCTCTTGGAGAGCACGACGTTGACGGCGCCGAAGGTTTTTGCGTCCCCTTTGAGCTCTTTGAGGTAGGGCATGATGTCCGTCTTGAAGGGGATGGTGACGTTGAAGGCGTCGTAACGCTCAAACAGCCCCTCCGCGCGCTCCCCAAAGGTTTCGGGCGGGATGCTCACCGCCTCATAGGTGCACTCCTCCCCCAGCGCGTGCAGCAAAAAGGTATGCATGGCGGGGCTTTGAGACTGGGAGACATCCTTGCCGATGACAGCTAACTTTAACATAATTTTGCCTGTATCTCCTCCGCCTCGCGCGCATATTCCGCAAAGGGAAGCGCGATGAGGCGATATGTTCCGCGGCCGACGGGCGCGGTGATGACCACGGCGTCCTTCTCCGTGTTTTTCTTATCTAAAAGGGCGAGCGGCGTCCATACGGCGGGCGCGGGCAGGGCGGGGATGCCCCCCAGCACCTCGCGGCAGAGGGCGGTGAGCTCGCCAAGATAGCTTTCGTCGCATTTTTCGCGGCGACGGGCAAGTTCCGCCTCGAAGATGGTGCCGAGCAGCACGCACTCCCCGTGCGACCGCGTTTTGAGCGCCAATTCGAGCGCGTGCGCCGTCGTATGCCCGAGGTTGAGGCACTTACGAAGCCCGCTCTCTTTGGCGTCCTCAGCGACGACAGACGCCTTAAACGCGATGTTGTCGGCAATGAGGTCGACGGGCACGGCGAGGGAAGCCAATTCTTTGCGCCGTAAGAGCAGCTTTTCAAAGAGCTCTTCAGAAAGCGCGCCGTGTTTTACCATCTCCCCGATGCCGCAGCGCACTTCGCGCGGGGGGAGGGTGGAAAGGAAGCAGGGGTCGGCAAACACCGCTTTGGGCTGGTTGAACGCCCCCACGAGGTTCTTGACGCCCATGAAGTCGATGGCAGTTTTTCCGCCCACCGAGGAGTCGACCTGCGCCAAAAGGGTGGTCGGCACCTGGAAGCAGGCGATGCCGCGCATATAGAGCGCCGCGGCGAGGCCGCCCACATCGCCCACGACGCCGCCGCCGATCATCACAAGGCAGCTCGTGCGGTGGAGCCCCGCCTCCGCCATCGCCTTTAAGAGGGCAAAGAGCGTTTCTTCCGTCTTATGCTCCTCGCCTGCGGGCATGACGAACACGGGCACATCGCCCAGCACCTTGCGGATGTGCGCCCCCCACAGGCGCTCGACGTTGCTGTCGGTAAAGATAAATTTCTGCCCGAAATCTTGAATGCAGCGCGGGAGCTCGCTCAAAAACGCGCCCTCGCCGCAGTAAATGGTGCTTGTGGAGGGCTGTGCCTCCTCTTTTAATACGATCGTCCTCATTTCATCTCCTCATAGCGGCGCCCGATCTCTTTCATGTTGCTGCCGCCCAGCTGTTCGAGGACGACGGAGCAAAGCTCGAAGGCGAGCGCGCTTTCAAGGACGACACCGCAGGCGGTGAGGGCGCAGACGTCGCTGCGCTCGGCAGCGGCGCGGGCGGGCACGTTGCCCTCCGTATCCACCGTTTGAAGCCCCTTCATGAGGGTGGGGATGGGCTTCATGGCGGCGCGGAGAACGATCTCCTCGCCGTTGGACATACCGCCCTCGATGCCCCCTGCGCGATCCGTCTTACGGTAATAGCCGCGCCCTTCCTCAAAGAATATTTCATCGTGCGCGAGGCTGCCGGGGAGCGAGGCGAGGCGGAACCCCTCCCCCACCTCCACGCCCTTGATGGCCTGCACGCTCATGAGCGCCGCCGTAAGGCGGGCGTCCAGCTTCTCGCGGTAGGTCATGCAGCTGCCGAAGCCGCGCTTCAAGCCCTTGACGCGCAGCTCTACCGTGCCGCCGAGGGTATCCCCCTCCGCTTTGGCGCGGTCGATGAGCGCCGCCGCCTCCTTCTCTTTCTCCCCGTCCATCATGCCGAGGAGGGGGGACTTGTTTTGCAGCGCTTCAAAGGGGTACTCGCGCTCGTCAAAGACGCTGCCCAGAGAGCGCACATAGTGGCGGATATCCACGCCCAGCACCTCTAAAAGCTGCACGCATACCGCCCCCGCCGCCACGCGGGCGGCCGTCTCACGGGCGGAGGCGCGCTCCAAAACATTGCGCGCGTCGTCCGTATCGAATTTGATCATGCCCGTGAGGTCTGCGTGCCCCGGGCGCACGCGCGTCAAGCGCCGCGCCGAAACGTCGCACCCCTCGGGCGCCATGTAGGGCTTCCAATTCTCAAAATCGCGGTTGAAGACGGCGAGAGTCAGGGGGCTCCCCAGCGTGACGCCGTTCCTCACGCCCGTCATGACCTCGGCACGGTCGCTTTCGATCTTCTGCCGCCCGCCCCTGCCGTAGCCGCCCTGCCGCAGGGCGAGCGCCCCGTCGATGCGCGCAAGGTCGAGGGAAAGCCCCGCGGGCACCCCCTCCAAGATGGCAAAGAGACCTTTGCCGTGCGATTCTCCCGATGTCGTCAAACGCATAAATAACCTCTATAATAACCTCTATGTTCCGTAGCTGAGGCGATAGCCGCCCTTTTTGATATGCAGCACGATGTCGCCCAGCTCGTCCGTGCGGTAAATTTCCGCCCCTGCTGCCGCGGCGCGGGCGAGCGCTTCGGGCGAGGGATGGGAAAATTCGTTCCCCCTGCCCGCCGAGACGACCGCCTTTGCGGGCGAGAGAAGCTTAAGCCACTCCTCACAGCTCGAATAGGCGGAGCCGTGATGGGAGAGCTTCAAAATATCCGTTTCCTCGAGGCGCACGCGGTACTCTCCGCTGTCAAAGATGCCGGGCATCAGGGCGTTCTCCCCGACAAGGCGCCGCTCCACGGCGGCGGAGATATCCCCCGCTAACATCACGCCCACGCCCTCGTAGGAGAGATAGAGCACGAGGGAAGTTTCATTCCCCTCCCCCTCCTCCATGCTCCTCGGAAAGAGGCAGGCAAGATAGGCGCCCGAACCGTCGGCGATGACGTCGTAACGGGTCATTTCGTCCGCCTTACAGCCGCTCTTTCGGACGGCTGCAAGCAGCGCTTCGTATTCGGGCGTATCCTCCCCCAAGGCGGGGAGATAAAAGGTATCCGCGCCGAACGCCTTCAAAAGGGGCTCGAAGCCGCCGTAGTGGTCGGCGTCGGCATGGGTCAGAAGCATGATCGTTTTGCGGGGCGCGAGCGCTTTTAAGTAGCGCACGGTGTGGCTGCGGTTGATAAAACTGCCGTCGCCCGCGTCGATGACGAGCACCTCTCCCGAGGGAAATTCGACGAGGGTGCAGTCGCCCTGCCCCACGTCGAGGAAATGGACGCGCAGCTCCCCCTCCTCCCGCGCCGCCATTGTATAGGCGGGCAGGAGAGAGGTGAGCGGCACAAAGACGTGCACGAGGGCAACGGCGACTGCCAAGAGGAAGGCGATGAGGGCGGGCAGCACCCGCTTGAACTTTTTTAGCGCCTCCTCGCGGCGGAGAGCTTTTTCGCGCTCCTCTCCTTCGAGAAGTTTTGTATCGCGCTTTTGATCTCCTCCATGCATCGCGTGGCCTCCTCATAACCGAGCGCGTACATCTCCTCCATCGCTCCCTCCGAGACGTCGGTGGAGCGGAATGCCCCGAGGGGCGGGCGCAGCATATAGTCGGCGCTCTTGTAGCCGCGCGTGCGCTGATCTTCGGTGTAGTGCACGGGCTGGATGTATGTTAAAGCGCTGCCGAGAAGGCGGGTAAAGCGCCCCTTCTCTTCCTCGGGCTTGACAAAGGCGCCAAGATCGATGCCGATGACGAACTGAGCGCCCAGCTCCCTGCACACGTCGGTGGGGATGGCGTCGGTAAAGGCGCCGTCGTAGAGCTCGCGCCCGTCGATGTTCACCCCCTTGAAGAGGGGCGGGATGGCGGAGGACGCCGTGACGGCGCGGGCGAGCTTCCCCTTTTTGAGCAGCACGAGGCCGTTGTCCTTCCCGTCCGTCGCGCAGGCGGCAAAGGGCAGGCGAAGCGATGTAAAGTCGCCCTCGAGATAGTTTTCAAGGAACTGCTCGGCAAAGGTGAGATCGGCAAAGGGGCGCAGATTTTTGGAAAATTCCCTGCGGTTGACCGCCTCCACGATGCGGCGCATATCCTCCGAGGAATAGCCCTTGGCAAGCAGCGCCCCCACGACCGCGCCGATGGACGTGCCCGCAACATAAGAAAAGGAGATGCCTGCCTCCTCGAAGGCCTTCAACGCCCCGAGATGCGCCATGCCCTTGGCGCCGCCGCTGCCGAAGGCGATGCCTAAGCCGACAGGGGCGGGCGCGGGAAAAAACAGTTGTTTAAGGCGGGCAAATATCCCCATGCGGCTCCTTTTCCGAAATAAACTCCCGATAATACCCCCATTTTACTGCATTTTCGGGAAAATGTAAACTGCTTTGAGGAAATTTCCCCTCATTATGGGCAGAATTGAAGAGACGGGCGGTTGACGGGGCGGGGAAACAAGTGGTATAATAGCATAGACCATACTTGTTCAGGAGCTTTGCATGACCCATTCCCCATCCGCACAAACGAGAAAGCGCGTTCTTTTGATATCGGCAACAGCCTGCGCGCTCATCCTCATCGGCGGCATCGTCTTCACCCTCGCCCTCTATGCAAGGGGGGAGATCGCGGACGGCGAACTTTTCCGCAGGCTGTGGTATGCCGTGCTCTGCGCGCTGATGACCGCCGCCGTCTTTTTGGTGGAACTTCTCTTGCGCATCCGCTTCCCGCTGGCGCTCGAAGTCTCCCTCATGGCCTTTGCCGTCGCCGCGCTGTGCGGCGGCAACCTCTATAATTTATACGGCTATCTCCCCTTCTGGGATAAGATCCTGCACACCTTGAGCGGCCCGCTCTTTTCCATCGTGGGGCTCGCCTTCGCAACGCTGCTCTTAAAAGATATGCCCGCGGGAAAGGGCAAAGTGCTCGCCGTCGTCTTGTTTGCCTTCCTCTTTTCGCTCGCCGTGGGGTATCTGTGGGAGGTCTTCGAGTACGCCGTCGACAGCCTGATGCCGGGCGGCTACAACAACCAGCGCTGGCAGAACGGCATCGTGGGGCAGCTCGAGAACGGAAATTGGGAGGTGACCGAACCGCGCGGCTCGGGCCTCATCGACACGATGAGCGACCTCATCTGCAACCTTATCGGCACCCTCCTTCTGCTCGTGCCCGTCCTCGTGCTCTTTTGGAAAAAGCCTTCGCGCGCCGAAATGTTTGCCCTCGAGCGCCTCCCCCGCCAAAAGAGGAACAGCGCCCCGGACGGCGCCGGGGAAACGCCCGCACGCCCCGAAGACGCCCTCGAGCCCCGGGAAAAACAAGATCCCCGCCCCTCCGAAGAAGAGCGGGAATAACATCTTTTTCGTATGGCGCCCCGTGCGGATGCTCTGCCCTTTCCGGCGCCCCGTGCGTGACCTCGCCCGCCCCGCGAGACCGCGGGGCTTATTTGCTGAAATTCAGCAGCAGATCTATGTCCAAACAAACAAAAGATAACTTCGTCACAAAAAAATCGGCAACTTTTTTGCTCTCATGATCATTCGCTCTCCGCATCATTTTTCTCCACTTCATCCATCAGTTGTTCGACCTGTTCCATGGTGACCCAATTCAACTTCGGAAATGTCACCGACTTTATCAAAGTCGGCTCATAAACAAGATCTGAGACCTTATCCACTCTGACCACCGCATAACCCAGGATGCGGTGTTTTTTTTGATTGACAAATTCAAGCCAAATGCAGTCGTTTTGGGCGGTCGTCATACCATCTTCGCCATAATCCCTATCTGACCAAAAAATTGTCGAGCCGCTCGGTACGGCCACAGAAGTGCCGCCCGAGTATGAGTTCAACAAAAACACCCCTTCTTTACTCGCGTCACCTGAGCTTGTAGAACAAATAAACTCCGATCCATTTTCTCCCGTCAAAGTAATCTTGTTGACTTCAAATGTAGAAGCAACAAGTCCCCACAGATCGAATGTGACCATATTTCCATTTTCTATTTCACGGATGCCGAGCTCATTGACCGTGCCGCCGCAGGCTGTCATTGTCGTACAGATCATCAAAATACAAAAAATCATGAAATGCTTTAATTTCATCTTAACCTCCTGAATCCTTTGCTTTTTATAAGAAATCAAACCATATGATTTCTCATGTTGAGTTTATACAAGATGCTTTTTGAAGTTATCCCACCGATCGATTCGGTGATCTGCTTTTCATGCGTTCATACCACATTGCCCCCTTTCTACAATCTAAAATGTCACCTGCATCAAGGAATCCAACTCGTCCTCGAAACAGCGGACTTCCCAAAACAGCCGTCTGCCGTTTGTTTCCGAGGAAAGCAAATACAAATGCATCTCGTTTGTATCCAATCCAAAATATTGATAGTGGATCGTTTGTCCGCCATAGAACATACTTTCCGCCAAGTTTTCATAGATATCTCTCGACGGGAACAGATAGTTTTTGTTGTATTCGATCTGTAACTTGATCTGATAAAAATTATCGTCCGTCAAAAGTTCTGCATCCGCAATGATGAATACAAGTGAATCGTCCCGAAGAAGGCGAAGCTCATTGACATTCTGCACCGTCAGCTGCGATAAAAAGGGGGACGCAGACATAAGTCCGCTCTCCTCCTGCTCATTCAGCATACTATGATACACGTCTTCCTCGCGAAACGTCAGATCTTCTCTTTGCAAGATCGGATAGAGGCATACTCTAAATTCAAGTGTCGTCATCCCGGTATTTCGCGCTCGGTGAAAAAATAATATTCAACATCATTATATCTCATCAAACCCTGTTTGTCAATATGCAAAAATAATATAGGCACTACAAAGAGCGTGATCACGAGCGCTGTGCGGCAGAGGAACGGGGCGCACAAATAGGCGCGGGAATAGAGCGCGAGAATAGAGCGCGGCGGTCAAAAAAAACAGCGCGGTGACACAAAAACAGCACCCATGTTTTGCATGGATGCTGCTCTTTTGTGATTTGTGAACGAAAAGGCTACACGCATCAGTCTTTATATTGCCTATATAATATCAAATTGCACCGCAAAAATC
>CALVTT010000010.1 GCA_944363045.1 uncultured Clostridia bacterium | reverse complement strand
CAAATGGATCAGACTGTAAATCTGACGTCTTCGACTTCGGTGGTTCAAATCCACCTCTTCCCACCAAAACGGTTCCGTATTCGCGGAGCCGTTTTTCTTGTGCCTCCGTTGAAAAGAAGCATAATTTCTGCATAAATGCAGGATATTACAGGGGTTAAAGAGAGTTTTTGCGGCGAGAGAGGCAAACTGTTCTTTTTTATTTGACTTTTCCGCGCCGTCAATGGTATAATCATGCAGAAAGAAATTTGCATTTTTCGGAGAGAAATATGGCTTACAGCAGGCTGCCCGCAGGCGTGCAGGACGTGCTCCCGCGCGAATGCTCCATCCTCAGCGGGCTCAAATTGAGACTTGCGAAGAAGTTCTCCTTAGCGGGGTTTTCTCCCGTACTGACGGCGGGCCTTGAATATTATGATACCTTCTCGGGAAGCGGCAACGCTCTCCCCGAAGAGCGGATGTTCAAGATGACGGACACGGACGGCAGGCTCTTGGTGCTCCGCCCCGATACGACGCTCTCCATCGCTCGCATCGCCGCCACAAAATTGGGAGCGGAGCGCGCGAGGCTGAGCTATTTTGCCGATAAGTACGACCTTGAAAACGGAGGCGGGCTCTCGAGCCGCGAAATTTACCAGGCGGGCGTCGAATGCCTCGGCGAGGAGGGCGCCTTTTCGGACGCGCAGTGCATCGCCTTTGCCATCGAATGCCTGAAAGAGGCAGGGCTCAAAGATTTTATCATCGATATCGGCCATGTGGGGTATTTCAAGGGGCTCCTCGAGGAGAGCGGCCTCACTCCGCAGGAGGCGGAGGGCGTGCGCGCCTGCATCAACCGCAAGGACACGATGAACGCCGAGCGCCTCTTAAAAAAAGCGGACGTCAAGGATGACGCCCTCAACAACATTCTGGCGCTGCCCGCCCTCTTCGGGAGCGCGGAAGTGCTCAAAGAGGCGGAAAGGCTCACCAAAAATGCCTGTGCGCGCCAAGCCGTTAAAAACCTCATGGAGATAGACCGCCTGCTCGCCGCCATGGGGTACGAGGGGTATGTCTCTTACGACCTCGGCATGATCAAGTCGCTCTCCTACTATTCGGGCATCGTCTTTTCGGGGCTCGTCAAGGACCTCGGCGCGCCCGTTTTGAGCGGCGGGAGATACGACAACTTAGCCGATGCCTTTGGGCGGCATATGCCCGCCGTCGGCTTTGCCCTGGGTTTGAAGCGCATCCTCGTCGCCCTCGAGCGGCAGGGAGCGCTGCCCGAGGAGAAAAAGCCGCTCGTGCTCGTGGCAGAGGAGGGCTGCGAGGCGGAGGCCTACCGCACCTTCCTTGCGCTGAGCGAAAAGGGCGAACGGGTGCGGCTGAGCGCGCTCACGGGAAAAGAGGGCGCGGAACAAGAAAAAAGCGAGGGGTATGAAGTGCTCCTCGTGGGAGGGGAAGCATGATCACCTTTGCTCTTGCCAAAGGGCGGCTCGCCACCGAGAGCGCGGAGCTTTTGGCTCGCTGCGGCGTGGATACCGCCGTCTTGTATGAGGAGACGAGGAAGCTCGTACTCACAAGCGCGGACGGCAATTACCGCTTCTTCCTCGTCAAGCCTTCCGACGTGCCCGTCTATGTGGAAGCGGGCGTTGCCGACCTCGGCGTCGTGGGGAAGGATACCCTCCTCGAGGAAGACAGGGATATCTACGAGATGCTCGATCTCAAATTCGGGGAGTGTTCGCTCTGCCTTGCGGGCTATCCCGAGCGCAAAGACGTTTTAACGAGCCCCGCGCTCCGCGTCGCCACCAAGTATGTAAATACCGCGAGGAGGCTGTTTTCGGAGCGGGGAGAGGACGTGGAGATCATCCCCTTGCACGGTTCCATCGAACTTGCTCCCGTCACGGGACTTGCAGACGTCATCTTCGATGTCGTGCAGACGGGCTCCACTTTGAAAGCCAACGGGCTCGTGGTGCTGGAACAGGTGTTTGCGGGCATCACGGCGCGGCTCGTTGCCAATAAAGTGAGCTTGAAGACAAAATCGGCGGAGATCCTTCCGCTTATCGCCAAAGTCAAGGAGGAAGTGGCATGAAGATCGTCACCAAAGAGGAGAGCGGGGAGCTTTTGGAGCGGCCCTTCGAGGAACGCCAAGAGGAGATGAAGCGCGTCAAAGAGATCGTAAGCGACGTCGCTTCGCGCGGCGATGAAGCCGTGTTCGAATATGAGTGGCGCTTCGATAAGACGCAGCTCACGAAGGAAAATTTTTGCGTCTCGCAAGCGGAATACGAGGAGGCGTACAGGGAGATCTCTCCCGCGCTTTTAGAGAGCCTGCGGCTTGCCATCCGCAATATCTTTGAATATCACAGCCGTGCGGGCAGAAAGGACAACGTCGTCACGAAAGAGGGCAGGACGACGGGCTATGTCGTGCGCCCCGTGGAAAAAGCGGGCATCTATGTCCCGGGCGGCACGGCGCCCCTTTCCTCCTCCGTCCTGATGGCGGTGCTGCCCGCCAAAGCCGCGGGAGTGGAGCACATCATCGTGGCAACGCCCGCAAAGGAAGGCAAGGTGCACCCCTTGACGCTCGTTGCCGCCAAGGAGTGCGGCGCGGAGGCCGTCTTCAAGATGGGCGGCGCGCAGGCCGTAGCAGCCCTTGCCTACGGCACGGAGAGCGTGCCTAAGGTGGACGTCATCGCGGGCCCTGGCAACATCTATGTGACGCTCGCAAAGAAGGAAGTTTACGGTCAAGTCGGCATCGATATGCTGGCAGGGCCGAGCGAGATCCTCATCGTTGCGGACGAAAGCGCCGATCCCGATTGGGTGGCCGCCGACGTTTTGTCGCAGGCGGAGCACGACGTGCTTGCCCGCGCCCTCGTCGTCACGACGGATAAAGCGCTTGCAGAGCGTGTTTCCGAGCGCGTTGAGGCGCGGCTTGCCGTGCTTCCGAGGAAGGAGATCGCAGGGCGCTCCCTTCTTTCGAGCGGCGGCATCATTTTGGCCGATACCCTCGAGGAAGCCGCCGAGATCTCCAACAAGATCGCGCCCGAGCACCTCGAACTGTATGTCAAGGATCCCGAGGCGCTGCTCCCCAAGATCAAGAACGCGGGGGCGGTGTTCATGGGCGCCTATACGCCCGAGCCCGTCGGCGACTACTTCGCGGGGCCCGACCATATCCTGCCCACGGGCGGCAGCGCGCGCTTCTTTGAAGTGTTGAGCGAGGACGTGTTCACCCGCAAGATGAGCGTCATCCGCTACACGCAAGAGGCGCTCAAGGAGGACGGCGAACACATCGTGCGGCTTGCGGAGAGCGAATCGCTGATGGCACACGCGCGGGCGGTGCTTGCCCGCCTCGAGGAGGAAAACAAATGAGGACTTCGCACATCGAAAGAAAGACCAAAGAGACGGAGATCGCCCTGACGCTCAACGTGAACGGCACGGGCGTGGCGGAAATTTCATCGGGCGTGGGCTTTTTCGACCATATGCTGGAACTTCTGACCGTGCATTCGGGCATCGACCTCACCCTCACCTGCAAGGGAGATACCTATGTCGACTTCCACCACACGGTGGAGGACGTGGGCATCGCCCTCGGCGACGCCTTCAAGGAGGCCCTCGGCGACAAGCGCGGCATCGCACGCTTTGCAGACCGCATCGTGCCCATGGACGAAACGGCGGCGCTCGTAGCGCTCGATCTAAGCGGCAGGGCGTATCTTGCCTTTGAGGACAAGATGGACGGCAAAGCGGGAGCGTTCGACCTCGAACTTGTCGAGGAATTCCTGCGCGCCTTTTCCTCGCACGCGGGGCTCAACCTCTATGTCAAGCTCCTGCGGCGGGGCAATAAGCATCACGAAGCGGAGGCAATCTTCAAGGCGCTCGCCCTGTGCTTGAAAGACGCCGTCGCCGTCGTCTCCGACCGCGTCCCGTCCTCCAAAGGGGTGCTCGAATGATCGGCATCATCGACTACGGCATGGGCAATCTGCGCTCCGTGCAGAAGGCGGTGGAGTTTTTGGGCGGCAATGCCGTCATCACCGCCGAAAGAAGGGAGCTCGACCGGTGCGGGCGCCTCATTCTGCCCGGCGTCGGCAGCTTTGCGGCGGGCATGGAGAACCTCGAAAGGACGGGGCTTGCGGACTACGTCAAGGCCCGCGCGGGGGAGCTGCCCATCCTCGGCATCTGCCTCGGGATGCAGTTCTTGCTCGACGAGAGCGAGGAGGAGGGGCTGCATAGGGGTCTCGGCCTCATTCCCGGCCGCGCCGTGCGCTTTACCGAGGGCAAGGTGCCGCAGATGGGCTGGAACGCCGTCAGCGAGCAGCGCTCGCCCCTCTTTGCGGGCATCCGCGAGGGCGCGCAGTTTTACTTTGTGCACAGCTACTATGCCGATACGGCGGACGAGTACGCCATCGGCAAGACGGAATATTATCGGACGTATGCCTCTGCCATCGGCAAGGGGCACGTGTACGGCGTGCAGTTCCACCCCGAAAAGAGCGGCGACGTGGGATTGCAGCTCATGCGCAATTTCATGAGGTTGTAAGATGAAGCTCTATCCCGCCATCGACATCTTAGGGGGGCGCGCCGTGCGCCTTCTGCACGGGAAGCGCGACGCCGTCACCGACTACGGCGACCCCGTCGACCGCGCCAAACAGTGGCTGGACGCAGGTGCGCGCATCCTGCACGTCGTCAACCTCTCGGGTGCATTCGACGAAAAGAACGACTTTTCCCGCATTTTGGAGCGCATCGCCGCCTTAGGCATTCCCGTGCAGACGGGCGGGGGCATCCGCTCGCTGCAAGTCATTAAAGAGCGCTTTTTGTCGGGCGCCGACCGCGTGGTGCTCGGCACCGTCTGCGTGGAACAGCCCGAAGTCTTGGAAGAAGCCGCCGCGCTCTACGGGCAAAAGATCGTCGCGGGCATCGACGCGCGCGAGGGGAAACTTGCCGTGCGCGGCTGGACGGTGACCGCCGAGGAGGACGCCTTCTCCTTCGGGCAAAGGGCAAAGGGGCTGGGGCTCACGGACGCCGTCTTCACCGACGTGGGACGCGACGGCGCGCTCACGGGCGTCAATGTGGACGCCACCGTCAAGATGGCGGAGACGGGGCTCAACGTCATCGCCTCGGGCGGCATCCGCAGTATGGAAGACTTAGAAGCGCTCAAAAAAAACAACGTCTACGGGGCGATCTTAGGACGCTCCATCTATGAAGGGACGATCGACCTTACAAAAGCGATCGGGGAGTTTGAATGTTAAGCAAACGTCTCATCCCCTGCCTCGACCTCAAAGACGGCAGGGTCGTCAAGGGAGTCAACTTTGTGCACCTCGTCGATGCAGGCGACCCTGTGGAGGCCGCTAAGCTCTACAATGCCTTCGGCGCGGACGAGCTCGTCTTTTTGGACATCACGGCAAGCTACCGCGGCAATACGCCCATGTGGGAGATCATCTCCCGCGCCAGCGAGCAGGTGTTTTTGCCCCTCACGGTGGGGGGTGGTATCCGCACGACGGAGGACTTCCGCCGTATGCTCTCCTGCGGGGCGGATAAGATCGCCGTCAATTCGGCTGCCATCAAGGATCCCACCCTCATTACGGAGGCAGCCTTAAAGTTCGGGCGGCAGTGCGTCGTCCTCGCCGTCGACGCCAAGCGCAACGACGAGGGGAGATGGGACGTCTACCTCAACGGCGGCAGGGTGAAGACGGAGCTCGACGCCATCGAATGGATCCAGAAGGCGGAAAGCTTGGGCGCGGGCGAAGTGCTCCTTACGAGCATGGACCGCGACGGAACCAAAGAAGGATATGACCTCGAGCTGACGCGCGCGGCGGCAGAGGCCGTCAATATCCCCGTCATCGCCTCGGGCGGGGCGGGCAAGATGAGCCACTTCTACGACGTTTTGACGGAAGGCAAAGCGGATGCGGCGCTTGCGGCCTCCCTCTTTCACTTCGGCATCATCAACATGAGAGATCTCAAAAATTATCTCGCGGAGCGCGGCATCGCCATCCGCATGGAGGGTTAAATGGACGGCATCAAATTTAGCGGGCACGGGCTCATCTGCGCCATCGCGCAGGACGAAGCGAGCGGCGATGTGCTCATGCAGGCATATATGAACGAGGAGGCGCTCCAAAAGACGCTGGAGACGGGCTATGCCCACTACTGGAGCCGTTCGCGGCAGTGCCTCTGGAAGAAGGGAGAAACGAGCGGTCATGTGCAGAAAGTCAAGGGCATCACCTTTGACTGCGACAAGGACTGCGTGCTCCTTCAAATCGAGCAGACGGGCGCCGCCTGCCACACGGGCAGCCGCTCCTGCTTTTTCAACGTGGAAAAAGAGGCGGAGGGCGCGGGCGTGAGCTTCCTTGCCGAGCTCGAGCGCGTCATCGACGACAGAAAAGTACACCCCGAGGAGGGATCGTACACTTCCTATCTCTTTGAAAAGGGCATCGACAAGATCGCCAAGAAGATGGGGGAGGAAGCGGTGGAGACGGTCATTGCCGCCAAGAACGAAAACAAAGAGGAGCTGGTGGGGGAGACCGCCGACCTTTTATACCACCTTCTGGTGCTGCTGCGCGAGAAGGAAGTGACGCTCTTCGACGTATGCTCGGAGCTCAAAAAGCGGCACAGCTGAGGAGGAATGCGCAAGATGAGAGAAACAGGAACGCTGCTCTCCTTCCGCCCGTCCATTAAAGTCTTGGATGCGACGATGCGGGACGGAGGACTGGTCAACCGCTTTGATTTTTCCGATGATTGGGTGCGGGCGCTCGTAAGAGCAAATGTGCGCGCCGGCGTCGATTACATGGAGCTCGGGTATAAGTCCGATCCCGATCTGTTCGACAAAAGCCAATTCGGCATGTGGAAGTTCTGCCGCGACGAAGACGTTTTGACCGTGCTCGGAGGCGTCCCCGAAGGAATTAAACTTTCGTGCATGGCAGATGTCGGCCGCTGCAACTATGAGCGCGACATCGGCCCGCGCGAAAACAGTCCGTTTTCGATGTACCGCATCGCCACTTACATCAACACGATCCCTGCGGCGCTCGCGATGGCAGAACACTGCCACAAGATGGGCTACGAGACGGCCGTCAACATCATGGCCATCTCCAAGGCGAAGGAAAAAGAACTCTCCCTTGCCCTTGACCTCATCGGGAATTCCGCTGCGGATATCATCTACATCGTGGACAGTTACGGCTCCATTTACCCCGAGGAGATGCGCGTCATCGCCGAACGTTACCTTGAAGCGGGCGAAAAATACCAAAAAGCCATCGGCATCCATGCGCACAACAACCAGGAACTTGCCTTTGCCAATACCATTGAATGTACGGCGCTGGGCGTTGACTATCTCGACGCCACCGTCGGCGGCATGGGAAGGGGCGCAGGCAACTGCCGCATGGAACTCCTTTTGGGCTTTTTGAAAAATCCCAAGTATAAGCTTGCGCACATCCTGCGGTTTTTGCAGCAATGTATGCCCTATATCCGCGAACAGGGCGCCAAGTGGGGCTTCGATCCCGCTTACCTCCTCACGGGGATGCTCAACCGCCATCCGGGGAGCGCCATCCGCTTTGTCGATGAGGGACGGACAGATTATGCGGAGTTTTTCAACGAACTTTTGGAGCAGGAATAAGCGTCCCGGCACTCGGAAGCACGTTCAATGATACGCCCTCGAAAAATGAAAAATGCGTGAAGATTTTCAAGTTTTCTTTCACGCACGCTTGACATTATTTTATATGCGTGATAGGATAATCATGTAAAGAGAATGCGTAAATTTCGGCTCGGGATTTACGCTTTTTCTTATGTGACATCGGGTCTCAATTTTTTTCTTACGATCCGCAGCCTGTTCTGCGGAAAGGAGGACTTCTTTTGTTAAAGATACTTGGAAAGAGCATCAGGGAGTACAAGCTGGCGTCTATTTTGTCGCCCCTCCTCGTCTCCATCGAGGTCATTCTCGAATGCCTGATGCCCTTCGTCATCTCGATGCTCGTCGAGGTCATCCAATCGATGCCCGCCACCATGGCGGACCCCGAGAAGGCGGAATTCTGGGCCAAAATCTGGCAGTATGCGGGCATCCTTGTGGCGATCGCCGTCGCATCGCTCGTGGCGGGCACGCTGGCGGGCGCTTTCTGCGCGCGCGCCTCGACGGGCTTTGCCAAAAACCTGCGCAAGGACCTCTACTATCACATCCAGGAATTTTCCTTCGAGAACATCGACAAGTTCTCGACGCCCTCCCTCGTCACCCGTATGACGACGGACGTCACCAACGTGCAGATGGCATACATGATGATCGTGCGCCTTGCCATCCGCGCGCCCCTCATGGTGCTCTTCTCCTTCGTCATGGCGTTTGTGATGGGCGGCGATCTTGCCTGGATCTTCATCGCCGTGGTACCCGTGGTGGCGGCGGCGCTCTTTGGCATCATGTATAAGGTCATGCCCACCTTCCGCCGCCTCTTCCACAAGTACGACGACATGAACGAGTCCATTCAGGAGAACGTCAGCGGCATCCGCGTCGTCAAGGCGTATGTGAGAGAGGAGTACGAAAAGGAGAAGTTCAACAAGACTTCCACCGCCCTCATGAGGGACTTCACGAAGGCAGAACGCCTGCTCGCCTGGAACGACCCCATCATGCAGTTCGCCTTCTACGGCGTGCTCTCTGCCGTGCTCTTTATCGGCTCCTACCTCATCATGAGCAGCGGCGAGCCCATGTATAACGTTGCAAGGGTCTCCCAGCTCATCGTCTACGGTATGCAGATCCTCGCCTCCGTGATGATGTTCTCCATGGTCTTCGCGATGATCGTCATGTCATTGGAGTCCGCCCGCCGTATCGTGGAGATCCTTACCGAAAAGAGCACACTGCACGACCCCGAAGACCCCGTGTACGAAGTCAAGGATGGCTCCATCGACTTCGACCACGTCAACTTCAAATATTCCGAAAACGCCGAAAAGAACGTGCTCGAAGATATCGATCTGCACATCAGATCGGGCGAGACCATCGGCATCATCGGCGGCACGGGTTCCTCCAAGACGTCGCTCGTCAACCTTCTCTCCCGCCTCTATGACGTGACGGAGGGGAGCGTGAAAGTGGGCGGCGTGGACGTGAGGCAGTACGATCTGACGGCGCTTCGAAACCAGGTCGCCGTCGTGCTGCAAAAGAACGTGCTTTTCTCGGGCACCATCAAGGAAAATCTGCGCTGGGGCAACCCCGACGCGACGGACGAGGAGCTCGTGGAAGCGTGCAAGCTCGCGCAGGCGGATGAATTCGTGCGCGCCTTCCCCGAGGGGTATGATACCTATATCGAACAGGGCGGCACCAACGTCTCGGGCGGGCAGAAGCAGCGCCTCTGCATTGCGCGCGCCCTCCTCAAAAAGCCCAAGATCCTCGTCCTCGACGACTCGACGAGCGCCGTCGATACGCATACGGACGCCCTCATCCGCAAGGCCTTCCGCGACTATATCCCCACGACGACTAAGATCATCATCGCCCAGCGTATCTCCTCGGTGGAGGACGCCGACCGCATCATCGTCATGGACGGCGGAAAAATAAACGGCGTCGGCACGCATGAGGAGCTTGTCAAGAACAATCCCATCTATGCGGAAGTCTATCACTCTCAGGTAAAGGGGGCAGGCGATAATGAAAACTAAACTGCACGCAAAAGTACGCCCCAATATGCCTGCGGCACCCGAAGCAAAGCCCAAAAAGCAGCAGGGGACCTTCTCCCGCGTGATGAAGGCGCTCTTCCGCTACTACCCCGGCATGACGACCATCACCATCGTCTTCCTCGTCATCAACGCCGTCGTGAGCTCTGTGCCCGCCATCTTCATGGAGAATATCTACTCTATCATCGAGGAAGCGCAGGCGACAACTCCCGCAGGTCAGGATCTGTGGGCCGCGTGGGGCGGTGACATCACGGGCAACATGCTCGTCCTCATCGGCATGTATGCGGTGTCGCTCATCTTCGGCGCCATCCATGCGCAGCTCCTTGCCATCATCACGCAGGGCTTCCTCGCTAAGATGCGTGAGCAGATGTTCGACGGCATGCAGGATCTTCCCATCCGCTATTTCGACACGCACAACCACGGCGATATCATGAGTTATTACACCAACGATATCGACTCGCTGCGCCAGATGATCGCCATCAGCCTGCCGCAGATGCTGCGCTCGGGCGTGATGGTCTTGACGCTCTTCGTGATGATGCTCTATTACAGCGTCTATCTGACGCTCATCGTCGTCGTCGGCATCGTCGCCATGACCCTCATCACCAAAGTCGTCGGCGGAGGGTCGGGCAAGTACTTCCTCGAACAGCAGCGCGCCATCGGTAAGACGGAGGGCTTCATCGAAGAGATGATGAACGGACAGAAGGTCGTCAAGGTCTTCTGCCACGAGGAGGAGGCCAAGCGCGACTTTGACCGCGTCAACGATCACCTCTTTGAGTCCGCCGACCGAGCTAACCGCTACGCCAATATGCTGATGCCCATCATCATGAACGTCGGGCATATCATGTACGTCATCGTGGCACTCTGCGGCGCCTTCTTTATGATCAGCGAGGTGAATAACCTCGGCATTCTTGAGATCACCAACGGCGCCGTCACCAACATCGTGGAAATAGCGCCCTTCTCGGTCGCCGTTGTCGTCGCCTTTTTGCAGATGTCCCGCCAATTCAGCAACAACGTGGGGCAGGTCTCCCAGCAGGTCAACTCCATCGTCATGGGTCTTGCGGGTGCCAAGCGCATCACCATGCTCATCGACGAGAAGCCCGAAGCGGACGACGGGTATGTCACCCTCGTCAACGCCAAAGAGGACGAGAACGGCAACATCACCGAGTGCGAGGAGCGCACAGGCATGTGGGCGTGGAAGCATCCTCATCACGACGGTACGCTCACCTATACCAAGCTCGAGGGCGACGTAAGAATGTACGACGTGGACTTCGGCTATAACCCCGATAAGATCGTGCTGCACAACATCACGCTGTACGCGCGCCCCGGGCAGAAAGTTGCCTTCGTCGGCGCGACGGGCGCGGGCAAGACGACCATCACCAACCTCATCAACCGCTTCTACGACATTGCGGACGGCAAGATCCGTTACGACGGCATCAACATCAACAAGATCAAGAAGGGGGAACTGAGAAGATCGCTCGGCATGGTGCTGCAGGATACCAACCTCTTTACGGGCACGGTGATGGACAACATCCGCTACGGCAGGCTGGACGCGACGGACGAGGAGTGCAAGGCTGCCGCCCATCTTGCAGGTGCGGACGACTTCATCTCCCGCCTGCCCGAAGGGTACGACACCATGCTCACGCACAATGGCGCCAACCTCTCGCAGGGGCAGAGACAGCTTCTCTCCATCGCCCGCGCCGCCGTTGCCGACCCGCCCGTCATGATCCTCGACGAGGCGACGAGCTCTATCGATACGCGCACCGAGGCCATCGTCCAGCGCGGCATGGATAAACTCATGGAGGGCAGAACGGTCTTTGTCATCGCTCACCGCCTCTCCACTGTCAAGAACTCCAACGTCATCATGGTGCTCGACCACGGGCGCATCATCGAGCGCGGCACGCACGAACAGCTCATCGAGCAGAAGGGCAGATATTATCAGCTCTACACGGGTGCCTTCGAACTCGAATAATTTTAATGCAGCTTTGCTCCCCGCTTCGGCGGGGAGCTTTTTTTGCAAATTGCACAAGTTAGGTGTATGCGGGAAAAGATCGGGCGCGGCGTACGGCGGGCATATGAATGGGGGAAGGGGGCACTTGCGCTCCTTTCTTATCACCGCGTGACGACGATCGCGGGGGCGCTCACCTTCTTCCTCGTGCTTTCGCTGGTGCCGCTCTTTTTTTGGCTGACGCTGCTCTTCGGCAAGAGCGGCCTCCCTTTGGAGGAGCTCTCCTTCGAGCTCTTTGATTGGGCGGAAGAGCTCCTTTTCTATGTGAGCGAGCACGCAGGGAAGGCCGCCTCGGGCGCGGGCGTCCTCCTCATCGTGACGACACTGTGGTCGGGCTCCGCCTTCTTTTATCATTTGAGAAGGAGCGGAGAGATCTTGTACGGCGTCTTACGGCCGCACAAGGGGCTGCGGGTGCGCTTTGAGGCCATCGCCTTTACCCTCGGCGTGCTCTTATTCTTTGCCTCGGCGGCTGGAGCGCTCGTCCTCGTAAGGCGGCTCTTGCGGACGCTGCCCCCGCCCCTTGAAATGCTCCTTTCGGGGGCCGTCTTTCTCCTTTTGGGCTTTGGAGCGGCATACCTTCTCAACCGCTATATCGCCCCCGTGAAGCTCCCCGCCCGCGCTTTCTTCCGCGGGAGCCTTGTTACCGCGCTCCTATGGCTGGGGGCGAGCGCCGTCTTTCTCGTCTATGCCCGCCTCGGCAGCAAGGAAAAGCTGTACGGCGCACTCTCGCTCGTCGTCGTCTTTTTCCTCTTTTTGTATTGGCTGGCCGTCTGCTTTGCGGCGGGGGTGGTCGTCAATAAAAATGGGGGATTGACAAATCGCAAAAAGAGGAGTAAAATAGACAGGAATGAACGTTTGGAGGAATTTATGACAAAAGTAAACGACCTTCCCTATGACCGCGTGACGCTGGAGGAGATGCAGAAAGCCTTTCAAAGCTTCTTTTCTGCCGCAGACGCCGCGCAAAGCGCCGACGAGGTGCTCGCCGCGCGCAAGGAACTCATCGCGGAGCGCATAAAGTTTGACTCCGCCTACTGCCTTGCCAACATCCGCTTCACGCAGAACACCGCCGATCCCTTCTATAAAGGGGAGATGGACTACTACGACGAAGTGATGCCGCTCGTCCACAACGAGCTATCGCGCTACTACGCCGTGATGCTTGCAAGCCCTTACCGCAAGGAGCTCGAAGAAAAGCTGGGCGACGTGCTCTTCAAGAGCTTTGCCTGTGCCGTCAAGGCGCATTCGGAGGCGATCGTCGAGGACGAACAGCAGGAGAATGCCCTGACGACGGAATATTCCCAACTGATCGCGGGCATGCTCTTTGATTGGCAGGGGGAGAAGATCCCGCTCACCGTGCTGCGCGGAAAACTCGAGGACGCCGATCCCGCCGTCAGAAAGGCGGCTGCGGACGCCATCGGCCGCGGCCTTGCCGCTAACCGCGAAAAGCTCGACGATATCTTCGACAAGCTCGTTCACATCCGCGACAGGATGGCGAGGAAGATGGGCTATAAAAATTATGTGGAGCTCGGTTACTACCGCATGAACAGGACGGGCTACACGCGGGAGATGGTGGAGGCCTTCCGCGCCAACGTCAGGGAGGCCATCGTGCCCGTCGTCAGCGCGCTCAAGGGGCGCATCAAGGAGGAGATGGGGCTTGAAACGTTCCGCTTCTCGGACAACGACGTCTACACGAAAGAGGGCAACCCGCCCTTCACGCTCTCCATTCCAGATGCCTTCCGCGAGGCGAGCCTCATGTACCACGAGATGGACGGCTCGATCGGCGCTTTCTTCGACAGCATGGCGGAGGCGGGGGCGCTCGACGTCGAGAGCCGCCTCAACAAGGCGGGCGGGGGATACTGCACCTTCATCGGCGAATATCATCAGCCCTTCATCTTCGCCAACTTCAACGGCACGACGGCGGACGCCGATGTTTTAACGCACGAATTCGGGCACGCCTATGCCTCGCACTGCATCGATGTGGGCGGTGTCGACTACGATATCGACATCGGCGGCATGGAGACGGCGGAATGCCACTCCATGAGCATGGAGTTCTTGTGCTGGCCGTACATGAAGCGGTTCTTCGGCGAAAAGGAGCGGGGCTACCGCTACAAGCACCTCGCCGACGCGCTCTCCTTTATCCCGTACGGCTGCATCGTGGACGAATTCCAGCACCTCGTCTACGAGCACCCCGATTGGACGCCCGAGGAATGCGATAAGGCCTATCTGGAGCTCGAGAAGGCGTACCGTCCCTATCTCACCTATGAGGGCATTCCCTACCTCGAGGAGGGCACAAGATGGCAGTATCAGGCGCATATCTTCGAGAGCCCCTTCTACTATATCGACTACTGTTTGGCGCAGACGGTCGCCTTCGGGTTCCTCGTGCTCTCCGAAAAAAATTACGGCGAGGCGCTTACACGCTATAAGCAGTTCGTCGCGGCGGGCGGCACCATTCCCTTCCGCGGCCTTGTGTCGCGCGCGGGGCTTGCCAATCCCTTCGGCGATGGCACGCTCGGCTCTCTCGCCGCAGCCATCTCCGATATCCTCCAAAAAGTCAAACCGTAAACAGAACAGGGCTGCATCCAAACCCGATGCAGCCTTTTTCATAGTGCTTTGATGAAAGAGGAAAGTATCGCAGCCCCAGCAATGGTTTCAAAAAGAGACTTGGAAACCAAATGATTATCCGATAATAAAAAGGTAACCTTACAGACATTCCAGCCGCAATGTGATATCATACAGCCATATCAAACAGGAGGTGCCACTTATGGCAAACTACACAAAAACAAACGTCGGAAAGGAAAACAGGGTGGAGCTGCACGATCTGCTCGCTCTGACGGGAGCCGAGGTCAGCATCAATCTCCTCCCCGCGGGTACGAGCGTACCTTTTGTGCACGCGCACAAGCAGAACGAAGAGATCTACGGCATTTTAGAAGGAGCGGGGAGCGCGGAGATCGACGGCCAGACCATCGCATTGCAGGAGGGCGATTGGATTCGCATTGCTCCGTGCGCCAAGAGGCGGTTCTTTGCTGCCGACCATACCGCGCTCCGCTATCTGTGCATCCAGGTCAAGGAAAACTCTTTGACTGAATACACGGCGACGGATGCCGTCATCGGGGAAACAACGTAAAGAAAGGCACGGCAAAAAGCCGTGCCTTTTCATCTTGATGGGGTGTTTGTTCCGCCCAAGAAACGCCGGGCGGAAGGGCGGGGGTCAGATGACGCGGACGCGGATGACGCCCGAGACGCGGCGGATGAGCTCGACCGCTTCGTGGCTCAAAGCATCGTCGAGGTCGAGCACGAGATAGGCGTACTCGCCGCGGCTCTGATCCTGCATATGGGCGATGTTGATGCCCTGCGAGGAGACGATGGCAAGGATCTTCGAGAGGATCTCCTTGACGTTCTTGTGATGCACGCAGACGCGGGAAGCGCTCGTCCTCGGCATGGAGACGGCTGATTGCCATTACAGACATTCCTGCCGAATTTTTATATCATATGGTTCTAATATATAAAACATATCGGCCGACACAGCGGAACCCCGATTCGCGCAATATAAGCTTTTCGTCGTCTCCGCAGAAATAGGTAAGATAGTTTGCCCCCAATCGATAACACTCATCCAATGCGGCTTTCAGCAAATCACGGAACACATCTTCCCGGAACACATCATCTGCAAACACGCTTCCGTATATCTCATAATATCCGCCATTCCCTCGAAAGAAAATGGCTGCCAAAGGGGTTGCACGTCCGTAAACAAAAATCGTCCAATCTTCAAGCGTTTCCAGGATACGGTCCGCATTCCAAAAGGTTTCAGGACCGGCGCGATATATCATTTGAAACCGATCAAAATTATCCCGGGATATTTTTTCAACGCGAGAGCTGCATCCTCTTGCCGTATAGCCTTCAAAGAAAAACGAATGATTCCAATCCTGTTCGATACATTTGAAATCATGCTCTGCAAGAAAATTGATCGCAGCCAAATTGTCCCCGGGGAAGCCAAAATAAGCGGTATATCCCGTAAACTTCGTTTCGAGCATCCCGATCAACTCATCCAAAGCCTGTTCCGCGCCGTAGTCGATGTTAAAAGCATTTAACTGAAGGTATTTCTCCTCCGGGATCCAATAAAACGAGAGCCAGCCTTCAATGATACCGTCGATAAAGAACAGCAGCAGCTCGGATGTGTCCTTGGTGACAGCTTGTTCCGCAGACGCGAAGAAATCTGACCTTGTTTTTATGCCGTCCGAGTAAGACGGATAACATGATTTTGTGGGATCGATCGCGAGACGATAAACAAAATCTCCGTATTCTATGATATCTTCAAACGTTGCTCTGATCAGCATATTGTCCCACCTGCATTTTAGTTTGACTGCAAGAAACAAACAGCATCGGAACAAGAGCCGATGCCGTTAGTTCGTTTTCTATCAGGCGCTTTTTGTTCTTACAGAACTCTCACGCGGATGACGCCCGAGACGCGGCGGATGAGTTCGACCGCTTCGGGGCTTAAAGCATCGTCGAGATCGAGCACGAGATAGGCGTACTCGCCGCGGCTCTGATCCTGCATATGGGCAATGTTGATGCCCTGCGAGGAGACGATGGCAAGGATCTTCGAGAGGATCTCCTTGACGTTCTTGTGATGCACGCAGACGCGGGAAGCGCTCGTCCTCGGCATGGAAACGGCGGGATAGTTGACGCTGTTGGTGATGTTGCCGTTTTCGAGATAGTCGGTGAGCTGCTTTGCCGCCATGTAGGCGCAGTTGTCCTCCGCCTCGGGCGTGCTGGCGCCGAGGTGGGGCACGCAGAGGATGTTCTCGCGGCCCAACAGTTTTTCATCGGGGAAGTCGGTGATATAGCGGGAAACTTTGCCGCTTGCCACCGCTTCGATCATGGCGTCGGAGTCGACGAGGTCGCCGCGCGCGTTGTTGATGATGACGAGGCCGTCCTTGCAGGCAGCGATCGCCTCCTTATCGATCATGCCCTTGGTGTCGGGCGTGAGGGGAACGTGCAGGGTGATATAGTCGCAGTTTGCAAAGATCGCCGAAAGCTCGGAAGTGAACTTGACGCGGTTGTTGATGAGCCAGGCGTTCTTGACGGAGATGTAGGGATCGTAGCCCATGACGGACATACCGAGGTCGATGGCGGCATTGGCGACCATGGCGCCGATGGCGCCGAGACCGATGACGCCCAAAGTCTTACCCAGCACTTCCTGCCCTGCAAACTTACCCTTGCCCTTTTCGACGAGCTTTCCCACGCCTTCCTGCCCTTTGAGCGACTGCACCCAATTCGCGCCGTCGACGACCTTTCTGCCGCCGAGGAAGAGCTCGCAGAGGACGAGCTCCTTCACCGCATTGGCGTTGGCGCCCGGGGTGTTGAAGACGACGATGCCCTGTTCGGTGCACTTATCGATGGGGATGTTGTTGACGCCCGCGCCCGCACGCGCCACGGCGAGCAGATTTTCGCCGAGAGGATAGTCGTGCATCGCAAAGGAGCGAAGGATGATGCCGTCGGGGTCTTGGACGCTGTCCGAATACTCATAGCCGCGGAAGGTCTCGTCGGCGGCAGCGCTGATGGAATTGAGCTTTAAGATCTTCATTTGTTCTCCTCCTCGAACTGCTTCATGTACTCGATGAGCGCCTTGACGCCTTCGACGGGCATAGCGTTGTAAATGGAGGCGCGCATACCGCCCACCAGCCTGTGACCTTTGAGGGAGACGAGACCGCGCTCGGTCGCACCCTTGATGAAGGCGGCGTCGAGATCCTTATTAGGCGTCACAAAGGGCACGTTCATGATGGAGCGGTACTTCTTTTCCACGCTGTTGGTGTAGAAGGAGGAGTTGTCGATGAAGTCGTACAAAAGCCCCGCCTTGTACTCGTTGATCTCGTTGATGGCCTTGATGCCGCCCAGCTTTTTAAGACGGCGGAGGACGAGCGTCGCCATATAGATGGAGAAGCAGGGAGGGGTGTTATAGAGGCTGTTGTTCTCGTCCTGCACCTTCCACTTGAGCAGGGTGGGGCAGATGGAGAGGGGCTCCTGAATGAGGTCGCGCCTTGCAATGACGAGCGTCACGCCGGCGGGAGCGAGGTTCTTCTGTGCGCCCGCATAGATGACGCCGAACTTTTTGACGTCGATCTCGCGCGAGAGGATGTCGGAGGACATATCGGCGACGAGGGGAGCCGTCGTTTCGGGGAACTCCACATAGCGCGTGCCGAAGATGGTGTTGTTGGCGCAGATGTGCACATAGTCGGTATCCTCGCGGAAGGGGATGCTCTTCACGTCGGGGATGTAGGTGTACGTCTTATCCTCGGAGGAGGCGACGCAGGCGGCATCGCCGTAAATTTTACCCTCCTGGAAGGCCTTCTTGGCGAAGTTGCCTGTCACCACATAGTCCGCCTTGCCCTTGTGCATGAGGTTGAGGGGAACTGCCGCAAACTGCTGGCTGGCGCCGCCCTGCACAAAGATAACGGCATAATCGTCGGGGATGCCTAAAAGTTCGCGCAGAAGGGCGCTCCCTTCGTTGACGATCTCCTCAAACTTCTTGTTGCGGTGCGAGATCTCCGTGACGGACATCCCGGTGCCCGCAAAATCCAAAAACTCCTTCTGCGCCTCCTCGAGGACCTCAAGGGGCAGCTGGGAAGGGCCTGCGGAAAAGTTATAAGCTCTCATATTTACCTCCCAAATATAAAATTATTCGCGGAAAACGCATAATAGCAGCCATTCACGCGCATAAGTCATCTTAAATTATTATAGACCTTCTCTTGCCGTTTGGCAAGCATTTGACGACATTTTTTCAAATTCGCCGCCAAGCATACTAAATATGGGAAAAAATCCCCAAAAAAGACCTATTCTGCGCAAAAAAACGGGGAAAAGAAATTTACTTTTATGCTATTTTCGTGTAAAATAGAGGGAGCGGCATTTATCAAGCGCCGCATCCTTAAAGAATGGTTCACGCCGAGCGTGAAAAGATAAATACACTTTATATCGCCCGCAGGGGAAATAAACAGGGAAAGGAGCTATCTTTTCTCTCTTCTTGGTGTGCCCGCGGGCAAAGGAGCTTATTTTTGGAGAAAGAAAGAAAACAGGAAGGCCGGAGCGCCATCGAGCTTGCCATTCTGAACGGCATCGAAGCGTATAACCGCGAACAGGCCAAAAAGAATGCGGGGAACGAGCCCGCAGAAAAGCAGGAACAAAAGGGCGGGCAGAAGCTCTTTTGCAAAGAGGCGATGGAGGAGGCGGGCTATCAGCCCAAGCGCCGCTCCCGCGCCAAGGGCAAGGGGACCAAGCTCCCCGAAAAGGCAGAAGCTAAAACGGAAGCCGCGACAGAACAGTCAAAGCCCAAGAAGGAGCCGCAAAAGGCGCAGCCCAAAAAGCGCGGCGAGAAGGCGCAGGGCGCCGCCAAAGAGGCCGTCAAGGAGAAGGCGCCTCAAAAGGAGAAGGGGCAGCGCGGCAGGAAGAAAAAGCCCGTCAAGGTGCTCTTCTTCGGCGGCGTGGGCGAGATCGGCAAGAACATGACCGCCATCGAGTACGGCAACGACATCATCGTCATCGATGCGGGCATCATTTTCCCCACCGAGGAGATGCCGGGCATCGACCTCGTCTTCCCCGACATCACCTATCTCGTACAGAACAAGAACAAGGTGCGCGGCGTCTTTTTAACGCACGGGCATGAAGACCACATCGGCGGCGTGCCCTATCTTATGAAGGAGCTCGACCCTTCGACGCCCGTCTACGGCTCCAAGCTCACGCTGGCGCTCGTCGACAATAAGCTGCGCGAGCACCGCTTGAACAACGTCGTCGAACAGACCGTCGCGCCCCACGACCGCGTCAAGGCGGGGTGCTTCACCGTCAACTTCGTCAACGTCAACCACTCCATCGCGGGGGCAATGGCGCTCGCCGTCGAAACGCCTTACGGCATCATCTTCCACAGCGGCGACTTCAAGATCGACTTAACGCCCGTCGCGGGACATCCCATCGACCTTAACGAGATCGCCGAATACGGCAAGAAGGGCGTGCTTTTGTATCTCGGCGAGTCCACCAACATCGAACGCCCCGGCTACACGATGAGCGAGAAGGTGGTGGGCACGACGCTCGAACACCTCTTTGCCGAGAACGCAGACCGCCGCATCATCATCGCGACGTTCGCCTCCAACGTGCACCGTTTGCAGCAGATCATCGACATCGCCGTCAAATTCCGCCGCAAAGTGGCCTTTTCTGGGCGCAGTATGTTCAACGTGGTGGAGGCCGCCCTCAAGATCGGGGAGATGACCATTCCCGAAGGCGTCATCGTCGACGTCGAAAAGACCAAGAACTTTTTCGACCGCGAGATCGTCATCATCTCTACGGGCTCGCAGGGCGAGCCCATGAGCGCCCTCACGCGCATGGCAGCGGGCGAGTTCAACAAGGTGACCATCGGCGCCAACGACACCATCATCATCTCTGCGAGCCCCATCCCCGGCAACGAGCGCATGATCTACAGCGTCATCAATAACCTCTACAAGAAGGGCGCTAACGTCGTGTACGAGAGCCTCGAAAAGATCCACGTCTCGGGGCACGCCTGCCAGGAGGAGCACAAGATCCTGCACAGCCTCTTAGATCCCAAGTTCTTCATTCCCGTGCACGGCGAATACCGCCACTTGAAGCGGCACGCCCTGCTTGCCGAAGAGCTGGGCATGCCCTCCTCCTCCATCTTTATTCCCGATATCGGCACCTGCGTCGAAGTGACGGACGACAGCCTGCGCCAGGGCGAGAGCTTCCCTGCGGGCGCGCGACTCATCGACGGCGAGGGCTTCGAGGACTACGGCAAGAGCGAAGTGCTCAAAGACCGCCTCAGAATGTCCGAAGAGGGGCTCGTCGTCGTCTCCGTCGTGCTCTCGAACGGCGTCGTTTTAGGCGATCCCGACGTTGAATGCCGCGGCATCGTCTTCCATGACGAGCAGGCGGCGCTGCGCGAACTTGAAAACGTTGTGGAAAAGACGCTCGACAGCGTCAACGCGCAGACGGCTCCCACCGACATTGCGGCTGCCTTAAAGCGCGCCGTCAAAAACCACCTTTTCAAAAAGACCAAACAGTCTCCCATGATCCTTCCCGTCGTGCAGGAGTTGTAAGAAGAAAGACCGCGCAAGACGCGGTCTCTTGGTATTTCTATGGATGAACGCTTTTCAGAGCTTTACGCCCTGCGCGAGGAGGCGAAGAAGGGGCGCGACCCCACTTGCCCCGACGAAACGCTTGCCTATCTCCTTGCCGCCGTGCAAAAGAGGAGGCCTTCCCGCATCCTCGAGATAGGCGCAGCGGAAGGGCTCACTTCCTGCGCAATGCTCTTGACGGCGCCTAAGGCTCATCTCACCGCCATCGAGCTCGATGCGGAGCGGGCGCAGAGGGCGCGGGAGAACTTCCGCCGCTTCGGCGTGGAGGAACGCGCCGTGCTCCACGAAGGGGATGCGGGGGAGATCCTGCCGCTGCTTAACGGGGAATACGACCTCATCTTCCTCGACGGCCCAAAAGTGCAGTACCGCCGCTATCTTGCCGACTGCAAGCGGCTCTTGAAGAAGGGCGGCGTGCTGCTTTCCGACGATGTGCTGCTCTTCGGCTGGGTGGACGGCTCCGTGCCCGTGCCGCCCAAGCGGAGGATGCTCGTCGAGCACATCCGCGAATATCTCGAACTGCTGAAGGGCGACCCCGATCTTGAAACGGAGGTGCTGCCCGTCGGTGAAGGCCTCGCCATGAGCGTGAAAAAAGGATAAAAAAATGCAAAGACCCGAATTGCTTGCCCCGGCGGGCAACCTCAACAAGTTAAAACTTGCCTTTTATTACGGCGCGGATGCCGTCTATCTGGGCGGCAAGAGTTTTTCTCTGCGCACTTTTGCCGATAACTTCACGGACGAAGAACTTGCGGAGGGCATCGCCTTTGCCCATTCTCGGGGCAAGAAGGTGTACGTCGCCGTCAATATCTTCGCAAGAAACGCCGATTTTCAGCAGCTGCCCGCCTACTTCCAAACGCTCGAACGCCTCGGGGCGGACGCCGTGCTTATCTCCGATCTCGGCGTCTTCCGCGCGTGCAGAGAGGCGGCACCCTCCCTTCCTATCCACATCTCCACGCAGGCCAATACCACCAACGCGCAGGCTGCCGCCATGTGGCAGGAGCTGGGCGCAAGCCGCGTGGTGCTGGCGCGCGAATTGTCCTTAGCGGAAATTGCCGATATCCATGCCGAGAACCCCGATCTTGAGCTCGAAGCCTTTGTGCATGGGGCGATGTGTATCTCCTACAGCGGCAGATGCCTGCTCTCCGACTACCTCGACGGCCGCTCCTCCAACCGCGGGGCGTGCGTGCAGGCGTGCCGCTACCGCTATGAGATCAGGACGTCGGAGTGCAAAAACGACAGCTGGACGCAGGTAGAGGAGGACGAGAAGGGGACATACTTCCTCAACAGCAAGGACCTCAACATGAGCGCGCACCTTCAGGAGCTTGCCGCCGCGGGCGTCTGTTCCTTCAAGATCGAGGGGCGCATGAAGAGCGAATATTACCTCGCGACCGTCGTCAACGCCTATCGCCGCCTCCTCGACGGGGGAGACGTTGAGGCGCTCCAAGAGGAGCTCTCCTGCGCCGCCCACCGCGACTATACGACCGCCTATATGCTGGGAGAGAACAGTAAGACGGTCTCCTATGAAAATTCCCAGACCAAGGGAACGTGCGAATTCATCGCCGTCGTCAGAGGCTGTGAGGACCCCGAGGATGGCTCCGGACGCTGCGGGCGCGTATATGCCGAAATGCGCACGCGCTTCTATGAAGGGGACACGCTCGAGATCCTCTCGCCCTCCGATGCCTTCGGAAAGAAGATCGCCGTCCGCAACATGAAGGACAGCACGGGCGCGCCCTGCACCGACGCCAAGCGCGTGCAGGAAGTGGTCTCCTTCGACTGCCCTTATGTGCTGCGCGAAGGCGATATCTTGCGCAGGAGGCGCTAAAAATGCGCTGTCTCTTTCTCTATCATCACGGCAGCGGACGCGGTACGGTGGGCAAAAAGCTCGCCTATATCAAGCGGCGCCTGCATCATAATTACGAGCGCGTGGACGCCGTAGAGACGGAGAGCGCGGAGGAGCTGATGGCGCGCGTCAAGGCGGGTCTGAAAGCGTACGACGCCGTTATCTTCGCAGGCGGCGACGGCACCTTCAACGACGTTTTGCAGGCCGCAGAGGGCAGCAAGACGCCGCTCGGGTACCTTCCCACGGGCACCGTCAACGATGTGGCGCGCTCCCTCGGCATCCCGAGGAGCTTAAAAGGCGCGCTCGGCGTCATTTTAGGCGGCAGAGCAGAGCGGCTGGACTGCATGAAGGTGGGGGAGCGGCGCGCCATGTATATCGTGGCGGCGGGCGCTCTCACGAGCGCCACCTATAATACGCCCCAACCCTTAAAGCGCGTGATGGGCGCGGCTGCCTATGCCGTGGAGGCCATCCTCCACAACCTCGATTTTGAGGTCTTCCCCCTCAAGATCGACTGCGACGGCAAACGATTAGAAGGTTCTGCCGTGCTTGTCTTTGTGCTCAACGGGCGCTCGGTGGCAGGATGGCCCATCAACCGCGCGGGCAGCATGAAGGACGGCAAGCTGGAAGTCGTCGTCATCCGTCAGGCATCGCGGCCCAACATTTTTCAAAAGTTCACCAAATACTTTTCGCTTGCCTCCCTCTTCCTCTTTGGCTGCAGGGTGAAAAAAAAAGACATCGCCGCCTTGAGCGGCAAACGCATCCGCATCGAGACGGGGGAGAGCGTTACCTGGGATTTTGACGGCGAGGAGGGCGTAAAGGGGAGCATCTTGGTGACGGCGGAGCGCGGCGACGTGAGACTATTTGTTCCGCGCGGAAAAAAAGTATAAAATCGCGGCAAAAAACGCTTGCTTTTTGCGCGGGCTTTTCGTATAATAGATAAGCGTTGTGAAACGCGGCACGCTACTGTGGCTCAGTCGGTAGAGCAGCTGATTCGTAATCAGCAGGTCGCCGGTTCAAGTCCGGCCAGTAGCTCCATTTACCCCATATATTGTAGTTATATTGGCGATATAACCACAATATGTGGGGTTTTTCATTTATGATAAATTTGATTTTCATCGATTTTTGGCCTGTTTTGGGGAACATTTTGGGGAATAAACAATACAGACGTTACACTATGAAATTTACCTGTTCCATCTGATTTTTCATGAAATCGTCCGTATAATGGATGTAAAATTTCCCGATCAGACGCTCCGGACTATCGCCCATCCATATATCCACGACCTCTTCCCGAACTTTTTCGGCACATTGTGTGGCAAACGTGTGCCTTAAATTATAGGATGTAAGGCCATCATCTCCGAGCGCCTCTTTCATAAGCCGCGCAAATTTAGAGTACTCGAAGGGCATTTTAATGGGTTTGCTTAAATCAAGCAGCCCTTTCGCCTGACGTGGGATCGGGATCTTCTTATATTCGATCTTCCCACCTTTCCTCTTGCGATTGCGCGCAATCAAAAAGCCATTTTCAAACCGCGCGTCAGCATCCAGCTCCGATGGCCGCAGCCCGAAGAAGTAGATCGCGTATGCACATTGCCTGATTTCATCGAATTTCACATCTTTCAGGCGTTCAAGGAACGCTTTGACCTGCTTTTCCGTGAGCGCTTCTCTTGACGTTCTTTCTGCCCGTTTGAAAGGGATAAGCTGAAGAGGGTTATGTTGGATCACGCCGCTTGCAACAGCATACTTAAAAATTGAGCTGAAGATCGTGCGCATATCCTCATAAGCCCTTGGCTTGTCGGAGAACTGCCGCATGAACTCATCGAGATCGCTCGTGTGGATCTCGGTAATGTCCATTGCTTTCCATTCGTCATCGAACTTCGTCTCAACCATGACCTTATAACTTTTCCAACACTTTTCCGTGATCTTCCCCTGCTTATAGGAGAGCCACTCTTCAGCGATCTTCCCGAAGGAAATATCCCTTTTTTTGGCTTTTGCCCGATATTCCTTTTTGAAGGGATTTTTTGCAGCCTCAATGAATTTCGCTTTTGCGACCATCAAGTTAGCGCTCGAAACGGAAATATCAAAACCGTTTCTTCGATAACGGATCTCGTAGACGCAACTGTTTTTTCCGCTTGGCCGTTTAATGATATGGGCGACCATCCCATTGACAATAAACTCCTTTTTGAAAGACTTCGACATCTTATCGACCTCCTGAGTCGTAAATTTAATAAGTGTCGATCTTGAGTATCCTGTTGCTCCCTCTTGTTCCCGTAGAGGGCTTTTGCTTCCAAACGCCGATGTATGGCCTTCATCGAGCGTCTGAGACGCAGCAACTTGTTTCTGAATATTTTCCTGTCCTGTCGCCTCCTTTGCCTCTGCGCTATCAGAGGCGCTTTTTTTTGCCCAAAATCAGGGTGAAGCACGGTGAAAGATGTTCTCCACCGTTCCGATGCCACGCTGATCTTGGAGTGTTCCGCGAAGATCCTCTGCATGAGTTCTTCGAGAAAAGCCCGATACTCTTCTTCTGTGTACCGCATGGTCCACCTCCATATTAGAATGTATGAAGATGATACGATACCACAAGAAGAAATTCAATACCTAAGCGCGAAAACAACATAATAGTTGCATTTTACGTTGCGCCTGATATAATATAAGTATGGCTATGATTTATAAAACGATCGATGATTTATCTCAATCGCTTACTCCGGAGCAAATCAA
This sequence comes from uncultured Clostridia bacterium, assembly GCA_944363045.1. Lineage (GTDB taxonomy): Bacteria > Bacillota > Clostridia > Christensenellales > Borkfalkiaceae > Gallimonas. The sequence continues at coordinate 13,130 of CALVTT010000010.1, read as the reverse complement.
GATGCTTCAAGAAGCCGCATCAATCGATATCCCCGAGGAGTTCACGGAGGAGGAACTGAAGGAATTTAAGCGCGTCTCTCAGGAAAGTCATGCTGCGGGGGCAAAAACAAAATGTGACGCTGCCTTTGGACGAAATTGATTGTAAGCTGCAAGAAGCAGAAAAAGAGGCCGAACTGACAGACAAACGCTATTCTTCCAAAGAAATGTTGGATGCGATGAAGGCTGCCATCAGAGGAGAACAAAATGATAATACCTCTGCCGCAGCCATCCGCAAAGCTCAATCTGCCTTTGAAGGAGCCGCTGAAGTATTGGGCCTTTCTGACGAAGATGATATTCAGGCGCTTATAGATGAAGTTCGTTATGAGGACTCATGAAGGGAAGGAATCGAATGGATAGTTATAGCGGTTGCCCCGATAAAAAGTCGAGGGCGTTGATCGTCTTGATGCCGTCATGATCTTTGACAAACAGGTCGTCGAGCGTGATGATGTACTTCGGATAGTTGTCTCTGATCTCGCGGAAGGGACGAAGTTCCTGTTCCAGCTTTACTTCGTCCATCACGGTGACGGCGACTTGGATATAAATAAGCCCGTCGTTTACATCTTTTACGATGAAATCGACTTCTTTTTCGGCAATTTTTCCTGTGGCGATCTTAAACCTGCGGCGTTTGAGTTCCAGAAAGACGAGGTTTTCAAGGATCTGCGAAAGTTCCACCGTCTTGTTGTTGAGAATATAGTACTTGAAACCGAAATCGGTGACATAGTACTTGTTGATGAGTTTTAAGTACTCTTTCCCGACAATGTCGTATCGGTCTGCCTTGTAGATAAAAAAGCAGTCCTGCAAGGTTTCGATATAGCTGTTTACGGTGTTGTAGGAGACTTTCGTTCCGTTGGAATTCAGGGTGTCCGAAATGCGCTTGGCAGAGGTTAGGCAGCCGATGTTATAGACGAGATAGCTCAATAAACTCTCCACAAGCTGTCTGCTTGCGGCGGAATTGCGCTTTAACACGTCTTTTTCGAGGATGGTTTTGTAGACGCTCTCCACATACTCGCGCTGTTCGGCGCTGCCTGTATCAAACATGAACATACCGGGGAGAGCGCCGTAGGTGATGTAATCCATGAACAGCGCACGGCGGTCTTTCCCGGTTGCCGCAAAATGATCGGCATATTCGCGGAAGGAGAGGGGCAGTACGTTGATCTCCACATATCGCCCCGTGAGCAGTGTGGCGATCTCCGAAGAGAGAAACTTTGCGTTGGAACCCGTGATATACAAATCGACGTTGTCCTTGACGAACAGGCTGTCCACAACTTTTTCAAATTCCGGGACACGCTGCACTTCATCCAGAAAGATATACAGCTTCCGATCGGGCAGAAGTTTGTCCGTCAAATAACGGTAGAGCGCATTCCTGTCTATCAGCGGCTCGTTCTCCAATTCTTCAAAATTGACCTTGACGATCTGCTCGGAGGCGATACCTTCTTTCAAAAGCTGCGCGATATATAAGTCAAAGATAGTGGACTTGCCGACGCGCCGCAATCCCGTAATAACCTTAATGATCTTTTTGTCCCGATAGCGTTTGAGCCAATCGGTGTATTCCTTCCGTTCAATGAGTGCCATAGTATGATCTCCTTGCAGGAAGTATAACAGATAGAAGGGGAAAAGTCAATACAAACTGAGAGCTTTTCCTTGAATTCAAAAAAGATTTCAAGATCCGGCTAGCTATTCAAGCGCTTCAAAGAGTAGCTACCGCTCTTGGGTGAAAATTACAGATCGAATTTGTGTAAAAAATAATGTAAATGGCCGACCTCGCTTTGAGCAATCATAGCGGGGTCTTTTTTTATGCCTTCAAGCACGTTTTGCTGCATCCGCGGCGCTTTTCACCATGCCGAGGATGAGATCTTGCGAGGCTTCCGGCAGCTCACGAAAGCAGCGGATGAGTTGCTGTTCTTTGGGCGAGCACGTTGAGGAAATTAAGTCAAAGGAAGATACAGCGCCAAGATCGTCAGTTCTGCCAATTAAATAATCAACCGAGACGCTGAACAAATTAGCAATAGCATTAAGAGCGCTTGCCCGTGGTTCTACTGTGCCTTTTTCCCATTCACAAATATTGCTTTGGGTATAGTTTAATTTTTCCGCAAGCTGCTTTTGAGTGTAGCCCTGTTCGTTTCGCAATTCGCGCAATCTCAAAGAAAAATTTTTCATGGCTAAATTTTAGCAGAAAATATCGATATAACTATTGACAAATTGATATATCAATGCTATAATATCGATGTATCGATTATTACATTGTAATCATCGTTCCGACAAGGCATGAAAAAAGCTCTCCCGGAAGGGGAGAGCGTAGGGGAGAAGCCACAAAAAGAAGTGCAGCCGTTATTCGATTAGTTTTTATTGTCCTTCGGTAGCTTTTTCTGCTTCGGACCTTGCGGCTCATTTTCGACCATCAGGTCAAGGAGCTGCCGTAATGTTGATTGGGAGCGCTCGGAGAGCAAACGATATTTTTCGATCAGTTCCGCTTCCGCAGCCTTCACCTTAAACGGAGGCGGGGGTTCATCGGAGAGATACCTCGTCAATGCAAGCTTCTTATAAGTGATCGATGGCGGATAAAGATCATTCGGGTGTCGAGAGTTTGAACGGCCAAGAAGATAGTCGATCGAACAGTTGTATAGCTCGGAAAGTTTGATCAGCATATTAGGCTCGGGAAGCGCTTTGTCCGTCTCCCATTTCGATACCGTCGTCTGATCGACGTGCAACAAATAGGAAAGATACGCTTGAGTAAATCTATGCTCCTGTCTGAGTTGCTTGAATACGTTCATAAAAGGCTCCTTTGAGAACATTATAACAGAAGCGCAAAAAAAATGCAAGCGTTTAGGAATTTTTTTCATCAGACGGCTTGACAGACATGAAATTGTATGCTATACTGCAAGCACAATGTATAGGAATTTAATTCGTTATAGCGTAGCGATGCTTTTTAATTCGTAAATTTCACCCGATAGGGGAGCTCAAACGGCATGAAAAAAGCCCTCCGCATGGAAGGGCATGGTTAGGGAAATTATTTGGTTGATTTTTTTGATGACAATGACGTAGATTGTCCGATAAAGTCTCGCCCGACAAGTTCGTCGAGTGAAATGCCATAGTAATCTGCAAGGCGCACACAAAAGTCGATATTAGGTAAAACTTTTCCGCATTCCCACCGACTGAGATTCGCATTGCTTATTCCCGTGTCCTTTTCCACATCCAATAAGGATTTACCGTTTGACACTCTTTGATAGCGTAATGCTTCACCGTAGTTCATATTTTATCACCTCGAAAATATTTTAATACAAATTTGTAGATAAGGCTTGACATCTACAGAAATGTAGATTATAATGTAATCGATCTACGTATTTGTAGAGTCCAGATATTTTTTTACCCGTCAAATATTACACTGTAATTTTTGATACAAAGGAGGCTCTGAAGTTGTTTTGTGACCGTTTGAAAACAGCTCGGATCAATGCCAACATGACGCAGCGGGAGGTTGCGGAAAGGATAGGCATTTCGCAGACGTCATACTCGTTCCTCGAAAGCGGATTGAGAGAACCGTCTATGCTGCATCTTCGGCGCATCGCAGCCCTGCTCAACGTCTCGATCGATTGGCTCTGCGACAATCATCCGGACGAAATAGAGTTGGTGGCTGCCGGCAATAAAAAATAATCGTACGGACATTTGTCCGTACAGAAGGAGGGAAGCCATGAAGAAGGTAACTGTAAAGAATGTTTTTGTAACGATAGGGCGCGTGCTTTGGTGGATCCTCGTTCACGCTTTCTGCGGGTTGCTTTGGCTGATTGGAGCGATCTTTTCGTTCCTCGGCAATGTATTGATCCCTTGGCATTGGTAATGTACGGACAAATGTACGGACAAGGAGAATAAAAAATGGGAATATTGCAAAATGAAGAGATCGCCAAGCTCATGGAGCAGCTAACTGTTTGTGGCAACAAGATCATAAGAATTCAAGAGGAGGCATGGCAAGATTATCGAAAAATGCCGGAAGAGCTGCAAAACAGCGCAGCAGGGCAGAAAACCTGCGGCAAAATAGAAAACCTTTTGTTTGCCATGGATTTTGTAGGAAAGGCATTGAAGTGCCTTGATGAAACTCAGACACAATAAAAAATTTAACAGGGAGTGATGTTATGAAAAAAACCACAAAAACAACAAGAACGGAAAAGAAAGAACAGGCCCTTGCGTGCCTGAAAAGGCTGCAAGTTGCAAAGCTTTACATCGAGGACTTCGAGCAAAGCGACAAAGTGTATGTGTTTGAAAACCGCTACGGCTATCCCGCGCAAGGGAACGAAGACGTGTTTGTCAAGCTGAATGAGATCGAAAGAAAGTACAAGTGCCTCGTCTATGCCGTGATCCATAGCGAGATGGGCTTCGGCGACTGCTACAACTTTCTGCTCGTGCCGGACGATCCCGAAGATTGGGAATGGCTGCTGCAATCTAACATTGCTCGGCACAGTGTGCTTGCGTACGTTTGGAACCGCAGCTATGAGGCAAACAGCGAGATGGGCACGATCTCTTGCCTCTCGCTGGCGGGCGGACTTACTCGGGCCGCATGATTACGCTCCGTACGGACAAATGTCCGTACAATATGCCGAAACCACCGACGGGGTGCTGTCTGTTCAAGTCAGGCTTTCGGTTCACTCCCTATCTTGCGGTAGGCTTTGCTTACCGCAAGTGCAGGAACATTTTCCCATTCCTCTATATGAGCGCGGGGATGCCCCCCCCGGATCCCCGCGCAGATCCGCCAAAGCCATTTAGAATGCGATCTGTTCAAGTCAGATCTTTGGCAGTTCATATTCTCTCATCCCATTTTTTGTACGGGCAAATGTCCGTACAATACGCTGAAACCACCGATGGGGTGCGGTCCGTTCAGGTCGGACTTTCGGCTTAAGACTCCTTACTTTCTCCATAGACCTGAAAGTGTGGCCAATTAAATTTGTTTCAGGCCTTGGAAAATCTCCTGTGCTCTGCGGCAGGGAAACCTTTCGCAGGGTATGAACACCCTCAACCTCCTACAATAGATTTGTACGGACAAATGTCCGTACAATATGCCGAAACCATAGGAATGCAGCCCGGTCGGGTCGGGCTTTCGGCACAACTCATCAGCCTTTGATGAGACATAGGGAGTGTGTTATGAAGGCAAAGAGTATTATGGCTATTGTGATCGGCGTGTTGGCGTTTGCAACGTGTGCAGCGGGAATTGCGAAAGATCAGACAAAGCTCACGGTAAACGCCGCTGAGATCAAATCTGAACAGACTTGCATCGGCGGTCATGAACGATCGGAGGGATGGTCATCAGATGAGACCATGCACTGGCATGAATGTTCAATATGTGGAAAGAACTATGAAAAAGTCATCGGCGTTCCGGACGCGGTATTAGAGCATACCCCGGGTCCGGCTGCAACGTACACAACGCCGCAGACTTGCACAGTATGCGGAAGAGTTTTGAAAGAGGCACTCGGCAATGCCTCTGAGCAGTACACAGGAAATAACTCGGTGAATGCTGAAAATGAGACGGAAGGCGAAGAAACAAGTAAACAAGATAACTTAGAAGAAGTATCTATTATGGGCTCCGTTTTCGATGATACGATTTGTCCGATATGCGGAGAGCCGTATGAGTTCGGATCCTGTACGAAAGAACTTCGGGATGCCGACAGCTGCCTGTATTACTGCTATTGCTTCAACCCGACGAGTCAAAGCGGGCATGGGCATGCCGGCTACTACAAAGTGCATTCGCAAGTCGAAGTTGAAGAGATCGCAGCGGAAGAAGGATACTGCCCCGATCGACAAGTAACGTGTGTTGTATGCGGCGACACGACTGTTGAGAGTACCCACGAGCTCCTAACTACAACCACGGCAACGTGTTTGGAAAGCGGCGTTAGAACGGAAAAATGCGCAAAATGTGCATACACATATTCGGAGGAAGAATCTCCGTTCGGACATAGCTATACTTGTATTTATGAACGACTTCCTGCGGAGGGTGTGCCGGGAGAGCAGATCTATAAATGCGATCGCTGCGGATGGATGTATGGAAAAACTACGATGCCTTCGTCGTTACAACATGAAGAAATACCCCAATGGATCCCGATCGTCATGATCGCAGAGGGGGTCGTCATCTTGCTTGGTATTGTTGCGCTCATCGTGATCGGCTGCGCGAAAAAGAAGGAGAACCAAAAATGCAATGGTGGGAAATCATCCTGATCGTCTTGGGTGTTCTGTTCTTTATCACAATAACCTTATGCGTCTACTGTTCGTTCGTCCTCGCATCGCGCGCGGACGAGCAAATGGAAAGGTACTATCGCCATATTTCAGACGCCGGAGAAGCGAAAAGGGACGATGGTGGTAACGGCTCGGACGTATAACGAATTTTATTTGCAGCGCATTTCGCTCAAAAGTGATTACGATGTAATATAGACAGTTCTTAAGGAAGGACACAATGAGAGAAATTTTATTCCGTGGGAAACGGAAGGATAACGGCAAGTGGATCGAAGGAAGCCTTGTTGTGGCTGCCGATAGATATTATATCTACGAGTTGGTTGTAAACGAGCTCGTTGACTTTGAAGTGGACCCTGAAACCGTTGGGCAATATACAGGGTTAGAGGACAAAAACGGCAACAAAATCTTCGAGGGCGATATTATCGAGTATGTCGAGCCCGACTTTCAGCAAAAAATGCGCGCGTATGTTAGGTATGGCGGCTTCAGCGGAAACTATCCTGCGTTTGATATCGGCGACCATGATTTTGATTGCAATGGGCTACAGCTGATTTGCGAAGAAGGAATAGCGAAAATCCTCGGCAACAAGTTCGACGATCCCAAGCTTCTTCATATGGCTGCGGACTGATAGAGCGGAGTAGAGAAGATGACAGACGAACAGATCCTGAATGCGTTGAGATCCTGCGGCGATGGTGTTGCGATCTGCGATGGGTGTCCGTATGAAGGTCGAAATCATTGCAGTTTGCTTGCGAAGCAAGACATCATTGCGAGGTTTGAGGAACTCAAGACCGAGACCATCGAGCTACGCAACAGATTGAAGCAGGAGATCGAGACCACAGCAAAACGCATCGAAGCGAACTTCCTTAGTGAGTTTGCTGATGACGTAACGTTCAAGATGGTCAGCAGACTAAATGAGATCACCATAGAGGCGATCAATGCAGCGACGTTGCCGTTGCAGAGGTGAAAGATGAACAAGAAAGATTTACTGCGCAAGTTAAAAGCGCTTGCGGAAAAAGGCGTCGGCGGTGAAAAGATCAATGCCCGCAAGAAGCTTGAGGCGCTGATGCAAAAGAACGGGATCACGGAAGATGAGCTTGACGAAGAAACAGCCATTGAGTGCTTATTTAACATCTCCGGAATAAGGGAGCGCCGTCTTTTGATGCAAATCATCTACAAGATCCTTGACAGCAAGTCAAATATCTACATACGTTCAGATCATGTCAGGAACGGTCGTCGCAAGAGGTGGATAGGATGCAGAGCCACAGTCGCGCAGAAAATCGAGATCGAATTTCTATTCGATTTTTACAAGAGGCTGTACAAGCGCGAAGAGGAATTTTTCTTCGACACTTTCATCCAAAAGCATGAGCTGTTTGGCCGCCTTAAAGAAGGCGAAGAGCCGAAAAGTTTAAGTAAAGAAATGGCGATGAAAATGGTAGCGCTTATGAAAGGGATGTCGGACGAAACGCCGCTCCGGCAGATCACAGAACAAAGCGCAGCGAGCAAAAGGCAGTAACATTAAAACCGTCCGTACATTGTACGGACGAAAGCAAAAGGGAGTGACAAAATGAAGATCATATCGTTGGTAAATCAGAAGGGCGGCGTTGCCAAGACGACGACCGCAATGGCATTGGCAGACGGGTTCGCCCGCCGCGGGAAGAAAGTGCTGCTCGTGGACTTCGATCCGCAGGGGCATCTTACGACAAGCTACGGCCTTGAGGACGCGCATCCCGATTATCCCGAAGCACTGCGCCTCCTCGGCCTTGATAAGGGCATTATGGCACAGGAGACGGTAATTTCGCACAATCTCTCCATCATTACCTCGGACATCGGCCTCGAAGAAGCCAATACGCGGCTTGCGCCGAAGTATGGAAGAGAGCGTTTCCTCGATAGGGCGCTTCGGAAGTACCGCGACCTTTACGACTATATCATTATCGACAGCAACCCGTCGCTGTCCATCACGACGATCAACGTTATCGTGGCAAGCGACTATATCCTCATCCCATTCAAGCCGGAGTTCAACTCGTTCAAAGGCATCGACCTTTTGCTCGACAGCGTGACGGAGATCCAACGGGACAAGCCGGAGATCGGCGTGCTCGGCTATGTGGTGACGATGGCAGACCCTCGCCGCAGAAGCACGCGGGAGGCCGTAGAATACGTCCGCAGCATCGCCGAGGAGCGCGGAGGAAGAGTGTTTCACTCGGAGATCCGCGTCGGCGTCGCAGCGGCAGACGCGCCCTCTTACGGCAAGAGCATCTTGGAATACGCACCCAACTCGGGCGTTGCACAAGACTATGAACATCTCTGCGACGAGATCTTAAAGACTTTGGAATTGGAGGAAGAAGATGGCACTCGGTAACTTCAAAGCGAGAGCAGGCAGCACGCAAGGCACGACGCGGGCGTTGATCACGTCGAGCGTCATCCCTGTGGAATCCACAAAGAAAACGATGAAAGTTGACCTCCGTGTCAATGAGGATCTGTGGCGGACATTCGTTGAAGATTGTCAACGAAAGGGCGTCTCGGCGTCATCCGAGCTGCGGCGCTTCATGGAAGAGCAAGTCCGCGAAACTGAAGAACCCTGACATACACGTTCGTGTCCGTACATTTGTACGGACACGAATTTTAATATGCATCTAAAAAAGGGGCCGCAAATGGATTATTTACAACTCGATATATTTGGAGGCGAAGTCCCCGTGGATGAAATGGGACAGCACGGAAGGAAATATCAGACGATGCAGGACATCAATGGCACGCTTGAGGGAAAGAGCTGCTTTCATTGCGCCCATTGCGTGGAATATTTGTCCAAGTCCGGAAAGCGGATCAGGCACAAGTGCGATATTTGGACGTGTTCTCCCGATGCGACGGTGCGCAAGAAAACAGCAGCCTGCGGGAAATTCGTCGCGCGCTTTGATTAACAATCTGTACGGACATTTGTACGGACAGAACGGGGATGAGAAAATGATAAAGAATGAAAATTATTATACCGTCTTTGGATGGATGATCAACGATCTGCATTTGAGCGGAAATAACTTAACGACATTCGCCGTTATTTACTCTTTTAGTCAGGACGGAAAAAGTACTTTTAAGGGAAGTTTGTCGTACTTAATGGAGTTTACCGGTGCATCGCTCGCTACAGTAAAAAGATGCCTTTTTCAGCTCGAGAAAGAAGGTTTGATCTACAAGAATCCAAAGAACCGTCAATGCGGAGGAACAGATGGTTATTGTGTTTCACAGACCATTTTTGACCGCGTAGCTCAAAATGAGCTACCGGGGGGTGGGGGGTGGCTCAAAATGAGCTACCCGGTAGCTCAAAATGAGCTACCCCCGGCTCAAAATGAGCTACCCCCCCTCCCCCCACATTATATTATAAATACAGCTATAAGTACAGGTTATATTAAGAAAGAAAGAAAGAAAGAAAAAGAAATATATAAAGAAAAAGAAACAGCGCGCATGGAATTTGAGAAGATGTCCGACGAAGACCTATTGAGATGGGGAGAAGGCTCCTGCGACCTATGCGACCCTTTACAGGAAGCGATATTTTACGCTTGGTGCAACGAGTGCAGAAAACGAAAAGAGACCACAAAAAAGTGGAAAGGGAAGGTCATAAAAAACGACCGTGTGTTTGGGATATTAAAAAGCCATGAAGAAGTTATGGACGAGATGGGGGTAAGCGATGAGCTGAAAGATGTTCTAAAACAATTTCTGCGTAACTCTTATCTCAACAAGCATCTGATCCCTAACGATAAACTCATCGACATCATATGCCGCCTGAATGAGTATTACGAAGACGATGAGGCCGGAAAGATAAGATCTGTCAATAAAGCAATCGCGGGCGGATGGTACGACATCTGCGAATTGAAACGATAAACGAGGAAAATTATGGATTGGAAGAACTTCGAAGTTAAATTCCCCGAGGTCCCCGACGTGGGGGAAACGGTACGCTATCGCCGCTATCAGGCGATCGCCAGGCAATACCCGAACGCTTTCATCATCGACCGTTTGGGCGACTTTTACGAGATCCTCGGCGACCGTGCCGTGGAGGCTGCGAACGCGATCGGGCTCACGCTCACCTCCCGCAGCATGGGGACGGAAGGCCGCGTACCGATGGTAGGGTTTCCTGTTTACGTCGGACAGCAGTACATAGACAAGCTCGTGCAGTTCCGCGCCGTAGTGCTCGCACCGGAGGGAGAGGAAAAACAGTTTTTCCCGGCTGCAAATAAAGCAGCGCGGGAACGTTCTATGGACGGCATGACGATCGTGGACGCGGCTTCGGAGCCTAACCCGTTTGACGATCCCGCTGCTTTTTCATCGGAAGCGGCTGACGAACACGCACAAGCAGCAGAAAAGCATGAGCCCGGTATTCAGGAAAGACGCCGCAGGAAAAAGCCTCAGCTTTCCTTGTTTGACCTTACCGAAGCAGAAGAAAAATCGGAAAAAGAGCAGCTCATCGAACGCACCTTACTTTACGGATCCGGGATGCAAGATGGGAAATTCCGCATCTATGAGTATTATCAGACAAACCCGTCCGTAAAACAGTTTGCCGCCTTTCTGCGGAACGAATATGGCATCGGCGGCCATCACGGAATAGATATGGACAATGAAGACCATGACGGACGAGGGATCCGTGCATGGCACGAAGGTCAGATAGGGCATCGGGAAAATGAGGTCTTCCTTTCGTGGAAAGAAGTCGCAAATCGGATCGGAGATCTCATCGACGAGAGGAAGTATCTCGGGGAAGACGAAATAACGGAGTACCGCGAGAAACAAGAGGCGAAACGGAAAGCAGGGGAAGAAAAATCACGGCGGCTCACGTCGCTTATCGAGCGTGTCGTCAACGGCGCGATCGAGGTACGAAAGCAGCGTATCATGGCGGCATATTCCGGCGACAAAGATTCGGCCGACTTTGCGGCAGCCGTCTGTGACGAGTATGGGTACAGCATCGAGACCGGGGACGGCTATTTCGCGCAGTATATCCCCTCGCAAGGGGCGCGTCTGCACGAGCTTGACGAGAACGGCAGGATCGTATTTGAAACAAATCTGACTTGGGGTGCTTTTACAGGCCTGATCGGCGATATGATCGACCGCGGCGCTTATGTGCTGCAAGACCACAAAGAAGAACGGCAGGAAGCGAATAACTATGCCGAGATCGTTGAGCGAATGGTGCAGCTCGGCACGCGAAACACGGAAAGCGGAAAGTACGCATACTTCTTCGGCACGTTCGGAAAGGACGAAGAGTATGTCCGGGCACATTGCGATGAGATCAAAGAGGCGATGCTTGCGCGGGAGGAAGTCAAAGCAGTCAATAGCGACGAATGGTATATCCATGCGGAATTTCACGAGAAATACTGTGAAAGTCTGAACGGCGTTGAACGTCAAGTAAAACGCATCGTTGATAGCATCGTCTCCGAGGGGACTCAAGCAACATTGGATACCGTTTGGCTTGTAGAGTATACCGATCTCGGAGAGGATGAGGTATTCGTGCGCGAACACATAGACCTTGTGCGGGAAGAGCTCCTGAACCGCGAAGAGGTTGCGAGCGTGGAGATCGACGAGCGCGGGATCGATACGACGTTCTTCTATGCCTTCTGCCCGAACTACGAGCTTCCGGAGGGCGATAATGGCTACGAGGAACAAATAGAGCAGCAGGACGAAGAAAATGCCGCGGCTGCGGAGAAGGCAAGCGGAAACGGACCGAAAGCAAGATACCGCAACAACGTCGCCGCCATCAGGCTCGTGAACTTTTTGGACGCCCACAACATTATGGCGACTGAGGACCAAAGGGCAACACTCTCCCGCTATGTCGGATGGAGCGGGCTGCCTCAGGCGTTTGACAGCCACAATGCCGCATGGGCAAAGGAATACGAAGATCTTAAAGGGCTTTTGTCTGCCGAGGACTACGAACAGGCAAAAGCAAGCACGCTCTCTGCCTTCTACACGCCGCAGGAAGTCATTGAGGGAATGTATGACATTTTGCAGCGTTTTGGCGTGCAGGGCGGGAACCGTATCTTGGAACCTGCAATGGGTACGGGCAATTTCTTTGCCTATATGCCCGCCGCGATCGCGGAAGGAGCGCAGCGGTACGGCGTGGAACTTGACCGCGTGACGGGCAGGATCGCCGCGAAGTTATATCCCAACGTCAACGTTCAGATCAAGGGCTTCGAGGACACGTCTTTTCCCGACGGAATGTTTGACGTCGTGGTGGGCAACGTGCCGTTCGGCGGCTTCGGTGTGTTTGACAGCGCCTATAACCGCTACAACTTCCGCATCCATGACTACTTTCTTGCCAAGTCCATCGATAAGGTGCGCGCGGGCGGGATCGTCGCCGTCATCACCTCAAAGGGCACGATGGATAAGCAAAACGAGAGCGCCCGCCGCTACGTTGCAGCGCGTGCAGAACTTCTCGGCGCGATCAGGCTGCCCAACAATGCCTTCAAATCAACGGCAGGGACGGAAGCCGTTGCCGACATTCTCTTCTTCCGCAAGCGGGAAGAAAAGCTGCAAGATCTTTCGGGAGAACGGTGGATCGGTCTTGCCGAAAATGCAGACGGGATGCGGCTCAATGCTTACTTCGTAGACCATCCCGAGATGGTGCTTGGAACGCTTGCCTATGAGACAGGCCTTTACGGCGGTATGGACATCACCGTCAAACCTGACGGGCGGGAGCTCGGCGCAGCGATCGCAGAGGCAGCGCAGAACTTGCCGCGGGAGATCTTCACGGCCCCCGAACGGGCAGAAGACGAGAGCGAGACGGAAACGATCGAAACCGATTACAACGTCAAAGAGGGGTGCTTTACCGTCATCCGCGGCAAAGTCTATCAGCGCATCGGCGACGCGATGGAAGAAAGAACGCCCTCGAAGCCGAAAGACGCGGTCGAACGTATTACCGC
>CALVTT010000009.1 GCA_944363045.1 uncultured Clostridia bacterium | reverse complement strand
ACAAAAGGGGAGCCGAAGCGGCTCCCCCGAAGATCCGATCGTTTCTGACGATATCAGACTGCGGTTCCCGTGCGCTTGCGCTGCAGGAGGACGAGCGTCTCCACCCATATCGTCACCCCGATTGAGAAATTTTAGATACATGTTTGACTGTTTTGTTTTGATATGCCCATTCGACCATGTATTACGGATTTAGCTATCTCCGATTTTCGTGCCGAATACCGCAAAAAATCGCTCGGATTAAAACGCCCTTTTTTTACATATCCATCTTTTTAAATATATACTAGGCTAATCAACATCTTTCTCATTTACCATGTTTTTAATTTTATATAATTTATCCTCACAATCTTCTATATTTTTTAAACTATCCAGCAACATTTGTTCGTATCTTGCTTTCCTACAACAATCCTTATTCTTAACCTTAAAAATCTTAAACATAGAATCAATTTCATCACTTATTTTCAATTTATTTTTTACGTACAAAACCCACCCGGCTACAGAAAATTCCTTTTTTTCTTCAATTTCACAAAAATCGACTAGACTAAGATACATTTCTCGTATTTTATGTCCTATCGATTCAATTAAACGATTTGCACTTTTATTAAAAAAATATACATCATCTGTTATTTCATCAAATTTTACTTGTAATTCTTCAACTTTTTGCAAAATAGCATATGACTTCTCAAAAACTTGATCCCTATCATATTTACGATAATAAATATCTAATGTTTTTATCATTACCTGTAAATAAGTACAATATGCCATTAATTTTTTTAATTTATTCTTCTTGCTAATTTTATAAGAAATAATTGAAGTAACACATATCAGTAATGCACTTGCAAAAACTCCTATAGCGATATTAGCACAAAAGTCTAAATTAAAAGAGTCTAAAATAATTGCTCCAAAAAGTGAAACAATAACAATTATAGCAGACAAAATAATACAATAGACATAATTTTTCATACTTGTTATGTATAAAATATAAATTTAATATTTATTATATTTGTTTATATCATATTTTTACTAGTTTGTAAATTAAACTCTTATATCCAAAGTTACTACCCTTATCCAAATTTGATATATCTACTTAACTAGGCGATGCAAATTTTATGGGTGACGATATGACCAAAATTACGCCAATATCGTATCGCGTAAATGTATATAAGAAATTTTTAGTATGAAAAAGGTCAAAAATAAACCTAAAATCGCTTATTTTTACTCTTATTTCCGACATAGCAAAACCAGCGTCTCCACCCACTTGGTCTGCGGGAACATATCGAAGGGCTGAACGGAGGCGATCTCAAACGCGCCCCCCTCTTCGCCCTGCGCCCGCACGAGCTCGCCCTTCTCCGTCTCGCGGAGCGTTCCCGTGAGCACGCCCAGATCGCGCGCCAGCGTGGCGGGATTGCAGGAGATCATGATGAGCTTCTGCACGTCGCTTGCGATGAGCGCCTTGAGGACGCTGCGCTCCACGCCCGCACGCGGCGGGTCGAGCACCACCGTTGCCTCCCGCTCCTTCCCGAGCAGGGCGGGCAGCACGCTCTCCACCTTTCCGCACAGATTTTCCATGCCGGAAAGGCCGTTGCGCTCCTTCAGGCGGTCCGCCATCCGGTGCGCCTCTTCGACGACCTCGATGCCGTACGCCTTTTTGCACTTCTTTGCGAACATCGCCGTCATCAGGCCGCCGCCCGCATAACAGTCGATTACTGTCTCGTTCTCCCCCGCAAAGGCCACGGCGCGGCTGTAAAGTTTGCCCCTCACGCCCTCGTTGACCTGCAGAAAGGTATTGGCACCCGCCTCGTAGGTGATGCCGCCCTCCGTGCGCTCGTAGACGCCCGGGCCCTTCAGAAGCTGAAATTCCTCGCCGAACACGACGTTGGTATCCCGGTCGTTGAAGTTCAGAAAGAAGCTGTACGCGGGAAAGATGTCGTCGAGGAGGAACAAAAAGTAGTCGATGCCCTTGAGCTCGCGCACGGCGGTGACGAGGGTGATGAGGAACTTCTTGCCGAGCTGGCGCACCACGATGTGGCGGAGCTGGCCCTCGTGCGTGACCTCGTCGTAGCCGTCGAGCCCGCACTTTTCCATAAACTTTTTGACCGCCGCGATGAGGGGCGCCGCCCAATCGGGATGGATGGGACACACATCGGTATCGACGATGCGGTGGGAGCGTTCGGCATAGAAGCCGACGACGTTCTTGCCGTTCACCGTGCCGATGGGAAGCTGCAGTTTGTTGCGGTAGCCGTACTCCGCCTCGCTGCGTTCACACGCGGAGACTTCCGCCGTGACACCGCCGAGTTTCTTCAGGGTGTCGCGCACGAGCGCCGTCTTGAAGCGGAGCTGCAGGCGGTATGCCATGTGCTGGAGCTGGCACCCCCCGCACCGTGCAAACACGGGGCAGGCGGGACGCAGCCTGTCCTCGGCAGGGGTGAGCAGTTCTTCGACCTTGGCATAGGCGGTGCTGCCCTTGACTTTGAGCACCTTGACGCGCGCCCGCTCCCCCGTGAGAAAATAGGGAACGAACAGCAAAACGCCGTCTGCGCGCGCGATCCCCTCCCCGTTCGTCCCGATGGAATCGCAGGTAACGGTCAGAATATCGTTCTTTTGCAGCATAGGTCCTTTCCCCCTTCCGTATGATTTACAGGCCGAGCGGCCGCAGCCCGAAGAGCCGGCGGCCTGCAAGTGTTGATCAAGCTATTTGCGGATCCTTGCGACGACGGTATCCACCGACTTCTGGCAGGCAAACATGAGGACGTCGTACACAAAGAAGAACAGCGTTCCCCCCAAAAAGAGGATGTAGAAAAAGTAAGTTTCGATGTATTCCGGGAACACCATGCCCGCCATGCGCGTGAGGACGATCCACGACAGCCACATCGCAAGATCGAACCACACCGCCTTTGCGACCTCACAGAGGAGAAAAAGCGGCTTTTTTTGGACAAAGCGCATCTGGATGCGGTTGACAATGGGGTGCAGCCCGAAGAAAACAAAGTAGGGAACGACCTTCCACAGGCTCACGGGAAGGGCCAAAAGCCCCGCCGCGAGAAAGCACAGCGCGCTCCCCCACCAGAAGTCCTTGGAGAGGGGGACCATCACCGCAAAGGCCGCCACGAGATACCCCGTGGCGAGCAGGAAGGGGCTCACCGAGCCGAGCATCAGAAACCCGGCCGCCGCCGCGCAGGCGATGGCGGAGAGGGCGATCTCAAACGCTTTGTGCGGTTTTTTCAATTTCTCACCTCAACGGCAGCCGCAGCAGAGGTTGAACAGGCAGTTGACGCAGAGATAGGTATAGCAGCAGCTCGCGCAGTTGGCGCACCAATTCCCGCCCATCTGATCCTCCGCAGGCGTGGGATCGGGGTCGGTATGCACGGCACCGCCCGTCTGCTGCTTGTATTCGGTGCGGGACTTGAGCTTTTCGTAGGCATCGCGGTACTTGGCGTTGGAACCGTCCATCTGAATGGCGATCTCGAGCTGTTTTTTGCTCTCGTTCATCCAATTCTTCTTGTAAAAGACGACGGACTGAAGATAGTGCCACTCCGCGCCGCGCTCGTTGAAGTTGTCGAGCGCCGTCTGCGCCGCCGCAAGATCGCCCTTTTTGATGAGCTCGGCGACCTCTTCATAGCCGCTCTTGCCGTCGGTATTGCGCTCCTTTTCGCGGCGCTCGCGCATGATCTCCTCGTACGCGACATCCAGCCTCTGCAGCATCCGCGCGGCATTGTTGCCCGCTTCGCCGTCCAGCCAGCGCTCCTCGTTGTACTTCTTCTTGAGGGTGCGGTAGCTCTCCTTGATCTCTTCGTCGGTGGCGTTTTCGCTCACCTGCAGCAATTCGTAATATTCGTGATTCATATCCGTTCCTTGATGATGGGAAATATTATTTGAGATCGACCTGCATCTTGACGGGCTTTTCGCCGCGCATCACGCGCTGTGTTTCCAGCGGGATGCCGCGCAGGAGCACGTTGTCCGTCAGGTCGCGGTTGAAATAAAAATGGATGTTCGCAAGGTCCTCCCGCAGCCCGTAAAAGAGCGTATCGAAGAGGAATGCGATGTCCCCGCCGTGTTCCTTTATGAGCGCTTCCTTGCTCTCAGAGCCGTAGGCGAGCACAAACGGGTTGTAGCGGCGCTTCTTTCTGTCCTTATCGTAGTCGTCGAGGGCATCGATGAGGTAGATCCACTTGCCGAGCGCATAGAAGAGCCCGTCGGTATGCGGCGTCGCCTTGTCCTTGAGGAAGTAGCGGGAGAGCCGCTGCATGAGCTCCGCCGTAGGATCGGCGGCACGGTCGAGGGAGTCGCACTTTTCCTTTTCCGCCGCCTGCTGCGCCTTCATATACTCTTTGACCAAAAAGACAAGCTCGGGATACCCCTTCTTCGCCTGTCTGAAGCCGCGCTTGAACCACAGCCGCTTGCCGCGGCCCTTATCCCCGTCCTCGATGTCGTCGGTGAGTTTGTAGTAGAGGAGCACGGTGTTGAGCGCGCCCAGCTCGTCCGTCATCTCGTCCGTGACGGCGATGGGCTGCTTCTTGATGGTATGCTCGAAACAGTTCTGCTTTTCGATCTTCACGTCGATGCCCGCAAGGTTGTGGAGGAGCACCGAAAGAAAGGTCATATCGTAGGTGAGGCCGATGCGCGCCATCTGTCCGCAGGAATGCGCGATCCCCTTGCACAGGCCGCAGTACATCGCCCTGTAGAGTTCAAAGTCCTTGATATACAGGTTGGGCAGATCGTAGCGGACGTATCCGAACATATTATTCTCCCTGATAGAAGCCGATCTTGCGGTAGACCTTATTGAGCGTGCGCCGTGCCGTTCTGAAGGCGCGCTCGCACCCCTCCTTTAAGATGCCGTTGAGGTAGGCCTTGTCGGCGAGCAGGCGCTTCTGCTCTGCCTGCACGGGCGCGATGGCATCCGCCACCGTCTCGCCCACGGCGAGCTTGAAGTCGCCGTACCCCTTTCCTTCAAACTCTCTCTGCGCCTCTTCGAGCGTGCAGCCACGGAAGGCACAGTAAATGGTGAGAAGGTTGGTGACCCCCGGTTTTTCTTCGGAGGCGATGATGCGGGTATCGCTGTCGGTGACGGCGCGCTTGAACTTGCGGATGACGGTATCCCTGTCGTCCGAAAGATAGACGCTCGCGTTGACGTTCTCATCCGACTTGCTCATCTTCTTCGTGGGCTCCTGGAGCGACATGATCTTGGCGCCCTGCTTGACGATGAGCGCCTGCGGCACGCGGAAGGTCTCCCCGTAGCGGTTGTTGAAGCGGATGGCGATGTCGCGCGCGATCTCGACGTGCTGCGTCTGATCGGCACCGACGGGGACGTAGTCGGCAAGATATAAAAGAATATCCGCCGCCATCAGCACGGGATAATCCATGAGGCCCATGTTGATGTTGTCGGCGTGCTTGGCGCTCTTGTCCTTGAACTGCGTCATGCGCTGCATCTCGCCCACATAGGTGATGGTGTTGAGCGCCCAGCACAGCTCCGCGTGCTGCGGGACCATCGACTGCACATAGAGCGCGCACTTTTCGGGATCCAGCCCGCAGGCGATGTAGAGCGCCGCGAGCTCCAGCGTATGGCGGCGAAGAAGGGCGGGATCCTGCTTCACCGTGATGGCGTGCATATTGGCGATCGCAAAATAGCAGGTGTAGTCGTCCTGCATATCGATCCAGTTGCGGATGGACCCCACATAGTTGCCGATGGTGAGGTTCCCGCTCGGCTGAACGGCAGAATAGACGACTTTTTTATTTTGCGTGGTAATTTCTTCCATATTCTCTCCAAACGATCAGAAATGTAAAATCTTTACAAAGAGATTATACCACGTTCGCCGCGAAAAATCAACGGGGTAATGTCATGCTTTGATGAAAATTCCCGCATCTCCCTTCACAAAATGCACATTCACCGCCCGCAGGAGGGCAAAAAGAGCGCTCTCCCGAAGGAGAACGCCCCGTTAAGCCCTCTTTTACAGGGTGCGGAAGATGCTTGAAACGCTTCCGACGGCAAATCCGCCCCTGCCGTCGAGCGCGATGCAGAGCGTGTTCCCGCCCGCATCGAGTTCGAGATACCGCCCCTTTGCGAGGACGACCTCGCAGCGCACCGTTCCCGCAGGGGTGGAATAGCTCCCGCGGCCGTAGCCGTCCAGCGTCAGGGTGCCGCCCGCCGCACTCACCGTGCCGGCAAGCGCCTCGCGGTAGACGTACCACTTTCCGCCCTCGAGGAGCACCCGCTCCGCGGAAGCACCCGAGCCGAAGAGATACTCCCCGCTGCCCGCCGCCGTGAAGGGACGGGGCGAGCCGCCCTCCGTAAACGCCGTGCCGCTGCCGACGAAGAGCGCGCCCTCCGCGCCCTCATAGCGCGTGAATGCCTCCGCGGAGAGCAGGGCGTTCCCCGAGAGCGTGAGAAGGTACACCGTGTCCTCCGTGCAAAGGCGCAGGCTGTCCCCCTCTCCTTCGATCTCGCCGTAGACGCTCTCCGAGCCCCGCGTCAGCGTGCCGCCGCCGTAGCCGTCGAGGACGAGCGATGCGTTCTCCCCGAAATAGCTGCCCGACGGGCTGCTCCCGAAGAGGATGCACTCCGCCCCCGTGCGCAGACGGAACCGGAAATAGGAGAGTGCAAAGTCGCCCTCGATCCCCAGCGCAAAGGTGCCGCGCTGCGTGAAGGCATCGTAGGTATAGCTGCCCGATGCGAGCGCGTTCCCCTCCCCGTCGTACAGCTCTGCGCCGCCGCTGCCGTCCAGACGGATGACCGCCGCCGCATCGGTGCCGACGAGCGCATACCGGCCCGCCTCCGCCGCCGAAACTTCGCCGATCGTCCCCGTCGTTCGGTCAACGGTAAACGTCAGCGTCCCCGTGAGGGTGGGGAAGGCCTCGGAGGACACCTCGAACACGTCGCCGAGCAGCGTCACCGTCACCTCGTGGCTGCCCTCCGTCACCGAGAGATAGGTGCCGCCGCCGTAGCCGTCGAGGGAGAGCCCGCCGCCCAGCGTCTCAAAGACGCCGAAGATGCGCTCGTCAAAGACGGTATAGCGGCTGCCCTCGGTGCGGAAGCGGAAGCTCTCCTCCCCGTCAAAGGTGTAGTCGCCCGAGGAGAGCGGCGTACAGACGCCCGTCACGGTGCGCTCGCCGAAAGTGAGCGACGCATTGCCCGCGCCGTCCAGGAAGAGGAGCCCCTTCTCGCCCTCGAAGTAGCCCGCGCCCTCGCCCGCCGGGGAAAAGGTGCTGCCGTCGAGGACAAAGCGGAGCGTCTCCTCTCCCGCAAACAGCGTGACGAGCCGGCCCGCCGCCGCAAACGTGCCCTCCGTGCTGCCGCCCGCCGCCGTGTAAACGGCAGAGCGGCCGTAGCCGTCGAGGACGAGCGTGCCGAGGGAAGAGGAGAACGTTCCCGCAAAGGCGGGACGATAGACGAGGCAGACGGGCTCGCTGTCAAAGACGATGCCGCCCACGCTCTGCTCCCGCGTGCCGAGCAGCACTTTGAGTTCGCCGCCGTCCGAAAGGGAGACCGTCCATTCATCTTGTCCGCCCGCGCCGCAGTAGCGCACGGCCTCCCGTCCGCCGCCCGCAAGCGACGCATGGCCGAAGCCGTCCAGCGTGAGCACCTCGCCCGTGAAGCGATCCTCGGCGCAGTCATAGAGGCGGTACTCCCCGCCCTCTTCGCCCTCCGTCACAAAGACGCCCTTCTCCTTGTCCACGGCGAAGGCAAAGCGCGTCGCACCCGCATAAAACTCGTAATGCCCGCAGTATTCGCCCGTCGCCTCGTCAAAGAGATAGACATAGCTGCCCGACTGTTCGCTCCCGCCGCGGGAAAAAACAGCCCTGCCCGCCGCGAAGTCGAGCGTCAGCACGCCGTAGGACGTATTCACGGAGTTGGCGGCAAGGTCATAGCCCGTATAGGTGCCCGAATCGTCGAGAAGATAGTGTCCGTGTTCGAGGCGGCCGCTCTCGCCGCCCAGCGTGAGCGCGTTCCGCACGGCATCGTAGCGTCCCTCGATGCGGTCGGGCTCCCGCACGAGCGCCAGGCTGCTCCCGTCCTCCTCCGTGTTGTACGCGACGAGCAGGGTGCCGCCCTCGCGGTGCGCATCCCGATAGGCCTTTGCCCAGACGGCATAGAGGGTGACATCCTCTTCCCCGAGGGAATAGTCCCCGCCTGCCTCAAAGAACGCGGTCGCCGAGGGCTGCTCCGCCCAGCCGAGGAAGGCATATCCCTCCGCCGTGAAGCCGCAGTCGGGGAGAGAGGAGATCCCCTCATAGAGCGCAGACATCTCCTGCATCGAGCCCCCCGCCGCCGCACCGAGCGGCACGTTTGCCTCGAAGCGAAGGGAGAGCGGCTCGCGGGAATATGTAAAGACGAACGTGTTTTCCCCCGCTTGGAGCGTGAGCGGCTCCGTCGAAGAGAGCGACGCATCGAGGAGGAAGTGCTCGGGCGAAGGCGCCTTCGGAAAGACTTCCGCCCCCTCCCAATCGCTCAGGACGGTCCGCTCCACATCGTAGCCGTCGCCGCGGGCGTTCTGCTTGCGCACTTCCACCGTATATTCCGCCTTATAGCGCGCCGTCACGGTGACGCCGTCCTCCGGCATCCGGTCGTTTGCCGTCAGGGCGCGGCCGTCAAGCAGCCATGCCCCGAAGAGCAGCCCCTCCTTTTCGGCCGTCACCCCTTCGAGCGCCTCCAGAAGCGGTGTCCCCTCCTCGGCGTACACCCGCTCCGTCTCTGTGCTGCCGCCCTCCGCATCCAGCGTGATCGCAGGATATTGGGCAAACTTGGCATAATAGGTGACGCTCGAGGAGGGCATGACGGTGGGAAGCTCCACCTCCTCCCCCTCGCAGGCGCGGTCGAGATACCACCCGAGGAACACCCAGCCCTCCTTTTCGGGCGGGTCGGGGGGCTCGATCTCCTCCCCCGCCTCCGACGTGATCGCCCCGATGGCCGTGCCGCCGAACGTCTCGAACCGCACGGTCACGCGGCTCGTGCAGGCGGCCGCACAGAAGAGCGTCAGGAAGAGCACCAGCCCCACCGCAAAGAGCGAGGCCGTGACCGCTTCAAACATCTTTCGCAAAACTCGCATATCTCACCTCCTTCCATGAACATGGTAGCCTGTATTCTACCATGCACAATTTGCGTTTCAATGGGGGTACTGCCGAAAAAACGCTCTTCTTGAAACAGAGTCCAAGCCGTCCTTTGGGGCCTTTGTGCGGACAAAAACGCGCAAAACCGACTTATCCTTCGCTTTTTCGGCCCAAAAACGGGCATGAACGGGTCCCCGTCAAATTTTTCGCGACGATTTTTGCAAACCCCTTGCAAAATCATCCAAAATGCACTATAATAGAAGAAAACCTAATCGGAGGAGTTTTTTATGCCCTTAGTAACTACTACGGAAATGTTCAAAAAGGCGTATGCCGGCGGCTATGCGGTCGGCGCGTTCAACGTGAACGATATGGAGATGATCCAGGCCATCGTTGAAGCCGCAAACGAGCTCAACTCGCCCGTCATCCTGCAGGTCTCGGCCGGTGCCAGAAAGTACGCCAACCCCGTGTACCTTCGTCACCTCGTCGAAGCCGCGGTGGAGACCACGAACATCCCCATCGCCATGCACCTCGACCACGGCGCAGACTTCGACATCTGCAAGGCATCCATCGACGGCGGCTTCACTTCCGTCATGATCGACGCTTCCTCCAAGCCTTGGGAGGAGAACATCGCCATCACCAAAAAGGTGGTCGAGTATGCACATGACCACGGCGTGGTCGTCGAGGCAGAGCTCGGCAAGCTCGCGGGCATCGAGGATGACGTCAACGTCGCCGCACACGACGCCATGTTCACCTCTCCCGACGAAGTCGAGGAGTTCACCGCACGCACGGGCATCGACTCGCTCGCCATCGCCATCGGCACCTCGCACGGCGCCTATAAGTTCAAGCCCGGCCAGGATCCCAAGCTGCGCATCGACATCCTCGAAGAGGTCGGCCGCCGCCTTCCCGGCTTCCCCATCGTGCTGCACGGCGCTTCCTCCGTCCCGCAGGACCAGGTCGCGATCGTCAACGAGTTCGGCGGTTCCATGCCCAACGCCATCGGCATCCCCGAATCCGAACTGAGAAAGGCAGCAAAACTCGCCGTCTGCAAGATCAACATCGACTCCGACCTCCGCGTCGCCTTCACGGCAGCCGTCCGGAAGCACCTTGCCGAGAACCCTTCGCACTTCGATCCCCGCCAGTACCTCGGCGATGCGCGCGCCAACATGAAGGAGCTCGTCAAGCACAAGATCACCGATGTGCTCGGCTCCGCAAACAAGGCGTAAATCACTTATTAACATCGAAAAACCTCGCCGGCCGGCGAGGTTTTTTCATGCAAATTCACGAATTTCTTTCGCTCCGCGAAACAAATTCCGTGAGGAGTGAGCGCAGCCTATCCAAATCACGCTGCCGCCCACGCACTCGGAATGTCCTTCTCGGGCAATAAGTACCAAGTATGGTACAATTTGGGTCCCGCAGCGGAGGGAAACCCTCCTCGCGGAATTTGATTTTAAGAAAAATCAACGCATACTTACATGACTACAAAGAGCCCTGATATGTAAGAGGACGCACTTATTTTTTCGTGACGAGCTTGCAGCGCACGGGATAGACGCTGTTTCCTTCGATGACTTCCCCGAAGCCCTGTGCTTCGATGCGGCCCGAGCGGGGATTTTTGACGGAATCGATGGTACTTTTCACCGTTGCGTGCACGTCGCTGTACTCGAAGGCGAGATCGCAGCCCTCCATCGTGCAGTCGATGAGGGTAAGATCTTTGCAGTAGCACAGGGGCTGGGTCCCCTTGATGTGGCAGCGCACGAGGGTGAGCCCCTCCGAATACCAGCCGAGGTATTCCCCGTTGATGATGCAGTCCTCCGCGCGCGCCCCCTTGGTGTGCCAGAAGGCATCCTTGGTGTTGAGGACGCAGTTCTTCAGCCGCACGCCCTTTGCATATTGGAAGGAGTATTTGCCGCGGAAATCCACGCCGTCGAGCTGCACGCCGTCCGAGCCGAGGAAGGCGTATTCCGACGTCATCTTCCCGCCCGAGAGATGCACGTTTTTGCTGTGCCAGCCGAACTCGGGGGAGTCGATGTCGCAGTCGCGCAGAGAGACGTTCCTGCACTCCCGCACCGCCTTGATGCCGTGCAGATTACAGCGCTCGATCGTGATATCCCGGTCGTACCACAGGGCGGCGCGGCAGTTGGGGGTCATCTCGCTGTCGCGAAGGTGCAGCCCCTCAACGTGCCAGAAGGGATAGCGAAGGTCGAAGAAGCAGTATTCCACCGTGAGGTACTTGCTCTCCTTGAGGGCGGACTCGCCGTCCTCCTCGCCCTCGAAACGGCAGTTCCGGATGAGGGCGCTTCTCGTCATATAGAGCGCCCGCTCCTGTCCGAAGCGCTCGTTTTCGTAGCGTTTTATCTCTTTTGTCTGTTTCATAACGCTAATTATATAACCATTCTGACAGCGTGTCAATCAAATTGCGGCAAAAATCTTTTCCGGGATCCGTTCTTGAAAGCAGCTCTCTTACAGCCTGAGGTACTCGGCAAGGGCGGGAAGTTCAGACGTCTGAACGGAAAAATAGGCGGAAAGGAGGCGCAGGGCGCGCTTGACGCCGTCCGCCGTCCCCTCTCCCCCCTGCCCGAGCGCCGCGCGGATCGCGAGGTAGGTGCTCTCGCTTGCAGGCACGCCTCCGCCGCACGCCTCGCAGCCGAAGGCGCCGCTCTCCATGTCGAAGCGCATCCGTCCCGAGAGAGGCTCGCCGCAGTGCGGGCAGTTGCCCGCCGAAACGGGATAGCCCGCCTCTTTGAGCGCCGTCAGAAGAAATTGCAGCAGGACGAAGGAACTTCCGCTCTTGCCGTCCTCGATCTTCCCCTCCCCGCGCGCGCCGCCCTCCGCACAGGCAGAGAGCGCACCGAGCGCCCGCACCGCCGCGAGGAAGAGCGTGGGGCTCACCATACCCTCAAAGAGCAGTTTATCGCACGCCTCCGCCACGCAGACGGCCGCATAATAACAGGCGATGTCCTCGCGCAGGGCGTAAAACCCGTCGTGCACGGAGGCGGAGATGACGGTGTTCCGCCCCGATTTTTCCGCGAACACAAATTCCGCAAAACAAAAGGGCTGAGCGGCAAACCGGAGCTTTGCCCCCGCCCTTTTGACCCCTTTGAGCGCCGCGCTCAGCTTGCCGCGCTCCGCAGTAAAGAGGGTGACGATCTTATCGTACTCCCCCCAATCTGCCGCGCGCAGCACGAGCGCATCCGCCTTAAATTCCATACGTTACGTTCCTCTTCTCTTGTTCCTGAGCTGCTTGTACAGCATATAATAGGTGACATTCCCCGTCTTTTGGAAGAGCTCCCAGGCGAGCTCCCCGGCATCTGTTTTCCGCATAGCCCCCTCCCTCTTCAGTATGGGAAGAAAGCGGGCGCATTATGAATGAAACGGAAGGGCTCCTCAGTCCTCGCGCTCCTTCTCGTAGCCGAGCTCGCGCAGCATCCCCTCGCGGTCGCGCCAATTCTCGCGCACCTTGACGTAGGTGGTGAGGAACACCTTCGCACCCAGAAACTTTTCCATGTCCTGCCGGGCAAAGGAGGCGACTTCCTTCAGTGCCCGCCCCTGCCTGCCGATGAGGATGGCCTTATGGTTGGGCTTTTCGCAGACGATGTCGAGGTTGATGTCGTAGACGCCGTTGTCCTGTTTTTCAAAGGTATTGATGACGATGGCGACGCCGTGCGGGATCTCCTGATCGAATTTTAAGAGGATCTTTTCCCGCATGATCTCGGCGATCATGAACTTTTCGCTCCGGTCGGAGACGACGTCCTCGGGAAAGAGGGGCTCCCCCTCGGGCAGGAGCGCCGCAACGGCGTCCTCCAGCTTTTTTAAGTTGCTCCCCTTGCGCGCCGAGACGGGGAAGATGTCCCTTTCGACGCCCCCTTCGACGATCTTCTTCACATCCTCGGGGATGCGTTCCTTCTGCATGATGTCCGTCTTGGTATAGGCGATGAGCATGGGGATGCCGAGGGAGGCATACTTCTTCATGAGGGCGATGTCGCTCTCCTCGACGCCCGCGTGGCCGTCGTGCACATAGAGGATGGCGTCCACATCGCGGGACGTGTTCTCCGTCGTGCGCATCATGATGCCCGTGAGGGCGTTGCGCTGGCGGTAGATGCCGGGCGTATCCACAAAGACGATCTGCCGGTCCTCGCGGTTGAGGATGCCAAGGATGCGGTCGCGCGTGGTCTGCGGCTTGGGGGAGACGATGGCGACCTTTTCGCCCACGAGCACATTGACAAGCGTGCTCTTTCCCGCATTTGCCTTGCCGATGACGGCTACCGTTCCGCTCCTCATCTTGTAAGTCCCATCCTTGCCATGATCTTCTCCTCCTCTTCGCGCATCTCGCGCTTTTCCTCCTCCGTCTCGTGGTCGTACCCGAGACAGTGCAGCACTCCGTGTACGGTGAGATAGTTGAGCTCGCGTGCATACGAATGCCCGTACTCCTCCGCCTGCTCCCTGGCGCGCGCTTCGCAGATGGCGATGCTGCCCAGAAAGAGGCGGTCCTCCTCGTCGAGCTCGTCCGCATGATCGTCCGCAAGGAGCCTCTCCCCCTTGATGCCGTCGAGCGAGGGAAAGCTCAGAACGTCGGTCACGCGGTCGATGCCGCGCACCTCGCGGTTGAGGCGACGGATCTCCTCCTCATCGACGAGGACAAGCTCCAGAACAAAGTCGCAGTCTCCCGCAGCCGCCCCTTCGAGCGCCCCTTCCAGGCGCGCCTTTTCCGTCTCTTCGAGCGCATCGGTATCGAGATAAAACTTATTCATCGCCCTTGCTCTCCTCCTTGACGGCCTGCCGCGCGCGGTTGAAACGGATGGCAGGGTATTTGACGCGGTGATGATGCACGCCCGTGAGCGAATCGACGAGCGTCTGCTTGATGACGGTCAGCTCGCGGATGGTGATGTCGCAGTCGGAGAACTGGTCGAGATCCATCCGTTCCTCGATGATGGAGCGGACGATGCGTTCCACCGTCTCGGGCGAGCGGTCCTTGACGGCACGCGCCGCGGCCTCGGAGGCATCGGCGATCATGATGATCGCAGCGATCTTGGTCGTGGGCTTGGGGCCGAGATAGGAATAGTTGCGGATGTTGGCGTCCCCGCCCGAGAGACGGTTGGCCTTGTCGTAGAAATATTTGATGGGCAGCGTGCCGTGATGCTCGCGCGCCACGTCCGCGATCTCCTTGGGCAGATGGTTGGCGATGAGCAGATCGTACCCGTCCTGCGCGTGCGAACGGATGATGTCGGCGGAAAGCTCGGGCGTCAGTTCGTCGTGCACGTTGTAGCCCGTCTGGTTCTCGGTGAAGCACTCGGGCTGCTTGAGCTTGCCCACATCGTGATAGTAGGCCGCCGCACGCGCGAGCTCGGCGTTTTCGGAGATGGCGATGGCGCACGTCTCGGCAAGCTGCGCGACGATGAGCGAATGGTTGAACGTCCCGGGGGCCTCGGTGCGCAGCCGCTGCAGAAGGGGCGCGTTGGCGCTCGTCAGTTCCCTCAGCCGAAACACGGTCAGACGGTTGAACGCCATCTCAAAGACGGGCAGGATACACAGGGCGAGCATCGCCGAGAGCACGCAGCCCAAAATGCCGTACCCCGCCGAAGCGACGTAGGGGATCCAGTCGAAGTGGACAAAGTCGAGCTCGGAAAGTTCGAGGAGCAGCACGATGGCAAGCCCCGGGATGCCGAGGAACACGCCCGTCAAGAGCAGCTCCCATCTCGTCTTGACGTTGGCGGCCACGAACACCGCGAACGTGCCGCAGGCAAAGCTGAGCATGAGCGAGATATAGACGGAGTTGGGCGAGGAATCGAAATTGTTCGTGAAGGTGTCGATGACGAACATCAGAAGGGAAAAGACGAAGTTGAGGATGATCGCCTGCCGCCGCCCGAACAGGAAGAGGCCGATGAGGGCGAGCATCGCCACGGGACGCAGATAGATGGAGACAAAGCGCCCGCAGAAATAGCACACCAGCACGGCTAGGATGAGGACGAGATAGATGAGAAAGACGTTCCGTCCCCGTGCGATGAAGGTCTTGTCCTCGAAGTAGTAGTAATAAAAGAGGATGGCAAAGAGCAGGAGCACGCAGATGCACGCCGAAAGGAAGCGGAAAGCGCTGTCCCGGAAATACGCTTGCCATGCGTCCGGCTCATTGACGATGATCATCATCACCATGCCGGCGACAAGGATCGCATAACAGACGACGAGCATGACAAGGCCCACGGCAAGGTTGACTCTTCCGATGCCCTTTGCAGTACGGTCTTTCATCGTTTTTCTCCTTTGCTTCTTTGAGATTCCGCCCTCTCATAGGCGCGGACGATGCGCATGACGAGGGGATGACGCACGACGTCCTTTTCGGTGAGCGTGACGATCGCGATGTCCTCGACGCCCTTCAGGATGGTCACGGCCTGCTTTAAGCCGCTCGTCTTGCCCTCGGGAAGGTCGGTCTGCGTCAGATCGCCCGTGACGACCATCTTGCTGCCGTCGCCGAGGCGGGTCAAAAACATCTTCATCTGTTCGCGGGTGGCGTTCTGCGCTTCGTCGAGGATGACGAAGGCGTTCGAGAGCGTCCTGCCGCGCATATAAGCGAGGGGCGCGACTTCGATGGCGCCCTTTTCCATGAGCTTTGAGTATGTCTCGAGCCCGAACATCTCCTGCAGTGCATCGTAGAGCGGGCGCAGGTATGGATCGACCTTGGTCTGCAGATCGCCGGGGAGGAAGCCCAGCTTTTCGCCCGCCTCCACTGCGGGACGGGTCAGGATGATCTTTTCCACCTGCTTGCCCTTGTAGGCGGCCACCGCGAGACAGACGGCAAGATAGGTCTTGCCCGTTCCCGCAGGCCCCACGCCGAAGGTGACGGTATTGCCCTTGATGGCGGAGACGTACTCCTTCTGCCCCACCGTCTTGCACTTGACGGGCTTGCCGCGCGACGAGACGGCGACGACGCCGTGCATCAGCGAGCCGATGTCCGAAGCGTGTCCCTCCCGCGCGAGCTCGATGCAGTAAAGAAGGCTGCTCTTGTCGATGTTGTCGCCCGCTTCGACGATCGAAAGCAGGCTCTCGAGCACCTCCTTGCCGAGCGCGGCATTCTCCGCCTCCCCCTCGAGGACGATGTTCGTCCCCTCGACCTTGGTGAAGAGCTCGAGCTCCCGCGCGATGGTGACGAGGTTCTCGTCGAAGATCCCGAGGATCTTCTGCAGCCTGTCCAATCCGCCCGTTTCGATGGTATATCTGGTTGCCGTAATCCGTTCCTCCTGCCGGCAGATGCCGGTCACTGTATATGACTTGCGATCGTGAGACGCGCCGTTCCGTAGATGCGCCAGCCCTCCTCCGTCTCTTCCGCGGAAAGCTCCGCATCCTCTCCGAACGCGAGGCGCGCCGCCTCGAACGCGCCCTCTTTGCTCCCCGCAAACACGCCTTCCACAGGGCAGCGGAGCACCGCGTAGCCCATGACGATCACGCGCTCCTCCCGTTCGCCGTACAAAACGCGCTCGGAAATGAGCGTCTGCCCCGCCTCCACCTCCTGTCCGACCGCGGCGCAGGGCGTGCCGCGCAGCACGACGAGCTCTTCGAGGATGCCCGCGCGCGGAGCCTTCATGGGCGCCCTGTCCCAGGCAGTCTCTCCGTCGCTGACTTCCACACATACGGTGAGCACCCCGCCCTCAAAGCGAAGGGAGGCAAAACTCACGCGGGGGAGCTCCAAGATGCGGGAGGTGAGGAGCTCCGTTTTTTCGGGTGCGGGCGCAAGCGGCCCGATGCCGTCCTCCGCAAGGAGGGCGAGCACCTCGCTCTCATAGTAGGCGCCGCTGCCCGTGATCTCCACTTTCAGGACGCGCGTCTCAAGCGCACACACGAGCCCGAGCGCCAGCGCCCCTCCGCACACGAGCCCGCAAGAGCGGCGGACCGCCTCCCGAACGCGGGCGGCTCCCAGAGGGCGCACTTTTTTTACATTATAACACGAACCCCGCAAAATTGCAAAAACTTTTTTGCTGTCTTTGGCGGCGACTGTGACGGCGAGCGCATTTTTTTGCACGCGCCGCGCCGCCAGCACGGGGATGCGTTCCCGCGCCAGCTTTCCGAGGACGCGCTCCGTCCCCAGCCCCTCGATCAGAAGTTCGTTTCTCATGTCAAAGGCGCGTCACGCGCGCGATCGTGCCGCAGACGACGACGTCGCCCGCATCGTAGCGGCCGAGCGAGAGCCCGCTCCCCTCGACCTCTACCCCGCCCCGTCTGCCCAGGAGCACGATGCGCTCCCCGGAAAAGGCGGCGATGCGCTTCACGTTCTCAAAGACGCCCTCTCCCTCGGCGACCGTGTACTGCACGCTCCCGCCCGAGGCCCGCTGCAGCCCGGAGAGCCATTCCGAAAACACCCTCATACCGCCTATTATATGCGCTTTCTCCGCATTTGAGCCCGCAGACACTGCACGGCTTTGCTTTTTTCCGTGTAAAGAGGCGGGATCCCCCGCCTCTTCGTTCCGGCTCTGCCGTTCAATCGATATAGACCTCTGCCGTCAGTTCGTTCCCGAACTTATCCCGCCATTCCAGCGTCTGCAGCCCCGTCTCGGTGATGTTGTCGTACCCGTAGCCGAGATAGTAGCTCCCGTCCGTATAGTAAGCGCGGTAAGGAAACTCGAAATACCCCCTCTTCACGGACGATTCGTCGAGGAGCTCATAGGAGACGAGCTCCTTCTTGTTGTAGCCGTAACTGCTCGCATAGGCGTTGTAGATGACTTCCGAGACCATCATGCCTCCGTTGCCCGGCTCCCATGCGATCTCAATGCTCTTATAGCCGTAATCGCGGCGCTTGCCGTTCCAGAAAGAGCGGTCGAAGTAGTACGAACGGTCGTTCTCCGTCAGATGCGCGGGCGTCAGCATCACGAAGGCGACGAACTCCTCGCTGTCGCCGAGCTCGATGCGCTCCGCGACGCCCGACGTGCGGAAGGGATCGAGGATATACCCGAGGACGGGGATCATGATGCCGAGATCGATCCCGATCGCCACGAGGATGACGAGCAGCGTGAGCCAGAATTTCTTGTGCGACTTTCTCTCCTTGTACCGCTCGGCAGGAGCACCCCGACTGCGGGTGGGCGTCCCGAACACGGCGCGGTCGCTGTATCCGCACTTGGGGCAGACCGAGCCCTCGTATTCATTGCCGCATCGTTTACAGATCATATTTCCCTCCCCGGCGCACCCGCAGGCGGCCTTACCATTGCTGTACTTTCATTATATCACAACTTCCCGCGGGAAACAAGGGGGCATCGGCATCTTTTTCCAAAAAAAAGGACAGCCCGCCCTGATCTCCGCGCCAAACCGCGCCGAGATGGGAAGCCGTCCTCTGCCGCCCGGGCCTTCAGTAATCCTTTCTCCCGAGCAGAAAATCGATGTCCTCGCCGAAATAATCGGCGATCCTGCAAAGATAGGTCAGCGAGATCTCCCGCTGGCAGCGCAGATACCGCGAGATGGTCTGCTGCGGGATCCCGACCTCCCTTGCAAACTGGCTGATGGGCCTGTCGCCGATGAGCTCCTTCAGCCGTGCCGCAAACACTGCTACACAGTCCCTTTTCACATAAAATATTTTACACCAAACGGCGTAAAATACTTGACTTTTTACCAAACGGTGTGATATATTGAAGGCAGCTCATCCCGAAAGACGTTTTATATGCAACGGGCCCCCTGTGTATGCAGGGGGCTCTTTGCGTATGATCGCTTCCGACGAAAAGGCGCCCTCCCGAAGGAGAGCGCCCTGTCTTTTACAGATCGATCAAAGCTCTGCGAAGTACTTGATCGTACGGACCATCTGGCTGGTGTAGGAATTTTCGTTGTCGTACCAGGAGACGACCTTGACGAGCGTCGTACCGTCGCCCATGGGCATGCACTTGGTCTGCGTTGCATCGAACAGCGAACCGTAGGTGATGCCGACGATATCGGAGGAGACGATCTCTTCCTCGGTGTAGCCGAAGGAAGCGGAGGAAGCGTCCTTCATCGCCTTGTTGACGGCATCCTTATCGATGTCGCCCTCGCAGATCGCAACGAGCTGGGTGAGGGAACCGGTGGGAACGGGAACGCGCTGAGCGCAGCCGTCGAGCACGCCGTTGAGTTCGGGGATGACGAGGCCGATCGCCTTTGCAGCGCCCGTGGAGTTGGGAACGATGTTGACGGCAGCAGCGCGCGCACGGCGAAGGTCGCCCTTGCGGTGAGGCCCGTCGAGGACCATCTGGTCGCCCGTGTAAGCGTGGATGGTCGTCATGTAGCCCTTCTTGATCTTAGCGAGCTTGTTGAGGGTGTCTGCCATGGGAGCGAGGCAGTTGGTCGTGCAGGAAGCAGCGGAGATGATGGTATCCGACTTCTTGAGCGACTTCTCGTTGACGCTGAACACGACGGTGGGAAGATCGTTGCCCGCGGGTGCGGAAATGACGACTTTCTTTGCGCCTGCATCGATGTGAGCCTGGCTCTTTGCCTTGGAGGTGTAGAAACCCGTGCACTCGAGCACGACGTCTACGCCGATCTCGCCCCAAGGAAGGTTCTTTGCGTCCTTCTCGGCATAGATCTTGATGGTCTTGCCGCAGACGGTGATGGTGCCGGCTTCGTCATCGGCGGACACGGTGTCTGCGTGCTCGTATCTGCCCTGTGCGGAGTCATACTTGAGAAGATGCGCGAGCATCTTGGGGCTGGTCAGGTCGTTGATCGCAACGATCTCGTAGCCTTCTGCGCCGAACATCTGACGGAACGCAAGGCGGCCGATCCTGCCGAAGCCATTGATTGCAACTCTTACATTTGCCATAATACCTAATCTCCTCTTTTTTCGGCCGCCGCACCCGCGGAAGCCGTATTTACCATATTATTGTAGCACATTCGCGAAAAGTAGTCAAGACTTTTGGGAAATTTTCCCCTTTTCAGACAAATATTCTGTCATTTTGACACGTTTCGCCTGTCTTTGAGAACAAACTGCCTCAACCGACGAACTTCAAAACTTCGTCGAAGATATGCTCTGCCGTCACCGACGTCTTGAAGCGGATGGGCTTGTAGCGGATCTCCTTGAGGCTTTCGGGCACCTTCATCGCCGTCAGAAGGTTGATGCGCTTGATGCCCTTGAAGCTGTCCTTGACGTCGTTGCCCGTCAGCGCGTAGTAGACGGCCTGCGGGAACTTGTAGGGGCTCGCCGTGGAGACGACGACCATCGGCCCGGGCTTGACGGGCGGGGTCTCCTTTTCGAGCGACTCCTGATAGCGCTCGGCGACGAACATCGCGACGCCCGTATGGGGATCCATCGGATAGCCGTACTCGGTGAAGAACTCGTAGATGCAGTCCACCGTGTCGTCCTCGGACGCATAGCCCGCGTAGAACTGCTCGCGGATGCTCTTGAGCTCCTCGGCACGGACGGAATATCTGCCCGTCTTGGAGAGCTGCTGCATCCGCTCGGCCGTGAGCGCGGCATCCCGGCCCGAGATCTCATAGAGAAGGCGCTCAAGGTTGGACGAGATGAGGATATCCATCGAGGGGGACATCGTCTTGAAGAAGGGGCGCTTGCTGTCGTACACGCCGCGGAGGACGAAGTCGGTGAGCACGTTGTTGCGGTTGGAAGCGCACACGAGCTTTCCGACGGGAAGGCCCATCTGCTTTGCGTAGTACGCCGCAAGGATGTTGCCGAAGTTGCCCGTCGGCACGGTGAAATCTACCTTGTCCCCCATCCTGATCTGCTCGGAAGAGACGAGATCGAGATAGGCGGAGAAGTAGTAGGCGATCTGGGGAGCCAGCCGTCCGAAGTTGATGGAGTTGGCGGACGAGAGACGGATGCCCCGCTTTGCGAGCTCCTCGCGGCACTCCTCGGAGTGGAAGATGCGCTTGACCGTCGTCTGGCAGTCGTCGAAGTTGCCCTTGACCGCCACGACGTTGACGTTCTCGCCGTCCTGCGTGCACATCTGCAGCTTCTGCATCTTGGAGACGCCGTCGTCGGGATAGACGACCATGATCTTGACGCCCGCCTGATCGCGGAAGCCCTCGAGCGCCGCCTTGCCCGTATCGCCGCTCGTCGCCACGAGGATGAGGATGGTCTCCTTGATGCCGAGAAGATCGCACCCCTTCCTTAAAAGGTAAGGAAGTACGGTGAGCGCCATGTCCTTGAAGGCGCAGGTGGGGCCGTGATAGAGCTCGAGCATGAACATGCCGTTCTCCACCTTGACGAGGGGGGCGGCGTCGCCGTCATCGAATTGGGAATATGCCTTTTTGAGGGCGGATAAGAGCTCGTCCTTGTCGTACTCGTCGAAGTACTTATGAAGGACGAGGGCGGCGCGCTCGGGATAGTCCATCGTGAGCATACGCTCCATCTCCTCCGCAGAGACGGCGGGGAACTTTTCGGGAACGAAGAGCCCTCCGTCCTCGGCGAGCCCCTGCACGACGGCCTCGGCGCCCGTGACGCGGCCCTTGCCCCGCGTGCTGATAAAATACATGAGTGCCTCCTTCAAGGGCAAAGCGCCCTCTTAACGCCCGAAAACGCCCCTTGTGAAAAAGGGACGTGCTTCGGGGAAAATGTGTTCAAACTGTTCTTGGGCGGAGCCGCTTCCGCCCGCCTGCCTCAAAGGTACTTCTTGGCAAATTCGGGGAGTTCCTCTTCCGTGCAGCTGCAGGTGATATAGATGGTGAGGGAGCGCATGAGGGCGACCTTCTCCAGCATATAGAAGAGCTGCGCCATATCCTTGATGGCTTTGCCGGCGATGCGCGCCACGCCGTCGACATAGACGAACTCGTTGTCGTAGCTGCCGGCGATGACGCCCTTGATGAAGCCGCAGAGCGCATCTTCGCCCGCGATGGAGTAATCGGAAACGTCGATAAAGCGCACCTCGCGCCTGAGATCGTACATGTACCGCTTGGTATCGGTGATGAAAATCAAGTGGCCCTTGGCTGTTTCGACCGCACCGTTGGCTGCGTCGATGATGCGCTTAGTCTTCCCGCTTCCCTTGGGGCCGCAAATGATCTTGATCATGTTATCCTCCTGATGCGCCTCACGGCGCGTTTATTATGCTTCTATTCTATCAAGTTTTGCCGCGTTTTTCAAGGGGTTTCCCGAAAAAAAGCGGCAATTTTTTTACATTTTTCTCATTGAAGGCTCTGCACGAAGGCGTCGATGCGCTCCAGCCCCTCCAGCATATCCTTCATGGAGAGCGAATAGGAGATGCGCACGCAGTCATCCGCGCCGAACGCCTTGCCGGGAACGACCGCCACTTTGGCTGCGTCGAGCAGCACTTCCGAGAAGGAGACGGAGTCCACGATCTTGTGCGAGCCGAAGCTCTTGCCGTAGGTGGAGCTCACCACGAGCATCGCATAGAAGGCGCCCTCGGGGATGATGCAGTAGACGTCCTTCATCTCCGAAACGCGCTCGATGAGGGCGAGGCGGCGGCGCGCAAAGCGGGCGACCATCTCTTCGACGGAGGCCTCGGGCGAATTGAGCGCCTTGATCGTCGCGTATTGGGCGATGGAGTTGGGGTTGCTCGTCGCGTGGCTCTGGAAGGAGGAGATGGCCTTGGCGATCTCGAGCGGGGCGCCGAGATAGCCGATGCGCCAGCCCGTCATGGAATAGGTCTTGGAGACGCCGTTGACGGTGATGGTGTGCGCCATCATCCACGGGGAGACGGCAGCCATCGAGAAAGGCTTCTCCTCGCCGTAGACGAGCTTTTCATAAATTTCATCGGCAAGGACGTAGATGCCCGTCTCCTCGCAGACCTTTGCGAGCGCGCGCACTTCCGCCTCCGAATAGACGGCGCCCGTGGGGTTGCAGGGCGAATTGAAGATGAAGAGCTTGGTCTTGGGCGTGATGGCTGCCCTCAGCTCTTCGGGCGTGATCTTAAAGTTGTTCTTCTTGCTCGTGTTGACGATGACGGGCACGCCGCCGCACGTCTTGACGACCTCGGGATAGGTGAGCCAATAGGGCGCGGGGATGATGACCTCATCCTCTTCGCCGGGCTCGAGGAGCGCAAAGCAGACGTTGAAGATGGAGTGCTTGGCGCCGTTGGAGACGACGATCTGCGAGGGCTCGTACTCAAGGCCGTTGTCGCGGGCGAACTTCTCGCAGATGGCGCGGCGCAGTTCGGGCAGCCCCGCCGCGGGCGTATATTTGGTGCAGCCGCGCTCGAGCGCGTCCTCCGCCGCCTTGATGATGTGTTCGGGCGTGTTGAAGTCGGGCTCCCCCG
This sequence comes from uncultured Clostridia bacterium, assembly GCA_944363045.1. GTDB lineage: Bacteria > Bacillota > Clostridia > Christensenellales > Borkfalkiaceae > Gallimonas. The sequence goes on along the minus strand of CALVTT010000009.1, from coordinate 17,394 downwards.
CGCCGAAGTTGACGACGTCCTCTCCCGCCGCCTTCATCGCCTTGGCTTTGGCGCTGATGGCGAGCGTCAAAGAGGGCGAGATGCCGCGGATCCGCTTGGAAAGTACTTCCATATTTTTAATACCTCTCTTGAAAAAAATGTTTCGCGTTCTTACTGTGCCCACGACCCTATTCGGCGGTGAGCTGTGCCTCGCGGTCTGCCCGCGCCAGGGCGTCGAGCATCTCGTCGAGATCGCCCGCAAGGAAATTTTCCATCGAATGCAGGCTCAAACCGATCCTGTGGTCGGTGATGCGGCTCTGGGGGAAATTGTAAGTGCGGATGCGTTCGCTCCTGTCCCCCGTGCCGACGAGGCTCCTCCTGTTTGCCGCCTCCTCCCTGTCGCGCTTGCCGTTATAGTAGTCATAGAGGCGGGCGCGCAGCACGCGGAACGCCTTTTCGCGGTTCTTGAGCTGGCTGCGCTCGTCCTGACAGGTGACGACGATGCCCGTGGGGAAGTGGGTGAGGCGGATGGCGGTCTCCGTCTTGTTGACCTTCTGCCCGCCCGCGCCCGAGGAGCGGTAGAGATCGATGCGCACGTCCCTTTCGTCCAGCTCCACGTCCACCTCCTCCGCTTCGGGAAGGACGGCGACCGTCACCGTCGAGGTATGGATGCGCCCCTGCGACTCCGTCTCGGGCACGCGCTGCACGCGGTGTACGCCGCTCTCATATTTCAAGCGCCCGTAGGCGCCCTTTCCGCTGATATTGACGATGGCCTCCTTCATGCCGCCGAGCTCCGTCTCGTTGAGGTCGACGGGCTCGAAGCGGAGGCGGTGCTTATCGCAGTACCCCTGGTACATACGGTAGAGCTCATAGGCAAAGAGCGCGGCTTCCTCGCCGCCCGCGCCCGCGCGGATCTCGAGCGTGCAGCCCCTGTCGTCCTTCTCATCCTTGGGAAGGAGCAGCAGTTTGAGCTCGCTTTCGAGGGCGGAGAGCTTCTCTTTGAGGGCATATCCCTCGTCGAGGAGCATCTCCTTCATCTCGCCCGTCTCCTTCTCCGCTTCCGAGAAGGCGGCGTTCATCTCCTCCTCCGCGCGCTCGCATTCGCGGTATTTGAGGGCGATCTCCTCGAGGGAGGCCCTCTCCTTGGAATACGCCGTCCAGCGGGCGAGGTCGGAGGCCGCGTCGGGCGAGGAGAGAAGCTCCCCCAGCTCATCGTAACGCGCGGCGATATCTTTGACTTTGTTGTTCTGCATACCATTCGCTCCCGCCGAAGCGGAGCTTCCCTTTTAATAGACGATCTTGACGATGCGTTCCTTGCCCGCAAGGTCTTTGACGACCATCGCGTAGTCACAGTCGGAGAAGATCTTCAAAATGTCCTGCGCCTGGTCCTCGCCGCATTCTAAAATGAGCATACCGCCGCGGGCGATGTGTCCGCGCACGCCCGCCGCGATGCGGCGGTAAAAATCGAGGCCGTCCTTGCCGCCGTCGAGGGCGAGGCGGGGCTCGAAGTCGCGCACTTCGCGCTGGAGGGTATCGATCTCCCCGCTCCTGACATAGGGCGGGTTGGCGGTGATGATGTTGAACTTGCCGGGGATATTTTCAAAGAGGTCGCTCTTGACGACCACGACGTTGGCTTTGTTGCGGCGCACGTTGTTGCGCGCGACTTCGAGGGCGCCCTCCGAGATGTCGGCGGCGACGACGGAGATGTTCTTATCCTTGGCGGCCTCGCAGGCGATGGCGACGGCGATGGCGCCGCTGCCCGTGCACAGATCGAGCACGGTGTTGCCCTCCTGCACGGCGGCGATGGCCTGCTGCACCAAGATCTCCGTTTCGGGGCGGGGGATGAGAACGCGCTCGTCCACCTCGATGGGATAGCCGTAAAATTCGGTACTGCCGATGATGTACCAAAGAGGCCTGCCCGTGAGGCGCTCTTCAAAGAGGGAGACGATCTTCTCGCACTCGGCGCGCGTGACGATGCGCTCCTCCGAAAGCCCGCTCCGCGGCACGTTCAGCGTGAGGCTCAAGATCCACTCGGCGTCCGATTCGTCGATGCCGTGCTTTTCGAAGGAATTTACCATCATCTCCTTGAGGCGGGAGAGCTTGGTCTCGGTGATGAAGATCTTTTCGGGAGAGTCGGGGTCTTTATCCATATCGAGCACCTTTTCAAAGGCCAGCACGGCGCACTCGATCATGTCGTCCGTTGGCTCCTTGGTGGTCAGTTTCTGCAAAAGATAGCCGGGCGCTTTGAGGGGCAGCACGAGGGGAGACTGCGTCCGCGCGAGCAGCTTCAATATCTCATACGAAACGCCCGCGATAATGGGCAGGAGCGCCAGCTTGATGATGAAATTCAAAAAGAAGTCGAGCGCCGCCGAGCCCGTATCGAGCCCGCCGATCGCCCAGCTCACGAAGGCAAAGAGGATGATGGAGACGATGAGCACGAAGAAGATGAAGGTCGTGCCGCAGCGGTCGTGCATACGCGAGCACTTCTTGACGTTCTCGATCGTGAGGGGCATGCCCGTCTCGTAGCAGTTGATGGTCTTGTGCTCCGCCCCGTGGTAGCGGTACGTCTCCCTTAGGGACTTGAAGAGCAGCGTAAAGATGATGTAGGCAATAAAGATGACGAAGCGGAATCCGCCCTCGATGAGGTTGTAATACAGCCCCGCAAGCCCCCTTCCCTCGGCGATGACGCCGCCCGAGACAGAAGCGATGAGCTCGGTAAAGTACATGGGCAGAATGAGGAAGAGCCCGAGGGCAATGGCAACGCCGATGAGCATGGAAAAGAAGGTGAGGATGCTGGAAGCGCTCACCTTCCACTTTTCCGCCACCCACTTGTTGATCTTGGGCGGCGCTTCCTCATCGTCGGTGATGGCGGCCTCGGAACTGCGCAAAAGCGCCTGCATCCCGTCGACGAAGGACACGAAAAAATTGACGACACCGCGCAGAAAGACGACGCGCGTCCACTTCTTCCGCTCCTCGGGAGGAGTGATGCGCTTCGCCTCCATGCACAGTTCGCCTTTATCGTTGCGGACGACCGTCGCCATGCCGCGCTTGCCGCGCATCATGACGCCTTGGATGACGGCCTGCCCGCCGATGTAGGTAAAATTCGTCTTTTTTCTCATAGCACCCCCGCGGCATCGCCGAAGCAGGCAGCGGCCCGCTTAGCAAAACAGCCTCTTTTTAAGAGGCTGCGGGTGATCGGTCGGTCAAATGCCGTATCTTTTCTTGAACTTATCGACCCGACCGCCGGTATCCACGAGCTTCTGTCTGCCCGTGAAGAAGGGGTGGCACTTGCTGCAGATATCCACCTTCATTACGTCGCCCTCTTTGGTGGAACCCGTCTTGAAGGTTTCGCCGCAGGCGCAGACCACGGTCACTTCATGGTATTTGGGATGAATGCCGCTCTTCATGTCTTCACTCTCCTTTTTCGCCGCTATGCGGACGGCTGCTTTTTCGCCGCACTTTTCGGCTGTTTCCTCCATATTATACCCGCTTTGCCCCTTTCCGTCAACTGTTTTTATCGGGCAAACGCAAAAACGCGCCTCCGCCCGCACAATTTTCACTTTTCCTTATTTATAAAGAAGTTGAGCTCCCGCGCTTTATTCCCCCCGAGACTGCCGCAAAACAGTTGCAAAATATGTTCGGTTGCGGTATAATGGCGGTATAAAGTGAAATAAAAAGGCAGAAATTGTTGCTTAGGAGCCTACGATGAATGTTTGGAGACTGACGGCTGCAAATACCATGAGCAAAGAACAGATCGAGCCCGTGCCCGAAGAGGGCAAGCGCAAGATCCGCATCACCAGGGTCTTTGTCAACCGCAGCGACGCCCTCCTCTTCAGCGGCGCGAAAAAAGTGAAGTATCCCCGCATCCCGGGGCGTTTTGCCGTGGGGCTCATTGCCGACGACGGCAGCGCGCACTTCCCCAAGGGGGCGCGCGTCCTCGTGCACACCGCCTTCCCCGCGCCCTGCAGCGGCGTTGAAAAGCGCGACTACACCGAAAGCGACATCCTTCTGCGCGGCTACACGGCGGACGGCTTCCTTCGCGACTTCATCTATGTGACGGAGGACGAACTCAGCCTGCTGCCCGAATCGGTGAGCGACGAAAAGGCGCTCCTCATCCAGCACATCGCCCTCGCCAACGCCGCCGTCGAAAAGCTGAACATCCACCGCGGCGAACACGTCGCCGTCATCGGCGGCAGTATGCTGGGCGTCTTTATCTGCCGCCTGCTCATCTACCGCCAGATCTCCCCCATCCTCATCGACAGCGACCCCCGCCGCATCGAATTTGCAAAGAGCTGCGGCATCTACTATACCGCGGGCGAAGAGAACGGCCTCCTTGATACAGTCGGCACCATCACGGGCGGGCGGCTCACCGACAACGCCGTCTGCATCATGACGGGCAACATGGAAAAGCACTGCAAGACGGCGGTCTCCGTCACGAAGCCCGGCCGCAGCATTGCCTTCTGCGGGCAGATCGATCATCCCCTGCCCCTCGACCTCAACGAGATCTTGAAAAAGCGCCTCACCCTTTCGGGCGTCTCGGTGGGCACCGAACACATCCCCGCCGCCATCAACCTCGTCGCCAACGGCGCCATCGACCTCGGCGTCTACCGCAGGAACGTGCGCGGCGCAGATCAGGCGGAGGCGCTCTTTAGGGAACTTCTTTCCATGACGGACATTCCCGTCAACGAGATCAACATCCTCTCCCTCATCTGAAGCGGGCCGCCCGTTCGCGGGCGGTCTTCCTTTGCACTTTTCAAAACGCAGCTATGATCAAATTCATTGCCTCCGACCTCGACGGCACGCTGCTCGACGACGAGAAGCGCCTGCCCAAAGAGATCTTCGGGCTCATCGAACAACTGTATGCGCGCGGCATCCTCTTTGCGCCCGCCAGCGGGCGGCAGTACGCCAACCTCGAAAAACTCTTTGCCCCCGTCAAAGACAAGGTGCTCTTTTTGTGCGAGAACGGCGCCCTCGTCAAGTACCGCGGCGAAACGCTCTATCTCGACCCCATCGACAACGACTGCTTAAAGGACGCCCTCGACGAGATAAGGGCGCTGCCCGACCTTTACCCCATGCTCTGCGGGGAGGACTGCGCCTACATCGAAAACAGCGAGATGCCCTTCTTCCAATACGCCATGCTCTCCTACACCAACTGCGAGAAGGTGGACGATCTCGACAAGGTCATCGGCAAAGAGCCCGTATGCAAGATCGCCGTCTACGACGCCGTCGCCGCCGCCGACCACTGCATCAAAGTGCTGCCGCAGCGGCTGCCGAAGCTCCGCACCATCATCTCGGGCTTCGATTGGTGCGACATCTCCTCCACGACCGCCAACAAGGGGCGCGCCATCAAATTCATCCGCGAGAAGTTCGGCTTCAAGAAGGAGGAGTGCCTCGCCTTCGGCGACCACATGAACGACTACGAGATGCTGCTCGAATGCGGCCACGCCTATGTGCCCGAGAACGCCTATCCCCCCTTAAAGCGGCTCATCCGCGCCACCATCCCCCCCAACGGCGAGGGCGGCGTGCTCACCAAACTTAAAGAGATCGTCAAAATGACGGAGGTAATGCAATGAAATACATGATCGCATCGGATATCCACGGCTCTGCCTATTGGTGCCGCCTCTTGAAAGAGCGCTTCAAGGAGGAAAAGCCCGCCCTTCTCCTCCTCCTCGGCGATCTTTTATACCACGGCGCGCGCAACGCCCTGCCTCAAGAATATTCCACCTTAGAGACGGCGGAGATCTTAAACTCGATGAAGGAGGACCTCGTCTGCGTGCGCGGCAACTGCGACAGCGAGGTGGACGAGCTGGTGCTCGAATTCCCCATCGGCGCCGAGTACTGCATTTTGCCCTGCGAGGGGCGCAGGCTGTTTTTGACGCACGGCCACAAGACCCCTAAGTGCATGAAGAAGGGGGACGTGCTCTTCAACGGCCACTTCCATGTGCCCGCCTTCGAGGAGCGCGAAAACTATACCTACGTCAACTGCGGCTCCGTCTCCATCCCCAAAGAAAACTCCCCCCACTCCTATCTCATCCTCGAGGACGGCGCCCTCGTGTGGAAGGACGTGGCGACGGGTAAAGAATACAAGCGCGCGCAGCTTTGAGCGCTTCCCCCCCCCTGCAAAACGGCTCCCCGCGTGACGCTTTTGTGAAATTATTGACAATCTGCCGTCAAATTTTCCCTCCCCCCTTGACAAAGGCTCCGAAAACGGGTACAATAAAGGTGTAAGTGCCGCATAGGATAGAATGCGGCCTCAATCTAAAATAAGGAGATGGAAATTATGGCAACTTGGTTCAACAAACAGAGCAGACTCGTGCAGATCATCCTGCTCCTCATTCCCTTTGTCAACTGGGTCGTGGAAATTCTGGTGAGGTGGTCGGCTTTCCTCAAAACAAAGAGCATCTTAACGCTCCTCTTTGCCATCCTCGTCACCTTCTTCGGCCTTGCCATCGGCTGGGTGGACGTCATCTGGTGCCTGCTCTTCAAGCACATGATCTTCGCCAAAGCCTGACTTTTTGCCCTGCCTATGAAAAGAGCATCCCGCGGGATGCTCTTTTTTGCATTTACTCTCTGTTCTTCTCGCCCCACTCGCACATGGCGTCGAGGATAGGCATGAGCGACTTCCCCCGCTCCGTGAGCGAATACTCCACTTTGGGCGGTATCTGCGGGTATTCCCTGCGGCAGACAAGGCCGTCGCGCTCCAGCTCTTTAAGGGCAAGGCTCAGCGTCTTGAAGGTGATAGTGCCGATATAGCGTTTTAGCTCGTTGAAGCGCACCGTGCCGAACTCCGACAGCGCGTATAAGATGGTCATCTTGTATTTGCCGCTGATGAGCGACAGCGTATAGGCAAACCCCGTGTCGCCGAGGAACTGCCCCGCAATGCACCGTTCTCCCTGCATACGTTTACACTCTCCTTTTGGATAGTACCGCACAAAAATGTGCGTACTTGACAGAAAGAGTATAGCGCCTTATACTTGTGCCGTCAAGCAAAAAGGAGGACAAATCATGAAGAACATCATCGTACTCAACGGCAGCCCGCGCAAGGGCAACACGCTGGCACTCATCGAGGCCTTCACCGCAGGCGCCGAACGGGCGGGGCACAAGGTGACGCGCTTTGACTTGCAGAAGCTCAACATTCATCCCTGCCTCGGCTGCTGCCGCGGCGGCAAAGACAGTGCGAGCCCCTGCGTGCAGAAGGACGGCATGGAGCAAATTTATCCCGCCTACCGCGAAGCGGACCTCGTCGTTCTCGCCTCGCCGCTCTATTATTGGAACGTGAGCGGGCAGTTGAAGAGCGCCTTCGACCGCCTCTTTGCCGTCGCCGAATGCGACCTGAACTACACGAACCCCGTAAAGGAGAGCGTGCTGCTGATGGCAGCCGAGGGGCACGAGTTTGAGGAAGCGGAGTATTGGTATGACCGCCTGATGGGGCATCTCGGCTGGAAAAGCCTCGGCAAGGTGCTGTGCGGCGGCGTCATGGAGGCAGGCGCCATCGCGGGGAAGCCCGAACTTTTGACGGCAGAACGTCTCGGCGAAAGCCTCTGAAAAAACGCAAGCCCGAACGCTGTGTTCGGGCTTTTTTTACAGATCAAACGCCATGGCGGTGATGTCGTCGTCGAAGGTGCCGCAGAACTCGGTGAGGGCGTCTTTGAGCTGCTCGATGAAGTGCGCCGCATCGCGCGAGCGGGAGAGCACCGCCTCGACGCGCTCCAAAGAGAACTGTTCGCCCGCCTCGCTGCGGCTCTCGGTGACGCCGTCGGTGAGGAGCACCAAAATATCCCCCTTCTCGCAGGGCATCGTGCTGTCGTGATAGGTGAAGTCGGGGATCCAGGTGGAGACGGGCGGGGCGTTCATCTCCACCTCGTCGATGCCCTCCTTCCGCTTCATGAGGATGGGCGCGTTGTGCCCCGCCGCGCAGTAGGTGATGAGCCCCTTCTCGCGCTCGATGCGCACGGCAGCCACCGTCACATAGGAGCGCTCGTCGAGGTTGAGCTCCTGGAACTTGGCGTTGAGCCCCATGACGGCGCGCGCGGGGGAGAGTTCCGATCTGTCCCACCCTGCCTTGACGAAGGCGGAGAGCATGCCCGCCGAAATGCCCTTGCCCGAGACGTCGGCAAGAAGCCCCATCGTCTGCCCGCCTGCCTCATAGACGTCGGGAAGGTCGCCGCCGATCTCGCGGCAGGGAAGATAGAGGAAGGAATAGGGCACGCTCCCCCCTTTGCCGGGCGGCAAAAGGCGCTGCTGGATGTCCTGCGCGGAGTGCATCTCGCGGGCGATCTCCGATTCATAGGCGTTGTCGACGACGCCCAGATACAGCCCCCCGAGCGGCTGCACTTTGAAGGCAAGGTGCGTGGTGCCCTCCCCCGTGCGCAGGACTAATTTACGGAAGGCGAGCCCGCCGTTCTTTTCCGCATCCAGAAAGAGGTTGCGAAGAGGACAGAAGGCGCACGCCTCCCCCCTGCCGCAGGGGGCAGCCTCGCCGCAGCGGATGACGTCTTTGAGGCTCCCCTTCCCCGAAGAGGCGGGAAAGAAGGTGCGGAAGGCGCGGTTGGAATAGCGCACCCTCAAATTTGCATCCACGACGATGACCGCCGCGGGAATGTTGTTCAAAATTTCCTTATACAGATTCATTTTTATGCATTATGGGCGATACATGAGGAGCCCGCCCTTTTTGAGCGTCGCCTCCATGGCCGCCGTCTGATAGAGCTCGCCGTCGTATTGGGCAACGGCGGGCGCTGCGGGCGTGATGGACGCCTTCTCGCAGCGGTAGTGATGCGTGATGGGCAGGGAGAGCACCTTGCCCTGCATGAGCTTTATGAGCGCGCCCAAAATTTTCGAGCGCTTGGGGCAGTCGACGACGACCACATCCAAAAGTCCGTCCCCGATGTCCGCCGCAGGACAGAGCGGGATGCCCCCGCCCAGCTGTTTCCCGTTGCAGAGCGCCGCGATGAGCGCTCTTTTTTGCACGCGCTCCTCGCCCGCACAGATGGTGAGCTCGGTGCCCTCATACTTCATGAGCGAGGCGAGCAGGCTGAAAAAGTACTTGCTCTTGTCGTGGAAGCCCTTCATCTTCTCACAGCGCAGCAGGATATCGACGTCGATGCCCATGCCCGCGATGTTGAGGCTGCGCCGCCCGTCCGTAAAGTCGATGTAGTCGGTGGGCTTGGGCTCGCCCTTTAAGATGAGGCCGAGCGCCGCCTCGCCGTAGGGGATGCGCGCGCTGACGGAAAGATCGTTGCCCGTGCCCGCGGGAATGAGCCCGAGACGACAGCAGGCGGGATCGTGCATACCCGTCAAAACGTCGTTCAAGGTGCCGTCGCCGCCGATGACCACGAGTTCGCACCGTCCCTCCGCCGTGAGCGAACGGGCGATGCGGCAGGCATCCCCCTTGCCCTCGGTGAAATGCACCTCGTAAGGAACGTTCTCCTCCTTAAGGCGTTTTTCCACCCTCTTCAAGGTCTGCTGCCCCTTGCGGTTCTGCGGTTTGATGATGAGATCGAGCATATTTTTTCCCCTTGCGTATCCTTCCCGCCGCCTGCGGGAAATTTCTTTACGCGTTTATTATACACGATGGCGACAAGAATTGCAATTTTTTTCCGAAAATGGTATAATCATTTCCGAGAATTTTCACGGGAGGACGCACCGGTATGCGCGAAAAACTGACAAAAGACCTCATTTCGCTCGCCGAAGCCTGCCCCGGGCCCCTCTATCTCGTGGGCGGGAGCGTGCGCGACTATCTTGCGGGCACTCTCTCTCCCGCGCCCGATTGGGACCTTGCCTCCCCCGTAACGGAAGAAGAGTTCCTTGCGGCGGCTCAGATGAGCGGCTTTGAAGTGCGCGCCGTCTATCCCGCGACGGGCACCGTCAAATTGAAGGACGGGCAGGGCGCGGAGTACGAATTCACGCGCTTTCGGAGCGACACCTATGTGCGCGGTATGCACGCCCCCGCGGACACCAAGTTCACGCAGGATATCAAAAAGGACGCCGTACGCCGCGACTTCTGCGCCAACGCCGTCTACTACGACATCCAAAAGGACGCATTCGCCGACCCCTTGGGCGGCATCCCCGACATTCAAAACCACGTCCTTCGCACCGTCGCCCCCGCCCAAAAGGTATTCGGCGAGGACGGGCTGAGGCTCATGCGCCTTGCCCGCATCGCCGCCGAGACGGGCTTTTCCCCCGACGAAGAGTGCCTCGAAGGGGCGAGCGCCAATCATATGCTCATCCGCGACATCGTGCCCGAGCGCATCTTTTCCGAACTTTGCCGCATCCTCCTCTCCGATGAGAAGGCGGGCGGAAAAGACGGGCCCTACCGCGGGCTCTCCCTGCTCAAAGATACGGGCGTCCTCCATGAGATCGCGCCCGAGCTCGCCTTAGGCGATAAGATGGATCAGCGCAAGGACTTCCACCGCTATGACGTTTTGGAGCACTCCCTCCGCTGCGTGCGCTATGCCCCGCCCGATATCCGCTTTGCCGCTCTCTTGCACGACGTGGGCAAGCCCTTCTGCTTTTACCGTGACGGCAACTTTCACGCCCATCCCGAGGAGGGAGCGCGCATCGCGGGGGAGATGCTCGCCCGCTGGAAGGCGCCCAAGAAACTCACCGAGGAGACGAAGGAGCTCATCCTGCTGCATATGCGCGACTTCGACCTCAAAATGCGCGAGAGCAAGGTGCGGCGGGAGCTTATTTTGCACCACGCCCTCCTTGAAAAGCTCCTTGCCCTCAAACAGGCAGACTTTTCCGCCTGCCGCGACGACCTCTCCCCCGCCCCCACCGTCGTCAAGTGGCGAAATGTTTTAGAGAAGATGAAGAAAGAGGGCGCGCCCCTCACCCTTTCGGAGCTTGCGATAAGCGGCAGGGATGCTCTCAATGCGGGCATCCCCGCGCACGAAGTGGGGAACGTCCTTCATCTCCTCCTTGAAGACTGCGCCTTAGGGATGGCGAAAAACGAGCGCCCCGCCCTTGAAAAGCGCCTTGCAAAACTTGCCGAAAAATACCGCAAATAGGAGAATTTATGCCGGAAGTTCATGATATTTTGCTCTACATCGCCCTCGGCGTGGGCGTGCTCTCCCTGCTGCTTCTCATCGTCCTCCTCGCCCGCCCCGTTAAGGGGGGCGACAGCGCCGCCTTAAAGCGCCTCGAGGAGAAGACGGACGCCGCCTTGAAGTGCGCCGATTACAGCGCCCGCGCCGCCGACAATCTGAGCCGCAGCACCGAGATGCGCCTTCAGAACATCGAAACGCGCCTCACGGAGGACATCAAGTATATCGCCGACGTCAACGCGCATAACCTCGAAGTCATTCGCCGCACGGTGGACGACAAGCTGACGAATTCGGACGGCAAGCTTTCGGAAAGCTATGCGCGCATCTCCGACCGCCTTGAAAAGATGTATAAGAGCGTGGGCGAGATGCAGGCGCTCTCCGAGAGCGTTTCGGACATCCGCCGCGTCTTCACCAACGTCAAGCTGCGCGGCACCTGGGGAGAGACGCAGCTCAACGCCCTCCTCGAACAGATGCTCGCCCCCGACCAATATGTGCGCAGCTGCAAGCTCGACCCCGCGGGCAACACCCTCGTCGACTTCGCCATCCGCCTGCCCTCGGTGAACGGCGACACGCTCCTGCCCGTCGACAGCAAGTTCCCCGTCGAGGAGTACGAACGGCTGTGCGAGAGCTCGGAAAAGGGCGATTGGGCGGGCACGGAGCTCGCCAAGAAAAACCTCGAACGCGCCGTGCGCACACAGGCGGAGAGCATCGCCAAAAAGTACATCCTGCCGCCCGCGACGACCGACTTTGCCGTCCTATACCTCCCTTCCGAGGCGCTCTATGCCGAGGTCCTTAAAATGAACGGCCTTGCCGACTTTTTGCACAAGAAGCGCATCATTTTAAGCGGCCCCTCCAACTTTGCGGCGCTCTTATCCCTTTTGCAGACGGGCTTCCGCACCGCCGCCATCGAGAAGCGCTCAGGCGAGCTCGTGCGCACGCTCGAGCAGTTCCGCTTGGAATTTCAGCGCTTTTCGGAGGGGCTCGACAGAGCCCGCCGCAAGCTGCAGGAGGCGCAGGACAGCGTGGAAAATACCGCAAAGCGCACCGACGTCATCGGGCGGCAGCTCGACAGGTTCCGCTTTACAGGCGACGCGCAGGGGAATGAAGGCGAACAGGGAGGCGACCTATGAAGATCGAAAAAGTAAGCGAAGATATGCTGCCAAAGGACATCTCGCTCTGTTTTGACGAGAGCATCTTTCCCCCGCCCGTCAAAGTGCAGGGCGGCGAAAAGCGCGCGCTCGGGGATATGCTGCTCATCACGAGCGGCGGAAGGTACAAGCTCTATACCGAGAGCTGCGACTATGTGCGCGTGCTCGAAGGAGAGGGGCACGTCAAGTGGGCGCGCGGCGAATACCCCTTCCGTGAAGGGGACATCCTGCGCCTTGACGGCGTCAAGGAATATGAGCTCAACGGCAAGGGAAGATACTGCATCGTCCGCCGCTGAAAGGCCCGTACCTCTGCAAAATTCGCAAATTACGCCCGCAAAATCATTGACTTTACCCAAAATTTCGTGTAAAATAATCCCATTGAAAACCTTGCGCACAGCAAAAGTGCGCCGTAAAGACCGGGAGGTGAAAAAATGCACAAGTACGAGATGCTCATTCTTCTCAACAGTGAGATGACGGATGAGGCGAGAGAGGCAGAACTCAAAAAGTATGCCGACATCGTTACGAATGACGGCGGCGCCGTCGAATCCGTCGATAAGTGGGGCGTGAAGAAGACCGCTTATCCCATCCGCTTCAAGACGGATGCGTTCCATGCCCTCATGACGTTCACTGCGGAAGGAAGAGTCGTTGCCGAGCTTGACCGCGTTGCGGGCATTTCGAGCGACGTTCTCCGCCGCATGATCACGAAGATCGACTAAACAAGAGGAAAGCCCATGAATAAGGTGTTTTTGATCGGAAACCTGACGCGCGACCCCGAGGTGAGCGAGACCTCGAACGGCGTGAGCGTCTGCCATTTCAGCATCGCGGTGAACAGGTCCTACACCTCCGCCGACGGCGAGAGGCAGACCGACTTTTTCAACGTCACCGCCTGGCGCGGCCTTGCCGATACCGTCGGCCGCTACGCCAAAAAGGGAAACAAAGTCGCCGTGTCGGGCAGCATCCAGATGCGCACCTATGAAGACAACCAGGGCATCAAGCGCACGGCGGTCGACGTCATCGCGCAGGACGTGGAATTTTTAACGCCGAGAAGCGCCTCCAATCAGGGAGACGACTTCTACGACTCCCCCGCGCCCGCAAGAGAGAGCGCGCCCGCCCGCAAAAAGCCCACCCTCCAGTCGTTTGACGACGACGGAGATATCCCCTTCTAACAAGGAAGGCAGCCATTATTATTTAAGGAGACATCATGGAAGAGAACGTGATCGAGACCGCGGAACAGCCCGTCGTGGCGGAAGCAGCTCCCGCTGCACCCGTAGAGGCCGCCCCCGCCGCAGCGGAGCAGCCCGCAAGAGAGGCGCGCGAACCCAGAGAGACGAGGGAGCGCCCCGCAAGAAGAAACTTCAAGAAGCAGAGCCGTAAGGTCTGCCTCTTCTGCCAGGAGAAGTCGGCAAAGATCGACTATAAGGACGTTGCCAAGCTGCGCAAGTTCATTGCAGAGGGCGGCAAAATTTTGCCCCGCCGCATGACCGGCACCTGCGCGAAACACCAGAGAGAGCTCGCCGTCGCCATCAAGCGCGCCCGCGTCACCTCCCTTTTGCCTTTCAAAGCAGACTGAGCAATATTCACGCATTTCTTTTGCTGCGCAAAACAAATGCCGTGAGGGGTGAGCCGCTGCGATTTTAAACAGCGTTATCGCCCGCGAACTAAACTGTCTTTATTGGACAATATGCGCCAAGTATGGCGTGTATGCCCTACGGGTACAAATTGAGTGAGCCGGCACAGGGAGACCCTGCTCGGCTCATTTCATTTTAGAAGCGGGGGAAACGATAACTTTCTTGGCTCCCTCCCCGAGGGAGCTGTCGAGCGCAGCGAGACTGAGGGAGTCCCCTCATTATTCACAAGAAACAAATTCGATCCCGCTGCGCAAAAACGTGGTTTTGCTTGCGGAAGCATAGGTTTTACAAAACCTTTCCGCAAGTTTAAGTGTCCTGCGGGCGCAAAGCGAAAGTAAACAAGAGCAAAGGGAAGACCCGCGGATCGTCCGCGGGTCTTCATCACCGAAAAAAGCGGAGGCTGTGCCTCCGCTTTTTTCATCAAATGTTTCAGGGACGCCCCTCAGCCGGGCTTTGCTCACAAGCCGGAGGTATCGTCACTCTTCAACCATCTGTATATAAGATATGTCTCGGTAAACAATTGTGCTGCCTTTTCCGGGGAGCTCAGCTCACTCTCCGGGACCGCTTCTCCGCTTGGCGCCGAAGGATCTTTCGTTACCGACCAACCGTCAGTCTCCCCGGCAAAACGGATGCCGATGAGGGAAGTACATCCTTCGAAGGCATTAGCGGAAATAGATTTCACATTAGCGCCGATGGTCACACTGACCAAAGAGGAACAGTTTTCGAAAGCGGAAGATCCGATCTCGGTGACGCTGTGAGGGATGCTGATCGCCTTGATCCGCGTTACCCCCGAGAATGCCGAGTTATTGATACTTTCGACGAGACGCCCATTGTAGACATCCGGAACAAGGATATCCTCATCGGTACAAGTTCCGATGCCCGCCAAAATATAGTATTGTCCGTCTCCGCTCAATTCAAATTGCAAATTCTCGCTGGCGCCCATGCCGCAGTTGACGCACTTGTTATTTACGATCTCATGCCCGAGCGCCTCTATGATCTCCTGCTCTTTCAAGATCTTGTCGCAGACGGAACACTTTTCGCCGTCCGTGAGGCCCGTCTCCGTGCAGGTCGCCGCCTTCCCTGGAACAGTCTCGGGCGTATGGCCTGACGGCGACAGGACGAACTGCGGCACGAGCACTTCGCCGCAGACAGCGCACTCGAGCCCCTCCGTAAACCCTGCCGTCTCGCAGCCGGGCGCGACTGCGGGGATGACCTGCGGCGTATGAGCCGCCTCCACCGTCACCGTCTTACGGCTGAGCTCCTCATCGCAGACCGTGCAGTAGACGACCTCGTCATACGATCCATTCTTCGTGCAAGTCGCAGCCGTTTGATTCTCTTCTACTGCTTCGCCGGGCGTATGACCCATCATCGGGATCTCCCGATAAGTGGAATACTTGCAGTCGGTGCAGACGTCATAGGCCTCCCACCCAATCGAAGTACACGTCGCTGCCTTTCCCTCATAGTGAACAAAATTGTGCGCCGTCTTAGCGATCGCGCGCGTCTCGACGTGCGAAGGATCGTTGGCGCAGACGCGCTGCTCCTCGCCCTCTGCCGTGCAAGTGGGCGCTTTCGTCTGCGTCCATTCGCCCCAGCTGTGCTCCGCGGCGGGGATCGTCTCCGTTCTGGTGTCGGTATAATTCTGCCCGTTGAGGGTGACTTGCGCGGTATAAGTACGCAAGCCTTCCGTAGTACAGGTCGCGCCGATCGTCACTTCGTCCGAGATCTCGGCAGAGATCTTCTCCTCATGCCCGCAGCCATCGCGCGTGCAAGTGAAAGCTGCCGTAGCCTCTGTATAGAGCGTCCAAGTCCAAACGGGCGTAACATTCGTATAATCATGCCCTTTGGCGGAACCTTCCTTCGTCCTCGTATTCGTTTCTTCGCAGCGGTCGCACTTTGCCGTCTCCGTGCCGTCCTGCGTACAGGTCGCATCGTTGTTTGAAATGTAATTTGTAAAGCTGTGATCGAGCGCGGGAATTTCCTTCTGCGCTTTCAGGACTGCGCCGCAGACGGAGCACCTTTCACCGTCCGTGAGGCCCGTCTCCGTGCAGGTCGCCGCCTTCCCGGGGATCGTTTCAGGCGTATGGCCCAACGCCTCTATCAGCACTGCCGTCCGGCTGTATTCTACTCCGCAGTCCAAGCAGTAGGTGACTTCAAAATAGTAGCCATTCTTCGTGCAAGTCGCTGCCACGCCTTCCTCTCTTACCGGCTCCCCGAGCAAATGGTTTAAGGCGGGAATTTCTCCTTGCTCTTCCAAGATCTCACCGCAGACGGAGCATATGATCTCATCTGTGAGACCCGTCTCCGTACAAGTCGGCGCCTTCCCGGGAATGATCTCGGGCGTATGGCCTGTCGCAGGGAGAACACGGCTGATCTCCTCTTCGCAGCGGCGGCAAGTACCCTCTTCATAACCATCTTGCGTACAAGTAGGGGCTTTTGTCGTCTCGACCTTGATATCGTGCCCGACGGCATCCACCACTTCCTGCGCCTTCAAGATCACTCCGCAATCGGAACAGCGGGAACCTTCCGTAAGGCCCGTCGTCTCACAGCCGGGCTCGACCGCAGGAATGATCTCGGGCGTATGCTGTGCGATCGGGATCTCCAGATCGCCGTCATCCAGGGGGCGCTCCCCCTTTTCATCTTCAAAGTCTTCACCGCAGTCCGAGCAATGCCAATGCTCGATAATGCCCGGCTGCTCACAAGTTGCCTCGACGGTGGGAATAAATTCCATGGTATGATGATGGCTGCACGACCCCAGCAAAAGCAGGAGAACGACAATAAAGACAACGATGAGCGCCACAACGACGCACACTCCGATGATGACTTTCTTTTTGTTTTTTCCAGAAGGCTCTGTCTCCTGAAGCATATCCTGTTCTTCGTCCATGATCCCTCCTTTGTTTTCTAAGGGTGACCGCAAGGACGACAAGCCGCCTCCCCGCTCCACCTCTGCGTGCGTCCGCATGGAAACGAAGCGGGGTCGGCTGTCTGCACCGATGCGGACACCTTTCTCTTCATTTTTTTATAATTATACCACACCGGAAAAAGATTTGCAACCCTTTCATCTCCAAAAAAAGCGAGCGTCTTCATAAAAATTTTTTTGTATCCAATGTAAACGATCTGCATCTATATTATATATTTGATGTACGATATTTGATATATAATAAAATTTTGCGTCTCCGACACCCCCTGCGGGACGCGGCATGGCTTCGCCGTCTCTGTCATATCCCGCACAATCTGCCGCAGTTCGGGCAAGAACTTCACGGCTGTGCACGCCCGTATGCTCATCCACCGGGTCCTCTTCCCCGAAAACGGACAGAGATATAATATATTGAAATGCAGAGACAAAAAAATCCGAACTTTCCGGTTTCCCAAAAAGCTCGGATCATTTTGCTTTGGTGGACACAAAGGTGACGTGTCCGAACACCCGCTTAAAGATAATTCCTGAATGGTTTTATCGGGATCATCCTCTACCGGCGGCATATGATTCAGATAATTGTAGTAGATTTCAAAGCGGTCGTCGTAGAGCACGATTTTCTGTATCAGGTTCTTTATCAGCAGTTTCGGTTGCTGCTTGATGGTATGCGTCAGATATTCGACGAC
>CALVTT010000008.1 GCA_944363045.1 uncultured Clostridia bacterium | reverse complement strand
GCGCCTCCACCCTCAAATCCCTCTCAAAAACGGTACAACGGAAAAGGGAGCCGACAAAAGTCAACTCCCTTTCCCGTATGTCTTTTATATACGAAATAGCTGCGGTGAAAAGATGGATCGTTAGTAAAAAAGAAGAGCGGCGTCCCGAATTTGGGACGCTGTTTGTGCTACGATTTGTGTTGTGATATGATATAATCATTAAAAAAGGAGTTCGACAGGATGACGGAAACGTACGTAACATTGTATCACTTCTGCTCAGAGCGGTTGGAGGAATTGGCGCAAGAGTTCAAGGAGATGAGTCATGACACGGAGAAGGAAGGCTTCTCCGACGAATTGGAAGCGTTCGCGCAGAAGCTGAGGGGGCTTTCCGATCATGCTCTCCATCACATTGAGGACCTCCGCCCCGCGCCGCCGGAAGAGCCACCGTTCGAGATCACCGAGGAATTGATGAAAGAGGCCTTTCGGGCAGGGCGTCAAGCAATGGACTTTTCCATCGAATTTCTGCAGCAGCGCTTTTGTATCGGCTATGACGAGGCGGGAAGACTGCAGCTCGCTCTTATCCGCGAGGGAATGATCAAACCGATGTTTCTTGCGGGTGAGACCCTCTGCATGGGATGAATGAACTTTGATTTGGTCGTTGACTTTGCATTTCAAAATTGTTAAAATGAACCTATCAAGATGAATGGGGGAAATGTTATGCCCGAAAAGCAATATGAACGCAAACACAAGGAAGAGCGGCCCGTCGTTGCAATCTGTTACGACTTCGACAAGACGCTGACGCCGGACGATATGCAGGCGCAGGGGTATATCCAGTCGGTCGGCTACGATGTTCCCGCGTTCTGGGAAAAGACCAACGCGCTCGCCTCCGCAAACGAGATGGACGACAACCTTGCCTATATGTTCGTCATGATGCAGGAGTCGGAGGGCAAGCTCATCTTCAATCGGGATACCCTCGCCGCCTACGGTTCGAACGTCAAGCTCTTTCCGGGCGTGGAGGAGTGGTTTGAGCGCATCCGCGCATATGGGAAGGAGAAGGGCGTCATCGTGGAGCACTACATCATCTCGTCCGGTCTCAAAGAGATGATCGAGGGCACGTCCGTCGCGAAGGCGGGCGCGTTCGAGAAGATCTACGCGAGTTCCTTCTACTACAACGAACGCGGGGTCGCCGTCTGGCCGGCGCAGGTCGTCAACTATACCAACAAGACGCAGTACCTTTTCCGCATCGAGAAGGGGGTGCTGGACATCAACGACCCCGCCGTCAACGACAGTTTTTCGCCCGAGGCGATGCGCGTTCCCTTCCGCAACATGGTCTACATCGGGGACAGCGATACCGACATCCCCTGTATGAAGCTGGTGACTTCGTACGGCGAGCACTCCATCGGCGTCTACAATGCGGAGACGAAGGACAAGTCAAAGGTCTATAAGATGATGCGCGACGGGAGGATCAGATACTTTGCACCTGCCGACTATCGGGAAAATACGGAGCTTGATCTCCTTGTGAAGGCCATCATCGACCGCACGGCTGCCAACGAGGCCCTCGAAACGCTTCACTATGCCTGCAAGGGAGAACGGGATTCGGCAGCGAAAGATGGCAAGCTGCAATAAGAGGAGAAGATTTTACTCAACATGAAAATTTGGCTGGACGATCTGCGGCCGGCGCCGCAGGGGTATAAGTGGTGCCGCAACGTCAACGAGGCGAAAATGGTCATCGCGGAGCTTGAAAGGACGCAGCCCATCGAGCTTATCGACTGCGACCACGACCTCGGCGACTTTGCCCAGGGCGGCGGCGACGGCATCAAGCTCTTGGACTGGCTGTTGGAGCGCGGCACGCTCTATCCCATCGCGCTGCACACGATGAATCCCGTAGGGCGGGACAATATGCGGCGTATGCTCCACCGCCATTGGCTGAATAGTTGAGCTCCGATTGCGTCGCAGGCGTCCCGAATTTGGGACACCCGCTGTGGTATGATCGAGAAAAACTATTGCGTGAGGTGAAGTATGGAAGGGGAAAAGAAGGGGATCTTCTGGATCGTCGATCGGGAAGACCTGAGCGCGAATGAGCCGTATCTCTTTCGTATTCCCGTTGATTTGGCGGGAGTGCCAACCTATTTGACGCCCATTCCGCCGCTCAATTCCAAGCACGGCGACAACTACAACCACAAGAAGACGTGGGAGGAGTACCTTACTCCGGAACTTCGCCGCGGGAAGCCGTACAATTTCTATCCGCGCGGCAGGGTAGAGATCAAAGATACGAAAAACGCGACGATTTTCCTCACCCCCGACCTTGCAACGGAGGACGTTATCGGCTATCTTAAGGAGCAATTTTGCCTTAAGAACCGCGTTCTGAAGATCCTTGCGGACGGCTCCGAGCATTACCGCTATCTGCAAGCCGCCGAGCAGTAATTATTTTCAATTTATATCTTGACAATGCAATACCGATATGTTAAAATTGTTTTGTCGAATTTTGTTAAGGTGAAAGGAACCTTCCCATGAGCATTGAACCGAAAAAGTTGGCGCCTCTGCGCATTCTGCAAATTTTGGAGGAGTACACCGATTACGACCACCCGCTGACGCAGGAAGAGATCGTGAATTACCTCGACAAGGACTACGGCCTCATGGTCGAGAGAAAGCTCGTCGGGCGCAACCTCTCCATTCTCAAAGAGGCGGGCTATGACATCGAGTCCGACCGCCGCGGCAGCTATCTTGCGGAGCGCCCCTTCGAAGACTCCGAGCTGCGCCTTCTCATCGACGGCGTCCTTTCGAGCAGGTACATCACCGCCAGGCACTCCAAGGACCTCATCCAAAAGCTGTGCGGCCTCTCCAACAAGTACTTCCTCTCGCACGTCAAGCACATCTGTTCCGTCAACGACTGGAGCAAGACGGACAACAGTGCGCTCTTTTACAGCATCGAGGTCATCGATACCTCCATTGAAGAGGGGAAGCAGATCGCCTTCCACTACAACAAGTACGGCGCGGACAAGAAGCTGCACAAGACGAGCGAACAGCGCGTTTCGCCCTATCAGCTCATTCTGCACAATCAGCGGTACTACCTCGTGTCGTGCAACGAAAAGCACAAAAACCTCGGGCACTACCGCCTCGACCGCATCACCGAGATCCGCCTCTTGGACGAGCCTGCAACGCCGCTCAAGTCGCTCCCCGGCCACGAGTTCGGCATCGACTATCATGACTACGCCACCTCGCTGCCCTATATGTATGCGGATAAGCCGGAAGTCGTCGACTTTTTGGCGGACGAGACCGTCGTCGATCAGATCGTCGACTGGTTCGGCGACAACGCGCGCATTGCCCGACAGGGGGATAAGCTTCATGTGACCGTCAAGGCGAGCCCGCTTGCGATGGAGTATTGGGCGATGCAGTACTTGAATCATGTGGAGGTGCTTTCTCCCGCCTCGCTCCGTACCCGCATCCGCGAAAATTTACAGCGCGGCTTGGGAAAATACAAGTAAAAACTGCAAAATCACACCGGCGTACCGAATTCGGTACGCCGCCTTTCGTATAATGGCATAAAAAAGCAAAGGAGGGGAACATGGAACGAGAAGGCGAAAAGAAGCGGAAGAAGATACGGCTTCCGTGGAGAATTGAGAATTTTCTGCATGAGCGAAAAATGCGAAAACTCAAGCTCGGCACGGTGTGTTGGAAGGACGGGGAACTCAAGACCATCAACGTCTCGTGGGATGTGCATTGGGCGAGCAACATCTACCTTTCTGCCATCATTCGCGACTATCTTCGTCTCTTTCTTGACAGGGCTCCCATCATCGGAAATTGCGTCCTCGAGCACGACGAAGAGGGAAATCTTCTGCCGTCCGCATACGAGAATCTTGACGATGAGGCGGCATCCAAGCGCTGGAAGGACCTCTTGACCAGTTTTGCGGACAAGTTTGACGTCCTCGCCGACGCCAAGAAGGTCGAAAAAATGGACAGCAAGCAGTACCGCGCGGCAGCCGCGGCGGCGTTCGACGGTCTCAAAGAGATCTTTCCCGATCTCAGTTGGCAACGGGGGAACAGCATGGATAACTGCAAGGATTTTGTTTTGGAAGCAACCTATCTGAGGGCGTATTGCGGAAAGAGCGAGGAAGTCATCGTTCCCCAAGGGGTCGAGCGCATCTGCATGGGTGCGTTTGCAGGCTGCAAGACCCTCAAACGGGTCGTCCTCCCCGAAGGTGTTATCGCTATCGGGATCGAGGCATTTCTCGACTGTTCGTCGTTGGCAGAGATCGTCCTTCCCGAGAGTTTGCAGCTCATCGAAGAGAGAGCATTTTGGAATTGCACTTCTTTGAAAAGCATTGTCATTCCCCGCGGCGTTGGATATATTGACTCGCAGCCCTTTTTGAACTGCACATCGCTCTCATCCATCCGTGTGGAGGAAGGGAACGAAGCCTATTGCAGCGAGGGGAATTGTCTCATCGACGTGGAGGGAAAACAGATCGTCGCGGGGTGCTCAAGCTCCGAGATCTTGGAGGGCACAAGTGTGCTGGAAATCGGCTTCGGTGCATTTGAGGGATGCACGGGGTTGAAACAAATACACATTCCAAACGGTATCTTGGAAATCGGTGAGAGAGCCTTCTTCGGCTGTTCGGGTCTTGAGAAGGTCACTCTTGCCGAGAGCGTTCGCAGGATCGGCGCACTCGCCTTTGCAAATACGGCCATATTCGAACGAGAAACAAATTGGAAGGACGGGTTTCTGCATCTCGGGAACTGCCTCATCGCAGCGAGAAAGGATCTTGCGGGTGAGGTCTGCGTGGCGGACGCAACGACCGTCATCGCCTCCTCCGCGTTCAGCGGCTGCAAAGCGCTCGAGCGCATCACCATTCCCGAGAGCGTCGAAGCCTTCGGCGACGAAGTTTTTGCGTTCTGTACTTCCCTCAAGCGTGCCGAGCTTCGCTGTACCTTTCATGAGATCGAAAATTTCGGTGAGTGGGTGTTTTTTAATTGCACTTCCCTGGAAGAAGTGCGCCTTCCCGAGGGCATTTCGAAACTCCCGAGTGGAACGTTCGACGACTGTTCCTCTTTGAAACATATCAAGCTCCCCGAAGGACTGACGTCCATTGAGTCATGCGCCTTTAGGGGCTGTTCTTCGCTGGAGAGCGTCGAACTTCCCGAAGGGCTGACGTCCATTGAACCATACGCCTTTGACGGGTGTGTCTCGTTAAAGGAAATCGTCCTGCCCGAGAGCCTGATGTCGGCAGGCAGTGACTCCTTTGCGGACTGCAAAAATTTGACGATCTTTTGCCCCCGTTCGATTTCCGACCGCCTTTTTCAAAACAGCGATGATTGGAAAGGTGAGCAACGTATCGTTTTCTTCGAGAAGGACGCAGACAAAAATCAGGGTTGACGGAACGAATGACCTGTTTTTGGTACGCCGTATTTGCTATGCTGGAGCAAAGGAGGTCAAAATGAAAGAAAATTTGTATGAGCCCGCCCCGCAGGCGGGAGAGGAAGAACTGCTCCGACAAAGGGCGCTCGAAGGGGCAGAGCGGCGGTTCGGAGCGCTCGAAGGGGAGCGGAAGGAGCGGCTTTTCTACGAGCTCCAACTTGTCCGAAAAATGCAGGCGGAGGGGCTGTTTCTCTTATGGGAGCGCGCCATCTCTGCCGTCAAACGGGTGGTATTCCCGTACGTTCTGAGCGCGCACAACTGCTCGCTCCTATGTTACGCACTCGGCATCACCGAGGTCGATCCCTTCGAGACGGGCAGCTATCCCGAGCGTCTCCTGCTCCCCGGGGAGCGTATCCCGCCGCTGCCGCTGTTCGTGCCTGCGGACAAGCTCAAAGAAGCCGCCGCGCAGCGCACAGAAGAAGAGCGCGCCGCCGTCGAACTTTTGGAGCGCGAGATACCCTTCATCGACCCGCAAAAGGCCGCCGAATTCTTCCGCAAAAGGCCCTTCGAGGACGAAGAGCTGCTCTTAAAAACGGCCAAGCAACTCGGGATAGAACATCTTCACTCCGTCGCGCAGCTGAGCGACACGCTCGTCGCGCTCCGATTCAAGGAATTTATGGAGGGGGAGCCGCCCCTCGAATTTCAGGAAGAGGCCGTCGGCCTCCTGTGCGAGGTGGGGTTTTCTTCCGAGGAGGGCGAGCGCATCCGTCGGGCGTTTTTAAAAAAGGACGAAGGGCCGATCACATTCTACCGCCTTCGGCTGCACGAGCGGGCAAAAGCGGAAGGGTTAGACGAAGATGACTTCGACGACATCTTCGACCTCGTGCGGCGCGAGGGGCTCTACACCATCTGCCGCGCGTCCTATCTGGCATTGGCGCAGTACCTCATGATGCAGTCCGTCTCGGAAGGGGGCACATCATGACGCTTACAAAACTCACGTTGGAGCACTTCGGGCGCATCGGCTGTCAAAGGTTTGCGCTCGACTCGCCCGTCACCGTCTTTGCGGGGGAGGGGCGGGAGGATATGCTCGCCGCGCTCAATCTTCTCACGGGGAGCCGCTGCATTCAGCCGCAGGTGCGCCTTGCGCGGGAGAGCCGTCTTGCAGCCGACGCCGTCCGCGATGAGGAAGACTATGCGATAGATGCGCGGTATTCAGACGAGGCGCCCGAGCACTATCTTCTTTCCGTGCGGCGGGGAACGCGGGAACTGCCGCAGGGGCGCGCCGCGCTCTTTTCGGAGAGCATCGAGGAGGAGGCCTGCTCGTATTTCATGAGGGAGACAGAGTTCCCGTTTTCCGAAACGTTTGCGCGGTACATCAAGGGCATCCGAGAGGAACGGGAAATTTTCAGCGAACGCACGGACGGCGCGGGGTTTTCAAGCACCTTCCGCCGCCTCTTGCGGGAACATATCAGGAGTTTCGAGCCGCAGCCCGTGCGCCTTCAAAAGCGGCTGTATCTCACGCTGGACGCGAGGGGCAACTTTACGGCAAGAGACGCGCAGCCGCGCAGAGATTTGAGTACGACCGAGCGCACCCTCTTGGAATACCTCAGCTTTTTAGAAGTCAACCGCTTTTGGAATGATGTGCACCTTGCAATGGGAAGGACGGACGCACACCCGCTCTTTGTTCTCTCCCTTGCAGACGTCATCGACGAGTGCATCGACCTTGCGCCCCTCTTAAAGAAAGCGGCTGCGCTCGGAAGGCAGGTGTTCGTGTTCTCGCGCGATAAAAAAATTGCGGAGCGCATCCGAGGCTCCGAACAAATCAAAATTTATCTGCTTTGATCATGGTGATGTCCCAAATTTAGGACATACAAAATTGTATAATAGGGGCATGAAAACGATGAGACGAACGAAAAACAAGACGCTTGCGTTTGCGCACATCACCTTTCTCCCCGAGGACTGCTGCCCGTACGGCTGCCGTATCCGTTCGGTCACGGCCGTCACGGAGACGGGCAAGCGCTTCTCCTTCACCCTCGACGAGACGCACTACGCCGATGCGCGAAACAACCTCAACGCGGCGTTCTACTCCTTCTGCCGCGAGAACGGCCTGCACAGGTCAAACGGCGAGGTTTGGTGTTCGTCCTCGCACATGAAGGAATATGAGCCGCTTTCTCCTTGCCCCGACTGCTCGAAACGGCCGTGCTTCTATTTCGTCGACGATATGCTCTGCAGATGCAACATTCAGATGAGGTCGCTGCGGGAGGAGTACGCGAGTTTCCGCTTCACTGTTCCGGGCTGGCCCTCGTGGGAGGAATTTCTCGCGCAAAACAATTACGACGAGGGGGCGGAACCTTACGAGGGGAGAAGGCTGTATCCTCTCGTCAGCGCGTTTCGTCGGGAAGATTATTCCGAGGAAGAACTTGCCCTTGCTGAGGCGTTCATCGAAAGTCACCTCGACGCGGCGTTTGCCGATCGTTACAGCTGCTCTTTCGAGACCTATCTCGACGCGGGGGCGCTCGTCTCTGCCGCCCTGACCCTTCTTGAACACGCTCCCGAGCGGTGCAGAGCGGTCATCTCCGCCGCCTTTGAAGTTTGCCTCGAAAAAAACCTCGACGAGCAGCTCCACTTTGATGACTTTCTGGAAGAGGTGCTCCTGCGGGAGAACGGCGGCATCGTCGACCTTCGCAAAGACCCGCTCAACACCCCGTTCAACAAGCTCCTCTCTTCCATTCCTAGGCTCCGCGCATGGAAGGATAAGATGGAAAAGGACTGGGACTGAACGACTCTTTAACTTACGAAAACCAAGGAGGATATCATGAAGACGTTTGATGAATGGAAAACTATCTACCACGATACGCTTGCAAAGCTCTTTGATGACCCCGTCTTTTCGGAGCACCTCAACACCGCCGAGTTCGAGCTCGTCTATGAGCAGATCGACGACCGCCCGTCGAGGGGGCCTCCTTACGTCCATCATGCTGCAGATCGACGAGGACCCGCTTCACTATATGCGGCACATTCCGGATTACTATCTCTATCACGGGCTCTACAGCGAAAATCGCTTCACCATTCCCGAGAACATCGACAGCATCGGGGACGAGGCATTTGCCATGAATGAGCCCCTCGAAGAAGTGGACATCAAGAGCCATCGGCTGCATACCATCGGCTCCCGCGTCTTTGAGGGGTGTCTGGAGCTCAAGTCCGTCTGCCTGCCCGGTTCCGTCAAGGTGATGGGGGACGAGGTATTCGGCACCTGCCCCAAACTGACGGAAATCGTCTTTCAAGAGTCCATGGCGCTCTTTCATCAGCGCTTTTCGGGCATCTCCGCATGGAGAAGGCACTCCTCTGTCAAGAAGGTCGTCTGCTCGGACGGCATCATTCAATTCTGAAAAGTCATGCAATTACTCACCTGTTGTTTTACGGGGCCGCGACCCAAGAATTACCCGTGGGGGAACGATGAAAGCCGCCTTATGCTCGTCACTCAAAAGCTCGAAGCGGCTGTGAGAGAGGCTGTCCGAATCGGATACAGGCACTTTATCTGCGGCATGGCGGCGGGCATCGACCTTTTAGCCGCCGAGATCGTCCTGCGCCTCAAAGCGGAGGGGGAGAGTATCTCTTTGGAGGCCGCCGTGCCCTTCCCCGAGCAGCCCGCCCGTTGGAACAAAGAGACGCGCGAACAGTACGCCCGCATCTTGGAGCAGTGCGACCTTGTGAACGTGATCGCGCCCTCGTTTTCACTCGAAGCCTATGCGGCGCGAGACAGTGAGATGGTGGAGCGTTCCTCGCTCGTCATCGCCGTCGAAGGGCAGCCCTATGGCGGCACGGCGCGCACCATCGCCTACGCAAAACAGCTGCGCCGAAAAAACATCTTGATTTCGGGAGCAGGCTCCGATGCCCCAAATATGGTACATACGAAGTTGTATCATAAAGACAGGCAATTGCGGGAGGGCATCATGGAAGAAACGCAGGAAAACACGCGGGGCATCGGCACGCGCATCCAGATCTGCAACAAAAAGAACGCCGTCACCTTTTGGGGGTACCGAAATGGGGAGGCCGTCTTT
Organism: uncultured Clostridia bacterium; assembly: GCA_944363045.1. Lineage (GTDB taxonomy): Bacteria > Bacillota > Clostridia > Christensenellales > Borkfalkiaceae > Gallimonas. Next base: position 31,866 of record CALVTT010000008.1, on the reverse strand, counting down.
TGCCTCAAAACGCGCAAGGGTGATAAAAATCGCGTCACACTAAACGGGAACATCGTCACGGTGAATGACTATAAGCGCTACCCGCTCACGCCCGAACAGCTCGAGCGCTTTCAAAGCGCGAAAGAGGAATTTGACAGAGACTATGAAGCGGCGCAGCGTGGTGAAAAGTTCATGCGCGTCGAGAGGGACGGCGAAGTGTGCTATATCCGCCGCGATAGAAAGAACTCCTATACCTTCATCGAGGTGCACGCGGACGGCACCGTCCTTTGGAGAAAAGGCTCCGTTGAAGAATATCTCCGCTCGTTTGACTTCTACATTTTTGTCGATCAACTACATTCCCTCGGGCTGGATCGGGAGAAGCAAAAAAAGGAAGAGGAGGAACTTCTTCTCCTCACAAACGATGATTACATCGTGCGGGTGGTGAAGTATCTTCGCGGCGAAGCGACGGAAGAGGACTTGAAGGTGCTCGAACGGCAAGACAGAAAACTGCGCTTTTTACCCAAAAAAGAAGCGTACGACGTCTGCGACATCGAGTTCGTCTCCTTCAAAAAGCAACATCAGTGCCCGCTGCATCCTTCCCTTTGGTATGATATGATCGTCAAAATCGACGGGAGGGAATACATGGCGGTGTATGGCTGGAAGCACGAGACCATGCGGATCTTGGGGTGCCCCACGGACATCCGCATCACGCCCGAAGTCTTTGAATACATCCGCGCATGGACGGGCGGCGATGAATTTGAACACTTCCGCTATCCCCGCGAATATCGAAGAGATGCACAGGGAAATCTGCTCTACCCGCCCAAAAAGGAGGACAAATAAGGTGTTGGGTGCCATTTTCGGCGACATTGTCGGCAGCCGCTTTGAGTTTTATAACTGCCGCAGCAAAGAGTTTGAGCTCTTTCATAAGGACTGCTTCTTTACCGACGATTCTCTTCTGACCATCGCCGTTGCAAATGCGCTCATAAAGGCGGGCGGAGACGACGAGGCTTTGCGCCGCGAAACGATCCATTCCATGCAGACGCTTGGACGAAAGTACCCGCAAAGAGGCTGGGGGCTTGCCTTTTCCGCGTGGCTCTTCTTCGACGACCCCAAGCCCTACAACAGCTGGGGGAACGGCGCCGCCATGCGCATCTCTCCCGTCGGGTGGTTCGCGAAAGACGAAGAGGACGTGGGGCGCCTTTCCCGCATCGTGACGGGCGTCTCGCATAACCACCCCGAAGGGCTCAAGGGCGCGGAATGTACTGCAATGTGCGTGTATCTCGCAAGAAATGGTGCTTCGAAAGAGGAAATTTTCGCCCGTGCGAAAGAGTACTATCCCGAACTCGGCGGCTATTCCTGCGCGGAGCTCTCCAAGACCTACGAGTTCAACGAGAGCTGTCAGGGCACCGTGCCCGAGGCGCTCACCTGTTTCTTCGAGGGCGAGAGCTTTGAAGATACCATCCGCAACGCCATCTTCATCGGCGGCGATTCGGACACCATCGCAGCAATCGCGGGAAGCGTTGCCGAGGCGTACTTCGGCATGAGCGAAGCAGAACGCCTCTCCGCTCTCGCCGTCCTTCCCGAAGAGCTGCAGGACATTGTCAAGAAGTTCGAGGGTGCGGTTTTATGAGGAAGAGAAAGCCGCATAGCGCTCTCTATTGGAAGCTGCGCCGATTCTTCTTTTCGTTGCGTAGGCCGATAGACCGCTTCCGTGCGCGGCATCTCTCGCTCGGCAAGCAGAAGTGGCGGGACGGTAAGCTCTATATCGAAAAAATACCGCCCTACATTGCCTCCGAGGCGACGATCTATCTCACGGCGATCATCCGCGATTACCTGCGCGCCTACACGAAGATTTCGTATTCGATCGGGAATGCGTACTATCTCGAGAAGTACCACAAGAATATGTGGGAGCTGACCGAGGAAGAGGAGGCCGAAGAGTCGGGTAATGAAGAGTTCGAGCATTGGATGCAAATGATCAATGGAGTTGCGGACAAGTTCGACGAGGCAGCGGCTCTTTGGGAAGAGGGCTGGGAGACGCATGACTTCGAGCGGAAGGTCTTCGATCGGCATCAGGAAAAAATCGAAGAGGCCTTTTCCGCCCTCGCCCGCATCTTTCAGGACCTTACCGACTGATAGTTCCAAGAGAGGAAGCCTATGCAGAGTTTACACGACAAGTTAAGAAAGCGCGGGTTTATAGCCATTTATCTTCGGACGGACGAGAGGGGAGTACTCTCCGAATTTGCCGCCGTCCGGGAGATGAACTTTCACGAGAAGGACGCGTTGCACGCCTTCATTGAACCGAACCTGCCCGACGGGAGAGATCCCGTGGAACGGGCAAGCGATCCCGAAATGCGCGAAGAGCTTGCTTTTATAAAAAAATATTCTCCTGCCGTCCAGCCGCGTATCTTTCCCTCCGAGCAGGAGGCCCTTATCGCACTTGCTGCATTTGCAGAAGGGCATACGCTTGCGGCATACGGCGAGGACGTCTTCTCCACGCTCGTTTCGCGCGGGGCGGTGTATGGCATCGCGTTCCCTTTGGGGCGCGTGGACGGCCTTGCGCTCGCCCGCCGCATCTTCTATAAAGAAGTGTCCGATTTCTCCTTTGAAACCGTCATCACCGAGACGAGTTGCTCGAGAAAGTGGATCGAGGCGCAGACGGACTGCCTCTATAATGCCAGAGCCTTTTTAAATCTCTTGCGGTTCACGGCCTCGATCCAGCAGAATCGCTTCCGAGACTTTCCCTATTACCGCATCGAAACGACGCGCAGGAAGATCCGGAGCGAGCTCTGGCAGGCGACGGGCACTATTTCCTACAATCTCTTTCGCTGCGCCCTGTACGGTGAGAGCCATCCGCTCTTCCCTCTGTGGCTGTATAAGTGCGCCGAAAAGTTGGAGTACGTCAGCCGCTTCGTGGATAATAAGGGCAGAAAACTTCCTCAGGATCGTTATGAGAGCCTCTTTACTGCGCATTTCGGGGAACTTTGGGAAGTGCAGGACGCTTTGAAGGGGGAATACTCCAAAGAGTACGGCGACTATACCTACAGCGAGGAGCTCGCGGAGCGCGTGTTTGCCATCTATGATGCCGTGCGCGTCTCATGCATGCCCTATCTCATGCACCCGGCGGAGACGTATCACCCCGATGAATATGCGACCATCATTTTGCAGGCGATCCGCACGGAAGGGAAAGTGCGCGATATCAAGATCGACTACAACGACAAAGCCGCCTATAAGCTCTACAACGATGATTGACGGGTTCATGAAGCGCAGAATGGTTTAGAGATTTGCAAATCGGCAGTGCAAATTTACTTGTTCCCCTTGAAATAAATCGAACGATGTGTTATAATAGTGATTGTAAGGGCGGTCACTGCGCCTGAAAATAAGGAGGGTACGATGGAAGAGAATATCAATATGGCAGGAGCGGGCATCGCGCAGGCGGCAGGGAACGGGCCGGGGCTGAGGCTCATGAATATTCAGGATCTGAGAGGCCTTACGTTTGAGATCCCGGCGTATCAGCGGGGATTCCGCTGGCGGTGGCAGCAGATCCGGGAACTCATCGATGACTTGTATGAGTTTTGCAGCGGCAGGAAAAAGAAAGCTGAAAAACCGCAGAATGAAAAAATATATTGCCTGCAAACCATTACTATTATAAAAACTGATAAAAAAGATGACAATGGTAACCCGATATATGAAGTGGTAGACGGCCAACAGCGGTTGACCGCCATTTGGATGTTGGTTGTTGCTTTTCGTAGTACTGTTAAATACGATTCTGAATATGAAGAAAATTTACCTGTTTATACGCTAAAGTTTGATGGAAAAAACAATCTAACAACCTATTGCCAGAATGTAGCTGATCCTGCAAATAATATTTTTGCTGGAGCGTCCGATATTGATTCTAAATTTATCAGTAATGGATTAAAAGAAATATTGGCATATGAGAGGGGAGGGAAAAAAGCTGCGGTTATTTTAGACACCATTTTAGCTAGTGATAGTATTCTTCCTGATGAATATGGAGAGAGAGAAAAGGAAATCTGCATTTTCTGGAACGAGATCACCAACGAGCAGGCGGGGCAAGACGGTGCGGATGGGAATGTATCTCCCGAAGGGGCGGCTCAGGACGCTGCGCCATCGGAAGAGCAAGAAGGGCCGGAGAAGAACGCCCAGAATGGCTCGCAAAACACGCCAAACGACGACTGGGCGATCGAACGCTTCTCTCATCTGAATGCGGGCAAGATCCCCCTCACGGAGTCCGAACTCATCAAAGCCTATTTTATCGATAAGCTTGCTTCGAACAGAGTTGACGAGTTCTCCCTGCAGTGGGAGGAGATCGAACGCGGCTTGAGTGACGACGAATTCTGGGGCTTTTTGTCCTCGAAAGAATACGAAACCCGCATCGATCTGCTGTTCGAAATTGCCTATCCCGACCAGAATTCAGACAACAAGTCGCATGCGCTCTCTTTGACGGTCGCGGAAGAATTAAAGGGAAAAGATGCATATACCGTATGGCAGGAAGCCGTTCAATGCTATCAGACGCTGCGCGATTGGTACGAGGACTACTTCTTCTACCATATGATCGGCTATATCATCGCCGTCGACAAAAAGTCTTCCGCCGAAATCATCAAAGAGCTGTATAGCGAATATCAACGGAAGTCTAAGACTGATTTTAAGGGATATTTGAAAGAGCGTATTTGTAAGCTGGATGATGTGAAACCTATTTTTGATAAGGAGAACAGCATTATCCTCGACGCCCCCGACAACGGCCTTTCGTACAACGGCAACAAAAAGTCTGTTAAAGCTGTCCTGCTTCTCTTTAATGTGGCGCTCCTGGTAAATGCATATGAAATCAACCCGGATAACGCCACTGAGCGCTTCTCATTCAAGCTCTACAAGAGTAAGAAAAACCCGATCGATATCGAGCACATCAACCCTAAGCATTTGGAAGGACAAAAAGATAAAATTGGGGATAATGAAAAATGGGCGGAAAATGTCTTGGGAATAATTCGAAGGGATAACCCTCAATATGAACAAACTTTGAGTGACGAGGTAGGCAAAGCAAAAGGTTCCAAGATGAGCAACACACTTATTGAACAACTCGAAAAAGCGGCGGAATTGGACGATCTCAGCAATCTCACTTTGCTTGATGCATCTGTGAACAGAAGCTATAAGGATAATCCGTTTAATATAAAACGTGCTCACGTCTTGGCTGCCCGCTTCGGCAACGCTATTCCCAAAGTTGCTGATGCAACCAATGCTGTCGTTGAAACCAAGGCTTATTATAAGCAGAGCGTCATCTTCCCGGGTACGATGTGGGTATTCTTAAGGGAATATCAGGATGATTCCGCTAGTCAACAGCTGCCTTCGGCAAATGGTTCTGCCGACTTCTGGACAAGCGACGACAGAAAAAAGTACATCGAAACTATGGAAGAGAGTATATCGTGTCTTTTAGCAACTAAAGGCAACAATGTGTCAGAAATGGTAAAAGTGGAAGCTGAGGAGGTCGCAGAATGAACGGACAAGCTACAAAAGGCTCATTTTGGGAACTGATCGACGGTAAAAAAATCGAGATCCCGAAGTATCAGCGTGAGTATGCACAGGGAAGAAATAACCGAAGCGCCGAAGGTATCAGAACGGGCCTTGTGAATGCTCTCTACGATGCATTGGACAAAAATACGCCGCTGGAACTCGATTTTATCTTCGGCGGGAATGAAGATGATAATGATAAAGAGAACAATAATAACGACAAGTTCCACCCCGTCGACGGCCAGCAGCGTCTCACCATTCTCTATCTGCTGCATTGGTACATCTTCCAGCGCGCGGGAGATGAAAGTGCTCTTTCTACTCTCCATGATAACTTTTCTTATGCGACGAGGACGACTTCGCGCTCTTTCTGTGAGAATATTTGCAAACCCACACTCTCTTTAAACTGGAGCGGTGGCAACATATCCGCACAGCTCAGGAATATGCCGTGGTTCACGGGCGCCATGGGGCACGATCCCACGGTGAAGTCGATGCTGGTCGTGATAGACTGCATTCATAACAAATTTAAGGATGCTGACTTTAACGAGTTCGCTAAGAAATTAAAGGGCGATTGCCCCATCACGTTCTACTACTATGACTTGAGCGGAGCGAGCACCACCTTTAATGTGCGCGATTTGTACATCAAGATGAACGCGAGGGGACTTGCCTTGACCGACTTCGAGATCTTCAAGGCGGAACTTCAAAAGACGGTGCAGGACGGTTTTGACTTGCTTAAGAGCTTTTTTGAAAAAGAAATGATAGCCGATTCCTCTGAGAACCGCGTCAAATTGATCGGCAAATTCAATAACGAATATACCAATTTCTTTTTTAATCTGATCAATGACAACGTCAACGGAAACAGGGATACAGAATCGGATAAGTTCGACCAGGCGATGATGAACTTCATCAATGAGATCGTCCGCGCCGACTTCTTTTGCGCTGCAAGCGAAAAGGGCGTTCCGCAGAAGACTTATCGCGCACACAACAATGTCGTCAAGGGAATGAGCGGAAAGGAGCTCTATAACTTTATCAGAGACAGCGGAAAGCTGCTGATCGATGGATATGTGGATGAAAACGGGAAAAGAAAAAATCCCTATATTGACTTAGGTGATGAAAAAGCCAAAAATGAATTCTATAGCGAGATTCAAAAGGCCTTTACCAACTCGATCGAGCGGATCATTGACCTTTGTAATTTGTTCTCTAAAAATAGCGATGATTCAATTTTTAAAAAAGATATTGATAGAAAGATTGGATATGCATTGTTTGATGAACTTTTCAAAGGAGATCAAAAAACGAGCACCGGGCTTGCCGTCGACCCGTTAGATAATGATAATAAAACGCTTTCTCTCGGTGATTTTGTTGCGCGCAATGCCTTGTATGCGTTCTTGGAGAAGTTTAAGGACAACTTAAACGATGCCAGAATAAAAGCGTACTACGACGACTGGAACCGCTTTGTTTGGAAGCTGGTCAAAAATACCGATTTCGGCAACTTCGACGAAGCGGTGGACACCCTCCGCGGTCTTCGCAAGATTTGCAAAGGAATTAATACTTCAAACAGCGTTTCTGATGTAATTAGCAACTCTGCAAACGTAACAATGGGCAGCTCCGCACGTCTTCATTTTGACGAGGAATTGCTGAAATCAAAATTTATTGTGAATGATCACACCAATCAGTGGAAGGGTGCTATAATTGACGCCGAAAATTATTTCAACTCCGATGGGGAGATCTGGTTCCTTCTCGACTTGGCAAAAACCCCAAGCGGGTATTCTTATTTAAATAGGTTTAAAAAAGCCGTTTCGATTGCCATAAAAATCTTTAAGAATGAAAAGAAGCTTCAAAGCGACTCACTTTCACTTCTTTTTGAACGGGCTCTGCTGGCTGTCGGGGCGTATGATAATGCTTTTAGTGGAATTGACCATTTGGTGACGATGTCAGGGATAGCGACCAACACTAAGAAGTTTGTCGGCACGGATTTTTCCAAGCATTTGTCGCACAGCTATGCTGCAAGCGGAGAAGACACCGATAATCGAAAGCGCTACGATGTTACGCTCGCGCTGCTCAGAGCAATGGTGGATGCTCCAGATTTTGATCCTCAAAATGAAAACGACATTGAAACTTGGCTCAACGATTACCTAAGTGGGGCTAAGAGTGGGTCCAATTACAACAACCTCCCCGACTGGAAGAAACTCCTTCTTAAATATGATTTGTTCGGGAAAACAGTTGGAGGTTTTACCTTCTCAAACTGCCTTGAACCCGGTGCGTGGACCGATGACCCAACAGCTATCGCAATTTACAATACTACCAATAAACGCATCAACAGCGCTGAGCTCCATTCCTTTGCATTGGCATGCCTCATCAAAGACAAAATACCGGTAGGGTACCAATTGTCGCAATTAAATAACTATATAGAAAATGGTTTCCCGAACAGGTATTTTACTATCAAAGTTTCCAATGGGGAAGAACACAGAGTAGCCTACTATAAGGGAAAGTATATTCTTGATGATGTGAATACGGAAATCGGAGACACTATTAAGGACACTATTGAGGACGTCTGTAACGAACTTTGCAACAGATTAGGCATTTGATTTTCTTAAACACAGCCGAGCCGGGCATGGAGTTCTCTGTGCCCGGCTCATTTTATAAGACGAACATCAAAAGCTTCTTGATTTGCCTTCTAAGTACCAAATTTGGTACACAGAATGTCGTATAATGTCTTTGAAGACAAGGGGCGGGGTGTATGACCTACTGTATTTCGGATATTCACGGATATTATGAGCTATTTTTGCGGCTCATGGACAAGATCAAATTCGGGGGCGGGGATACGCTCTATGTGCTCGGCGACATCGTCGAGAAGGGCCCCGACAGCATCCGCCTTGCAAAGCTGCTCTTTTCCATGCCCAACGCCGTATGTATCATGGGCAATCATGAGTATGACTTTTTAAAGTTTTGCCGCGGCCTCATGCGGGCGACGAGAGACTTTGACAGCGTATTTACCTCCCTCCGTGCCTACTTTACGGACGGCGAGCTTCTCGATTGGGAGACGGTGGACAACTTCGACCTTTTACCCTTCTATGCGGAGACGGAGGACTTCATCGGCGTCCATGCGGGCATGCCCGTTGTGGACGGAAAGCTCACCGACCCCGCCGAGGCGACGTGCGAGCAGCTCGTCTACGACCGCCGCTTCAAGGATCCCGACGTCCTCCCGCAAGGGGGGAAGTGCGTCCTGTTCGGCCATACGCCCGTGCGCAATCTCACGGGGAGAGACGAAATTTTGCTCTATCCGCGCGATGAAGCAAAGCGGGGGAGCGGAGACATTCGCGACTATACAAAAGTGCATCTCGATACGGGCGTTCTTTATAGCGGCGTTCTGGGGTGCATACAAATGGAAACCTGTCAAACATTCTATGTCAAGGAGGAATACTGACGATGAAAGATGGAATTATTTATGTTTTCCCCGAAGAAGAAGAGTTTTTCACTTGGTGGGAGCCGCAGCCCTATCTCTGTGAACACGAACGCTGGGTCAAGTGGGGGAAGATGCACAAGGTTTGGCTCTTGAATCCCAATGTGCCCATCAACTATGCCGTCGTCGGCGAGCCGCTCCGCGGGCTCAAGAAGCAGGAAGAGCTCAATGTCGAACTCCGCTTCCTGTTTTTAGAGGGCGAATTTTTTAAGGACGAGGCGGAATATTATCGTGAAAGTAAGTCAAACATGGCGGCGGAATCGTACATTCCGTCGGGCACGTTCAGTCCGACGAACGATCCCGACTTCGTGGAAACGCCGACCGTCCTGATGGGCGGCACCGTCGTCGGCGTCGAAGAAATGCAATGGCAGGACGAGCGCGTCTTTAAGATCGATCTCCGCTTCGACGGCCACATCTTCCGCGTCATTGCGCAGGACGGGTTCGGCGACCTCGGCATTCATGTCGGCAACATTATAAGAGGGTTCTTCCACGTCCTCGGCAGGGAGGCGAGACCCTCTGAAAATACTTCCCAAACGGCTTCTAACGAGGTGAAAGCATGAAAGAAGTGACATTATTACAATCAGCAATGAATATGCAGCTTGCAGAGGCGCTTGCGTCGCTGCAGGGGCGAAGGGCGCTCGGTTTCAAGAAAGCTGGGCGCTCTTCACTCCCGTCAAAAGTTACCCCGCGAGCGGCACTTTTTTGACCGTCTCCGCGCTGCAAAAGCGCGTCAAGGCGCTCGGATACGGCTCTCTTTGGCTGCGTTCCGTCTGGAAAGGGAAGGACGGAGAGGCGTTCGATGTGAACTCCCTGCTCGTCTTTCGGATAAGCGAGAGGGACGCTCTGCGGCTTGCGGGCGAGGGCGGGCAGTTCTTTGTCGTCCTCAAAGAGGACACGGGCGAGGCAGCCTCTCTGAACGTCCTCCGGGAAGCCGGGAACGCGGCGCAAGCGGCGGCGGAGGCAGCGCTTGAGGCAGTCTACGAAGTCGAACTCCCGCGCTCGTCCTATTTCCGCACAAAGCCCGTCTACATTCCGCTCATTCCGAGCGAAAAAATGCCGTAAAACCGTAAAATCGTGATTGCTTCGGGCATTCGGGTGGTATAAAAATCAATACGAGTTTTAAGCGAGGTATGAGATGAATCTTTCGAAGAGTAAATTTACGCGCTATCTGCAATGCCCCAAGATGCTTTGGCTGGACACCTACAAGCGGGAACTTGCCAAAGAGGACCCTGCACTTCTGCGCCGCTTTGCGGAGGGCAATGAGGTGGGCGATCTCGCGATGGGGCTGATGGGCGACTACGTCGAAACGACCGCCTATACCGAGGACGGCAGGCTGGACATCGCCGCTATGCTCAAGAATACCGGGAAGTACCTCTCTCAGGGCGTTGAGAACATCTGTGAGGCGGCGTTTTCCAAGAACAACTGCTACTGCGCCGTCGATATCCTCCATAAGATGGAAAAGGGCTACGACATCGTCGAGGTCAAGTCGAGCACGGAGATCAAGGACGTGTATCTTGCGGACTGCTCCTATCAGAAATGGGTGTTGACTTCGGCGGGGCTCAACATCGGCCGCGTGTTTATCGCCTATATCAACAACCGCTATGTGCGGAACGGCGAGGTGAATATCCACGAACTCTTTAAAGTGGAGGACGTGACCGACCGCCTCGCGCCTTACGAAAACAAGGTGGGGGAGACCACCCGCGAGGCGCTTTCCTATCTCACCCAAAAGGAAGAGCCGCCCATGTGCGTGGGCAAGCATTGTTGCGACCCGTACCCCTGCGTCTATCACGACTACTGCTTCCGCACGCTCCCCAAGCCCAACGTGTTCGACTTGTACCGCATGAGCGCGGGCAAGGCGGAGGAGTACTATCAAAGCGGCATCGTCTCCTTGGAAGATGCCTTAACGTGCCGCATTCCGCTCAACGCGATGCAGCGGCGGCAGGCGGAATTTGAGACGTTCGACCTCCCGACGCATATCGACAAACCCGGCATCCGCGCGTTCTTGGAGACGCTCACCTATCCCTTGTACTTTCTCGACTTCGAGACCTTTCAGACCTGCGTGCCGCTCTACGACGGCATCCGTCCCTATCAGCAGGTGCCCTTCCAGTACTCGCTCCACTACTTTTTGGAGAAGGACGGGGAGCTTTGTCACAGCGAATTTCTCGCCGACGAGGACGGCGATCCCCGCCGCGCCCTTGCGGAACAGCTCGTTTCCGACATCCCGCAGGATGCCTGCGTGCTCGCCTACAACAAGGCGTTCGAGTGTACCCGCCTCAAAGAGCTCGCCGCGGCCTTCCCCGACCTTGCGGAACATCTTTTGAAGATCGAGGGCAACATCCGCGACCTTCTCGACGTGTTCCGCGACGGGTTCGTGTATGACAGGGCGATGGGCGGGAGCCTCTCCATCAAGAGCGTCCTGCCCGCGCTCTTTCCCAATTCCCCCGAGCTTGACTATCACAACCTCGAGGACGTGCACAACGGCACCGAGGCAACGGCGGCGTTCCTCTCCCTTCGCGGCATGGAGAAGGGGGAGCGCGAGAAGCTCAGAGAGAGCCTGCTCGCGTACTGCAAGCTCGACACGATGGCGATGGTGCTCCTCTGGCAGCGCCTCAAAGAATTTTGTATCTGAAAGACAGGGCGCACCAAATGCGGTGCGCCTTTTGCCCCCCGAACGGGCGAAAAAAGTTTTTAATTTTTCTTAAAAAGGCCGTTCTTGTCCCAAAAACGGGACGTACAAAGTCGTATAATCTACTTGTAAATCAAAAGAAGAGGTATGGATATGAAAGCATTTGAAAGTTACTTTGCAAACGTCATCGGCTACGAAAAGGAAAAGGAACAGCTCTATCGCCTCTGCGACATCGCGAAAAACCCCGGAAAGTACGCATCTCTCGGCGTGCGCCTTCCCCGCGGCGTGCTCCTTCACGGCGAACCCGGCCTCGGCAAGACGCTCATGGCGACCGACCTCGTCGCTGCAATGGGCCGCAAGAGCTATATCCTCCGCAAGGACAAGGCCAACGATGAATTCGTCGAGACCATCGGCAAGGTCTTTGCCGAGGCCAAGAAGAACGCGCCCTCCGTCATCTTCCTTGACGATCTCGACAAGTTCTCTTCGGACAGCGATTCCCGCAACCCCGAAGAGCTCATCGCCGTGCAGTCGGGCATCGACTCCGTGAAAGAGGCCGATGTGTTCGTCGTCGCGACCGCCAACGAATTCCGCGCCCTTCCCTATGCGCTCCGCCGCCCCGGCCGCTTCGACATCATCCTCGAGATCCCCGCGCCCAACAGAAAGGACGCCGTTGAGATCGTCCGCCACTATCTCTCCGACAAGAAGATCGCCTCGGACATCTCGGTCGAGAGCATTGCGCGCCTGCTCGACGGCAGCTCCTGCGCCGCACTCGAAAGCATCCTCAACGAAGCGGGCATCTACGCGGGCTATGATAACTGCACCGAGATCGGCCGCAACCACATCATCCGTGCCGCGCTCCGCACCGTGTTCTCGGCGGAAGAAGCCGTCAACGCCATGCCCCTTGCCGAAAAGCAGGAAATCGCCTTCCACGAGGCGGGTCATGCTGCGGCGGCGCTCGCCTATGACCCCGAGGGCGTCGGGCTCATCTCCGTCCGTCCGACGAAGGGCGAGACTCGCGGCGTGACGCAGGTCTTTAAGCCCGACGGCTATTTCGGCTCGTATGAAAAGATGCGTCAGCGCGTCGTCATGCTGCTCTCGGGCAGGGCGGCCGTCGAACTCAAATTCGGCATCATCGACGTGGGCGCGGCGCAGGACCTCGAACGCGCGTCTGCCATCATCGAACGCTTTGTCACCGACTATGCCGCAAGCGGCTTTGCGCTCTTCCACTCCGACAACGGCATCGATTCCCATGCACAGGAAGACGCCATCGCCGCCGAGCGCGGCGCCATGCTCGCCCGCTTCTATGAGGACGCCAAGGCGCTCATGCGCGATAATTGGGCGTTCGTCGAAAAGCTTGCCGCAAAGCTCGTCGAAAAGGACACGATCATCTTTGAAGACATCGTCGCCCTCAAGAAAGAAGCGGCGTAAAATACCCGAAAGGGGAGGCGCCTGCGCGTCTCCCCCAAATTTCTATCTTGACAATGCGGTTCGGATATTCCCGTCCGTCTGTCGGAAGAAGAAATCGATCTTTTCCGGAAACAGTTTTAAGACGGAAAGAGCCGCCTTCAAATTGCTTTGGAAGAGGATATTTCCGTTTATAAGGTCACCCTTCGGGACGCTGTCATTCTGCGCAAGCTGCGGCACCCGTGTTTCTCAAGACCGATGGCGAAATATATCACCTTCCAAGACCCGGATGAGGAATAAGCGTATCGTACTGAAGGGCGGGGGAGAACTTGAAGAAGCGTTTTAGGAAAAAGAGGGGCGGCGGCACACAGATTGTGTGCCGCCGCCTTGCAAATGAAGGGTGAATATAAAAAAAGAAGCCCGCGAAGGTTCAAAACCTGTTTTTGAAGGGAAACGCCCCAAATGCAGCCGTCAAAATAAGCCGTTGCGCCAAAATCATGATTGAAGAAAAACCGCGGGATATAGAGAAAATCTCCACAAGATAGTCCGTATCCTGTGGAGATTTCCCGTTGCAGCCTTATCGTGCAACAAAGATGGCGCAGAGAAGAGGATTCGAACCTCCGGACGAGTCACCCCCGTCACACGATTTCCAATCGTGCTCCTTAAACCACTCAGACATCTCTGCAAAAGCAATTGTAATCGTATCATATTCCCGCGAAAAAGGCAACTGTTTTTGCGCGCGTTTGGGCAAAATTTCTCGCGGAATTTTCCGCAGCGGCATTGAGCCGCCGGCAAACCTCACCCGCACCGCCGGCAAACCTCACCCGTGACGCCGGCAAACCTCACCCGCATCGCCGACAAACCTCACCCGTACCGCCGGCAAAGCGCATCCGCACACATCAAACGGCGCCCGCGCAGGCAGATCAAAATCGCTTGACAGAAATAATACTATATAGTATAATGTAAGCGCTATGGCATTTCCCATCAAGGACAAGATCAAGAACTTAAACATCGTCATCGGCTGTCCCATCGGCTGCCGCTACTGTTATGCGCGCAATAACTGCCGCCGCTTTCACATGACGGAGGACTTCTCCCGGCCGCAGTTCTTCCCTGAAAAGCTGCGCCTGTTCGAGACGAAGGAGCCCAAAGTCTTTCTCCTCACGGGCATGAGCGATCTTGCCTATTGGCGGGAGGAGTGGCGGCAGCAGGTCTTTGAGAAGGCCGCTCAAACGCCGCAGAACAGCTATCTCTTCCTCACCAAGCGGCCCGAGCGCCTGCGCTTTACAACGGAGCTTGAAAACCTCTGGTTCGGCGTCACCGTCACCTGCGCGGCGGAAAAAGAGCGCATCGGCATCCTGCGCCGCAACATAAGCGCGAAGCACTATCACGTCACCTTCGAGCCGCTCTCGGACGAGGTGGGGGAGGTGGACTTGAAGGGCATCGGCTGGACGGTCATCGGCACCGAGACGGGAAACTGCAAGGGCAAGATCTCCTCCAAGCGCGAATGGGTGGAAGGGCTTGCCGCGCAGGCAAAGGCGCAGGGCGTGCCCGTCTTTTATAAAGAGGCGCTCGAGGGCATCATCCCGGGCGAAGAGATGGTGCAGCAGTTCCCGAAGGAGTTCGGCCTATGAAGGAGAGGCAGGGCGGGTTTCTCATCTCCAAGATCAAGCAGATCGGCGGGCGGAAATTCGATAAAATTTTGCAGGAACGGGGCGTCGCCGCCTTCAACGGCGCACAGGGCAAGATCTTATACGTCCTATGGCAGGGCGGCAGTATGACGGCGACGGAGATCTCCAAAAGGAGCGGGCTCGCCAAGACGACGCTCACCGCCATGCTCTCGCGTATGCAGGAGCAAGGGCTCATACGGGCGGAGGAGAACGTGGGCGACAGGCGCAGCGTGCTCATCTCGCTCACGGGGAAGGCCGAAGCGCTCAAGGGCGAGTATGCCGCCGTCTCCAAGGAGATGGAAGAAATTTATTACAGGGGCTTTTCGGACGGGGAGATCGAGGCGTTCGAGGGCTGCCTTGAACGCATTCTTAAAAATTTGGAGGAAGAACAATGAACAACGTGAAGATCGGCGAAGTACACGTCAAGAGCGTGCTCACCAAGTCCAACCTGCCCATCGCGGGCTATTCTATTAACCCCTATGTGGGCTGCACGCACGCCTGCAAGTACTGCTATGCCTGTTTCATGAAGCGCTTCACGGGGCACGACGAGCCCTGGGGCACCTTCCTCGACGTCAAGTATTGGCAGCCCGTCAAAAATGCGCATAGGTACGACGGCAAGACGATGATCGTGGGCTCGGTGACGGACGGCTACAATCCGCAGGAGGAAGTCTTCCGCCGCACGCGCGCCTTTTTAGAGGAGATGCAGGGTGCCAAGATAAACCTCATCATCACCACGAAGTCCGACCTCGTGGTGCGCGATCTCGACCTCATCAAGAGCTTTCCCTCTCCCCTTGTGAGCTGGTCCATCAACACCCTCGACGAGGACTTCAAAAACGACATGGACAGCGCCGTCTCCATCGAGCGCAGGATCGCCGCCATGAAGAAATGTCACGAGGAGGGCATCCGCACCACCTGCTTCATCTCGCCCATCTTCCCGGAGATCACCGACGTCTTTGCGATCATCGAGCGCATCAAGGACTTCTGCGACTATATCTGGCTGGAGAACCTCAACCTCCGCGGCAACTTCAAGGCGGACATCATGCAGTATATCGGGGAGAAATACCCGCAGCTCCTGCCGCTCTATCAAGAGATCTATAACAGGAACGACAGGACGTATTGGCGCGCCCTCGACGGGAGCGTAAAGGAGTACGCCGAAAGAAACGGCTTTCTGTATGTCATCGACGAGGAGCCCTTCTTGCGCAGCCCCACGGGCAAGCCCGTCATCATCAACTATTTCTATCATTCCGAGATCAAGCAGTCGGCAAAGACACAAAATGCGGAGCGCCCTTAAAGCGCTCCGTTTTCTACTTCCCGCGCTCTCTGCGGAAGCGGTGGGGCGTGGTACTCGTGCACTTTTTGAATTGGCGGATAAAGTGCTCACAACAGCCGTAGCCGCAGCGCTCGGCGATGCGTTCCACGCTCTGCTCCGTCGAGAGCAGCAGTTCCTCGGCAAGCTGCACGCGGGCGGCGACGACGTCGGAAAGAAAGGTCGTATGAAAGTACCGTTTGTAAAGGACGTGGAAATAGCCCGAGCTCACGCCAAGTTTTTTTGCCTGTTCCTTCACGCTCCACTCCGCGGCGGGGGAGCGGAACACCGCCTCGCGCAGGGCAAGGAAGGGGGGAAAGAGCTCCCCCTGCATATCCGCCTCGGCGGCGAGCATCTCCGTAAGGGCGGTGGCGAGCGCGCCGAGCACGCCCTCCCTTGTACGGCGGGAAGAAAAGAATTCGTCAAGGATCATGTGAAAGAGGGCAAAGAAGCGCCCGCTCTCCTTGAGGGGCAGCGGCTTCCCGAAGGGAAAGCCCTCGAACATCAGCGGCGTGCTGCTCTCCAAATACATCCAGCAGTCGGTATAGGGCTGCCCGTCGGCGCGGTAGTGGTGGCGCTGGCGGGGCAGGTATAAGACGGCGGTGCCGGGGTCCACCTTCTGCCAGCCCTCCTCCGTCTCGAAGAGGGCGGGCGTCTCCACGAGCAGCAATAAATAGCAGTCGTGCCCGTTGGGGCGCAGGGCGTGAAAGCTCTCCTCATGCGTCGTCTCTCCCATGCGCAAAATATTCATCTGCTCCCTCCAAATAACGATCGGTCAATTTTTCATCATTATACTCTATTGCGTTCGCGCTGTCAATATGCTATACTGTAAGGGAACAGTACGAACCACGCTTTCTCGTCGCGGCAAGACGTGTTTTGCGGGCATTCGTCAAAGCCGAACGCCGCGCCTTTTCCGTCTGCCGCTCCTCTTCGCCAAAATCTTTTCAAAGAAAATATTTTGGCGAGGGCTGTGGTATCAATGTGCGCCTTGCCGTTCATCGTCTTTGCAATACGCGGGTATTGCTGCATCCTCTTCACGGCAAGGCATCCCAAAATCTACTCGCCAAAAGTGCGAAGCAATCAAAAGCTGCGGTTTTGCTCCTAGACAAGGCAAGGGCCGCAGGCCGTGCCGAGCGCACGGTCAAGGACCTTAACGCAGTATCGGGGCAAAACACGCGCTTTTGATCGGGTTCCTATTATTCCCTTACAGTATAATATAAAGAAAAAACATGAGGCGCATCATGGCATTTGTTCCTAAGCATACCGACTTTACTTTGAGCCCCTACACGGGTCTCACGCGCGAGAGCTGGCTGGAAGCCGCAAAATATCTCCTCGAAAACGTCTTTTCGCGCATCGGCGGCTTCACGGCGCCCGTCGTCGTGCCGCGCGTGGAGAAGGACATCACCTATCCCCATCTCAACGCCCCTGCCGATATCCGGGCGGCGGAGGAGAGCGCCGAACGCTTCGAAGGGCTCACGCGCACCCTCTTTATCGCCGCGCCCCTCATCCATAACGAGCCCGAGGTGACGCTCGCGGGCATCCCTTTGCGCGAGTACTATAAAACGCACATCCTTGCCTCCTGCACGCGGGGGGAGGGGGAGTACGTCGGCACCTATGAAGATTTGCAGGCGCTGACGGGCAACTCCGATCCCGACCGCTGTTTCCAGCAGACGGTGGAAACGTGCGCCCTCGTCATCGGGCTCTGGGCGTCAAAGGAAGAGATCTGGGATACCTACACGCAGGAGGAAAAGGACCGCATCGCCGCCTTCCTTCAAAGCTATGCCCGCGCGCACACCGTGCCGCAGAATTGGCGCCTTTTTAATATGCTCGACATGGCATTTCTGCACATGGAGGGCTATGCGATCGACGAGGAGATCATGCTCGATCACGCGCAGAGCATCCTCCATTACTATGCAGGCGAGGGCTGGTACCGCGACGGGCACTGCTTCGACTACTATTCCTGCTGGGCGTTCCAATTCTATGCGCCCCTCTGGAACGTTTGGTACGGCTATGAACATATGCCCGCCCTTGCCGCCGCCTTCGAGGAGCATTCCCACGCCCTGATGAAGACGTACCCGCAGTTCTTCGACGAAGCGGGGCGCACCAACATGTGGGGCAGGAGCTGCATCTACCGCTTTGCCGCGGTGAGCGCCTTCGACGGGAATCTCCTTCTCCCTTCGCCCTCCGTCAACTGCGGATGGGCGCGGCGCATCGCCTCGGGCAGCCTCATGCAGTTCTTGGGGCGCGACGACTTTTTGGCGGGCGG
This sequence comes from uncultured Clostridia bacterium, assembly GCA_944363045.1. Taxonomy (GTDB): domain Bacteria; phylum Bacillota; class Clostridia; order Christensenellales; family Borkfalkiaceae; genus Gallimonas. Next base: position 13,644 of record CALVTT010000008.1, on the reverse strand, counting down.
CGTGCCGACGCTCGGTTTTTACAGGCAGTTCTCTCCCCTCGTGCAGGGGTATTCTTGCGCGGAGTCCGTCTTCTGGATGGGCAAAGCCTTCCTCTTTCTGCATCTTCCCAAAGGCCATCCCTTCTGGACGGAGAAGGAGAACAACGGCGTCTGGGAGGAGCTCGCCCCGCGCGAGATCGCCCAAACGGTGTTGAGCGGCCCCGCGCTCGCCTTCACCAACCACAAGGCGAACGGCGCGACCATCCTGCGCACGGGCAAGGTCTTCAAGAACCGCGGCGATAAGCACGGGATGTGGAACTACGGCAAGCTCGCCTATTCCACGCAGTACCCGTGGGAGAGCGCGCCCTCGGAGGATGCGGAGGCCATGCAGTACGTCCTCGAAGAGCACGGCGCCTATCAGCGCCCCAACGTCATCTTGTGGCACGGCATGAAGGAGGGCGTCCTCTATCGCCGTCAGTTCTTCGATTACGACCTCTTCCGCGAGAGCTTCTGGATGCAGGCCGTCGACCTTGCCGACTTCCCCGTGCCCTACGGCATCTTCCGCGCCGACCGCCTGCGCCTTTTCCGCCGCCCCGTCACGCTCACCTTAGGGAGCTTCGGCTTCCCCGACAACGGCACGATGACCATCCGCCTTGCACAGGGGAACGCACAGGCGGTCATCTTAAAAGGGTATGACTCGCAGGGCAACAAGAAGCAGATGGCAATGACGGTGTGGGGCGATTGGCAGCTCGACGTCGTCAGAAGCCGCGGCACGAACCCCGACTCGGAGCATTCCCTCATCATCACCGCCAAGACGGCGCGAAGTAAGGAGTACGGCTATGAACCCTATCTTTTATTATCGCAGGTCATAACGCGCGAAGATCATAACGACTTTTCGCCTTTCGACATCTTCCCGCTCGTCAGCGTCAGGGCGGAGGACGAGAGGGGATATTCCGCCTACGGGAAGACGGTACTGCAATTCGTGGGCAGCACGGTGACGCTCGATTTCGACGGCATCGAGGGAAATTTACAGCTTTGAGAGGACATCATGGAAAAAGCATTCTGGCAGGACATCGCCGAAAAAATTTGGCAGAAAGAGCGCTTCGTTGCCGCGCGCAGCAGGGGCAAGGTGCCCTACACGGCGGAGGACGGCGTCTTTGACGACAAGTCGCAGGACATCTGCTGGTGGACGAACGGCTTCTACGCGGGTCTTTTATGGCAGCTTTGGAACTACCGCGAGGAGCCTGTCCTGCGCGAGCGGGCGGAGGAGATCGAACAAAAACTCGATAAAAACCTCATGACGCCGCAGGGCATGGACCACGACAGCGGCTTCAAGTGGCTGCTCACGGCCGTTGCCGACTACAAACTGACGGGCTCGGCCATATCCCGCGACCGCGCGCTGCTCGCAGCCAACGATCTTGCGGGGCGCTTCAACCTTGCGGGCGGCTTTCTCCGCGCCTGGAACGATAAGGGCGACGGCGAGACGGCGGGCTGGGCGATCATCGACTGCATGATGAATCTGCCCCTTCTCTTTTGGGCGGGCGGGGAGCTCAACGACCCCCGCTTTGCGCTCATCGCCTGCCGTCATGCCCAAACGGCGCAGAAGGCATTCTTGCGGGAGGACGGCTCCGCCTGTCACATCGTCGTCTTCGATCCCATATCGGGCAAGCGCCTGCATTCTCTCGGCGGGCAGGGCTATGCCCACGGCAGCAGCTGGACGCGCGGCCAGGCATGGGCGCTCTACGGCTTTTCCCTCGCCTTCCGCCACACGGGGCGCGATGAATTTTTAACGGCAGCCGAACGGAGCGCCGCCTACTTTTCGGCGCATATCCCCGAAAGCGCGCTCATTCCCGCCGACTTCTGCCAGCCCGAGAACTGCCCCCTTGAGGACAGCTCGGCGGGCGCCATCGCCGCCTGCGGCTTTTTGGAACTTTTCCGCCTCACGGGCAAAGGGGAGTACAAAGAGCGGGCGGAAACGCTCCTTCTCGCCCTGCTGAAAGAGCGCTGCGATCTCACGCACGGGCACGACGAACTGCTCGAAGGGGGCACCGTCGCCTTCCACGACGCGCCCCGTCACATCCCCCTTATCTACGGCGACTACTTCTTTACGGAAGCCGTCTTAAAACTCATCGATAAAGACATATTTTTATGGTAACGGAGGACATATGAAGGACATTCTCGAACTTTTTTCCCTGAAAGGCAAAGTGGCGCTCGTGACGGGCGCAGCCTACGGCATCGGTTTTGCCATCGCCGAAGCGCTCGCCGAAGCGGGCGCAAAGATCGCCTTCAACTGCCGCAGTGAGGAGCACTTAAAAACGGCGCTCGCGGCTTACAAGGAGCGCGGCATCGAGGCCACAGGGTATCTTTCCGACGTCACCGACGAGGAGGAAGTCTCCGCCCTCGTGGAGGCGGTGGAGCGCGACCTCGGCCCCGTCGATATCCTCGTCAACAACGCGGGCATCATCAAGCGCATTCCCATGCACGAGATGACCAAGCTTGAATTTGAGGAAGTCGTCGATACCGACCTTGTCGCTCCCTTTTTGATGAGCAAAGCCGTGCTGCCCTCCATGATGGAGCGCGGCGGAGGCAAGATCATCAACATCTGCTCCATGATGAGCGAGCTGGGGCGCGAGACGGTCTCCGCCTACGCCTCGGCGAAGGGCGGGCTCAAGATGCTCACAAAGAACATCGCCTCGGAGTACGGAAAATACAATATCCAATGCAACGGCATCGGCCCCGGCTATATCGCTACGCCGCAGACGGCGCCCCTGCGCGAAAAGCAGGCGGACGGCTCCCGCCATCCCTTCGATGCCTTCATCGTTGCCAAGACCCCCGAGGAGCGCTGGGGCACGCCCGAGGACCTCATGGGCGCGGCCGTCTTCCTTGCCTCCAAAGCCTCCGACTTTGTCAATGGGCATATTCTCTATGTAGACGGCGGCATCTTGGCTTATATCGGGAAACAACCGAACTAAACGGCGATCCATCCCGCAATACTGTGTCCCGCTGCGGCAACCCTCGGTCATTTACTTTTTAGTAAACTCCCTCGGGTTTTCCTCGCGCTCCTTGTCTTGCGGGCGGCTTGCCGTTTGAAAAATCCCATCATTCAAAATAAAAGGAGAACATCATGAAGATCGCACTCATCAATGAAAATTCACAGGCAGCCAAGAACGCGCTCATTGCAGCGGCGCTCAAAAAAGTTGTAGAGCCCATGGGGCACACCGTCGTCAACTACGGTATGTACACGGCGGAAGATAAGGCGCAGCTCACCTATGTGCAGGTGGGCATCCTCGCGGCGGTACTTTTAGGCAGCGGCGCCGCCGACTACGTCATCACGGGCTGCGGCACGGGGGAGGGGGCGATGCTCGCCTGCAACTCCTTCCCGGGCGTCATCTGCGGGCACGTCGAGGATGCGCTTGATGCCTACACCTTCGCGCAGATCAACGACGGCAACGCCATCGCCATCCCCTTTGCCAAGGGCTTCGGCTGGGGCGGCGAGCTCAACCTTGAGTATATCTTTGAAAAGCTTTTCTCGGAGCCGAGCGGCGGCGGTTATCCCAAGGAGCGCGCCGTGCCCGAACAGCGCAACAAGAAAATTTTAGACGGCGTGCGCGCGGCTGCTTATCGTCCGCTTGCCGACATTTTGCGCTCGCTCGATAAAGAGCTCGTGCGCGGCGCCTTTGCGGGCGAAAAGTTCATGGAGTACTTTGCCCGCGACTGCAAGGACGCGTCTCTCCTCGCCCTCGTCCGCTCCCTTCTCCCGTAAGCGGCAGGGGAGGGAACGGAACATATAAAATCGATAAGAACTTGCAATAAAACGGAAAATTTTGATATACTCTCCCGCAAGAATGTGCTATCATCACAAGAAAAGGGGAAAGTCTGCCTTATTTCGGCCTGAAAAGGGGGGCGGATCGTGCTTTTAAGAGCAAAAAATTGTCCTTCTCCTCTTGACCGCGCCCCGAATTGGGTGTAGAATAGAGGAAAGGGGCGCAAGAGAAGGCGCTTTCCCGCAAAATGCGAAGAAAAACAGGAGGGTAACACAAATGCAAAACATTCCCAAAATGAAAGTGGGCATCGTGGCGGTGAGCCGCGACTGCTTCCCCGAGAGCCTCTCGGTAGGCCGCCGCAAGGCGCTCGTCAAAGCGTACGAAAAGAAGTACGGCGCGGGCGACATCTACGAATGCCCCGTGTGCATCGTCGAGAGCGAGATCCAGATGAAGGAGGCACTTTTAGACCTCGAAAAGGAGGGCTGCAACGCGCTCTGCGTGTATCTCGGCAACTTCGGCCCCGAAATTTCCGAGACCATGCTCGCCAAGGAATTTGCTCAGCGCATGAACGCCCCCGTCATGTTCTGCGCGGCGGCGGAGGAGAACATTTCAGTCCTCGCCGATTCGCGCGGCGACGCCTACTGCGGTATGCTCAACGCCTCCTACAACTTAAAGCTGCGCGGCGTGCAGGCCTATATCCCCGAGTACCCCGTGGGCGATGCCGAGGAATGTGCGGACATGATCCACGGCTTCCTGCCCATCGCGCGCGCCGTCTATGCCTTAAAGCGCTTAAAGCTCATCACCTTCGGGCCGCGCCCCATGAACTTCCTCGCCTGCAACGCGCCCATCCAGCAGCTGTATAACTTGGGCGTGGAGATCGAGGAGAACTCCGAGCTCGACCTCTTTGAAGCCTTCCACAAGCACGCGGGGGATGAGCGCATTCCCGCGGTCGTCGCCGACATGGAGAAGGAGCTGGGCGCGGGCAACAAAAAGCCCGAAATTTTGGCAAAGCTCGCGCAGTACGAGCTCACCCTCCTCGATTGGATCGAGGCGCATAAGGGCAGCCGCGAGTATGTGGCGGTCGCGGGCAAGTGCTGGCCCGCCTTCCAGACGCAGTTCGGCTTCGTGCACTGCTATGTCAACTCCCGCCTGACAGGCAGGGGCATCCCCGTCTCCTGCGAGGTGGATATCTACGGCGCGCTCAGTGAAATTATCGGCACCGTCGTCTCCGAAGATGCGGTGACGCTGCTCGACATCAACAACACAGTGCCTAAGGAACTGTATGACGAGGGCATTGCGGGCAAGTACGACTATAAGCTCACCGATACCTTCATGGGCTTCCACTGCGGCAACACCTGCGCGGGTAAAATTTGCAAGCCCGAGATGCGCTATCAGAAGATCATGGCGCGCTCCCTCCCCGTCGAGGTCACGAACGGCACGCTCGAGGGCGACATCGTCCCCGGCAAGATCACCTTCTTCCGCCTGCAAAGCACGGCGGACAACAAGCTGCGCGCCTACGTTGCAGAGGGCGAAGTACTGCCCGTGCCTACGCACTCCTTCGGCTCCATCGGCATCTTCGCCATTCCCGAGATGAAGCGCTTCTACCGCCATGTGCTCATCGAGGGCGGCTTCCCTCATCACGGCGCGGTGGCGTTCGGCCATTTCGGCAAGGAGCTCTTTGAAGTCTTCAAGTACTTCGGCGTGCCCGAGATCGGCTTCAATCAGCCCGCCGGTATGCTGTATAAGACGGAAAACCCCTTTGAGGCATAACTTTTTGTTAGCTCCAAAAAGAGAAATTTATTTTTGCCTCAAAAAAGGAAATTTTACGAAACAGTTATGAACACTTATATCGGAATGGATCTCGGCACGAGCGGGCTCAAGATGCTGCTCGTGGCTGCGGACGGCAGCATTTTAGCCGAGAACACGCAGACCTATCCCGTCTCCTATCCCGAGCCCGGCTGGAGCGAACAAGACCCCGAAGATTGGTTTTCTGCCGCCCTGCGGGGCTTGAAAGAGCTGCTCGCGGGGCAGGATGCTTCCCTTGTCAGGGGCATCTCCTTCGGCGGGCAGATGCACGGGCTCGTCATCCTTGACGAGAAGGACGGCATCATCCGCCCCGCCATCCTCTGGAACGACGGCAGGACGGAGGAGGAGACGCGCTATCTCAACGAGGAAGTGGGGCGCGAGAAGCTCTCCGCCTGGACGGGCAACATCGCCTTTGCGGGCTTCACCGCCCCCAAACTCCTGTGGCTGAAAAAGCACGAGCCCGAAAACTTCGCGCGCATCAAAAAGATCATGCTGCCCAAGGACTATCTTGCCTATCGTCTTTCGGGCGCCTTCGCGACCGACGTCTCGGATGCGAGCGGCACGCTCTGTTTCGACGTCCGTCACCGCCGCTGGAGCATGGATATGTGCCGCGTGCTCGGCATCAACAATCTGCAGCTCCCGAAGCTCTATGAAAGCTATCAGGCGGTGGGCACGCTGAAAGGGGAGATCGCAGCACAGTTCGGGCTCTTGCAGGACGTCAAAGTCATCGCGGGCGCGGGCGACAATGCAGCGGCAGCCGTCGGAACGGGCGTCGTCGGCGAGGGGGGCTGCAACATCTCCCTCGGCACGAGCGGCACCCTCTTCGTCTCCTCCTCTTACAGGGAGGACAAGGTCAACGCCCTCCACAGCTTCCGCCATGCGGACGGCGGCTGGCACTTTTTGGGCTGCATCCTCTCGGCGGCGAGCTGCAACGCCTGGTGGTCGGACAAGATCTTAATGACGCAGGACTATGCCGCCGAACAGGCGGGGCTGGAGGAGAAGCTGGGCAAAAACGACGTCTTCTTCCTTCCCTATCTCATGGGCGAGCGCAGCCCGCACAACGATACGACGGCGCGCGGGGCCTTCATCGGTATGCGCCCCGATACGACGCGGGGGGAGATGACCCTCGCCGTCTTAGAGGGGGTGACCTTTGCCCTGCGCGACTGCATGGAAGCGGCGAAAAAGAACGGCGTGGAGATCGCCCGCACCAAGCTGTGCGGCGGGGGAGCCAAGAGCCCCTTATGGCGCAAGATCGTGGCGAACGTCATGGATATGCCCGTCGACATCCCGCAGACCGAACAGGGCCCCGGCTTCGGCGCCGCCATGCTCGCCATGGTGGGCTGCGGGGAGTACCGCTCCGTGCAGGCGGCGGCAGACGCCATCGTGCGCGTCAAAGAGACGGTGCTGCCCGATCCCGCCGTCGCCGCGGCGTATGAGGAGAAGTACCGCCATTTCGTCAAGCTCTATCCCGCCCTCAAAGGGCTCTTCTGAAAGGCGGCGAGGGTGCATCCGTTTTGATGCGCCCTCGCTTTATGAAAGATCATATGACGGCGCGCCGCCCGCAGTTTGCGGGCGGCGCGCCCTTTTGTATAGAGCTTAGCCTCACGCCTTGCCGCCGTGGCGGCAAGGCCTTCATGCCTTTCAGATCGTCTATTCGCCCGTTTTCAGCTCCTTTTCGCGGAATTCTTTGGGCGTCATGCCCGTGATCTGCTTAAAGACCTTCTGAAAGTAGCTCTGCGAAGAAAAGCCCAAAAGTTCGGAAATATCGACGATATGTTAAAGCGCAGGTGAACGACGTCCTTGACGGAGCGGCAGTCCTCCGCCTTGCGGATATAGAGGGTGCGCATACTGAGCACGTCGTTGTTGTCGAGGCCGCAGTCGAGCACGGCGTTGGTGACGATGCCCACCGCCACGAGCAGCCTGTCCTTTTCGGCGCGGAGGGACTCCGCATTGTTGGGGATGCTCTCAAACTTGGGGGTCGCCTCCAGCACCGCCCCGGCTTTTCGCTTACAATGTGATATTTTGCGGTTAAAAAAGGTACTTATCCGCAGTGGTGTCCGCACTCGTGCCCCTCGCCGTGCTCGTGACCGCCGCAGTGCTCGTTATGACCGCCCTCGCCGTGCTCGTGACCGCCGCAGTGCTCGTTATGACCGCCCTCGCCGTGCCCGTGACCGCCGCACTCGTGCCCTTCGCCGTGGCCCTCGCCGTGGTGGGAGCAGACCGCCTCGTTGTCATAGGCGAGCGTGCCCTGTAAAAGCGCTTCAACCGCCTCGTCGGCATTGCCCGCGGCGCCGCCGAAGACCTCGATGCCCGCCTCTTTGAGCGCCATCTTAGCGCCCATGCCGATGCCGCCGCAGATGAGCTTTTCAACGCCCCGCGCCTGCAAAAAGCCCGCGAGCGCGCTGTGCCCGCTGCCCTCGGTGGGAACGACTTCGCTCTTTACGATCTTCCCGTTCTCGGCATCATACACCTTGAAGGCCTCCGTGTGCCCGAAGTGGGGGAACACTTCGCCGTTTTCATACGTCACCGCAATTTTCATAACAAAACCTCTCAAAGTTTTTTCTATCTCTTTCATACCCCCGCGCGCCCCAAAATAAACACGCTGCTTAAAACTTTTCCTGCGCAGAAGGCGCGGGCGCAAAATTTTCCAACCAAAAAGGGAACGGCGTGTACCGTTCCCTTTTGCTAAATTGTCGATCGTCGGGCCGAAAAAAATGATCAAAATAGGGGGGATTGATTTTCATGAAACTCTCGGCCTCGTCCGATCTTGGCTCTATTATATCAGATAAAAGCAAAGGAGTATATCACGATTTTTGTTTTTTTTGCAAAATTATCGCCTAATTTTTCGGTTTTATTTCAAATATAACTAAACTAATTCAAAAAGAGCTCGTTTTTGGCGTTTTTGCGCCCCTGCACGCTGTTTTATACGGCGGGGGTGGGGGAGCCCTCCCGCTCGCCGTCGCTTTTCATACGGCGGGGGTGGGGGAGCCCTCCCGCTCGCCGTCGCTTTTCATACGGCGGGGGTGGGGGAGCCCTTCAAATAGCCCAGCACCATATCGGCAAGGCGGTGCAGCATCTCTTCGGAGAGCATCTTTCCCTGCCCCTCTTTCGAGAGCGTCTCGCAGTGGAAGGTATAGGCGGCGAGCAGGAAGGAGACGGTCGCCGTCAGCTCCTCCATCTCCTTATCGCGGCGGAAGACGCCCTCTTGCTGCCCGCGCGCGATCTGCTTTTCAAAGAGCAAAATGCGCCCCTCGCCTCGGCCCTGCCTCTCTTTTTGGTTGGTGGCAAGGTACACGCTGTAAAGGTTCATGAACAGAAGGTCCTCGTGCACCTCGGGCGAGAGGTTCTTAAAGGCGAGGATGGCGTAGCGGATGAGGTTCTCGGGCGTATCCACCTCGGCGGCGTCGGCGATGCGCGCAAGGTAGGACTTCTCCACCAGCTCCTCCATGATGCCGGAGAGCACCTCGTCGATATTCTTATAGTAGTTATAGAGCCGCTGGCGGGAGATGCCCGCCCGCACGGCGAGCTCGCTCATCGCCCCGTCGAAGATGCCCTGCTCTAAAACGAGCTTCTTCGCCTCCGTCAAAATTTTCTCTTTGCGCATTTGGCGCATCTCATCAAACTTGCTCATAGCAGTATTTTATCACATTTCATCCCGTTTGACAAGCATCTTTGCAAAATGTGATTACATTCTGTCAATAATTTTTTCCAAAAATACTTGACAGTCTGTAAAGTATATGCTATAATAACGCCGAACATAAGGAGGAAAAAATGCTTCGTCTCATCAAGTATCTCAGCAAAAAGCAAGTTTTCATGTTCGTACTGCTGCTCGCCTTTCTCGTTTTGCAAGTCTTCTGCGATGTAACGATGCCCACCTACACCGCGCGCATCGTCGAGGAGATGCAGGCGGGCGCACCCGCTGCCGATATCCTCATAACGGGCGGCATCATGCTTGCCTTCGCGGCGGGGAGCGTCCTTGCGACCATTTTAGAGACCTTCCTTTCCGCCTCCATTTCGACGGGTCTCGGCAGGCGGCTGAGAGGGGAGGTGTTCTCCCATGTGCTCTCGCTCTCCGACCGCGCCGCAGGCAAATTCTCCGCGGGCTCGCTCTTAACGCGCACCACCAACGACGTGCAGCAAGTCGTCTCCGCGATGGTGCTCTCTTTGCGCCTCGGCGTGGGCGCGCCGCTGATGGCGGGCATGGCGATCGTGCGCATCGCACAGTCGAGCGGCGAACTCACCCTCGTCACGGCGGCAGCCGTCGTCATCCTGCTTGCGGGCATCATGGCGATCTTAATGGTGACGCTGTCCCGCTTCAAGCTCATCCAAAAGCTCACCGACCGCCTCAACGGCACCCTGCGCGATACGCTCACGGGCATCCGCGTGGTGCGCGCCTACAACGCGGAGGAGTACGAACGCGCCCGCTTCGAGGAGGTGAGCGCCTCCTTAAAGCGCCACAACACCTTTGCAGGCCGCGCGATGGCGCTGATGAACCCCCTGATGCTGCTCATCTTCAACGGCTTGACGCTCGCCATCTATTGGCTGGGGTGCTTCATCATCGTGCGCGACAGCAACGCCGCCTTCTTCCCCGAGATGTTCTCCTTCACCCAGCTCGCCTCGCAGGTGGTCACCGCCTTCATGGTGCTCATCATGCTCTTCAACATGGTGCCGCGCGCGCAGGTCTCGGCAAAGCGCATTTTGGAAGTGCTCGACGAAACATCCGAACTTTCCGATCCCGCCTCTCCCGCCCCCTATCTTGCGGACGGCTCCATCGAGATGAAGAACGTCTCGGCAAGCTACGGCGGCGCGCCCGTTTTGAGCGGCGTTTCTTTCCGCGTGGAGCGGGGGCAGACGCTCGCCGTCGTGGGCGGCACGGGCGCGGGCAAGACGACGCTTCTAAAACTCATCCTGCGCTTTCTCGATGCCGATACGGGCGAAGTGCTCGTCGGGGGCAGAGATGTTCGCGGCGTGCCGCAGGGGGCGCTGCGCCAAAGCCTCGGCTACGCCCCGCAAAAGAGCGTGCTGCTTGCGGGCACCGTCGGCGAAAATATCGCCTTTACAGAGCCCTCTCTCCCTGCCTCCGCCCTCAATGAAGCCGCCGAGACCGCCTGCGCCGCCGAATTCATCGCCGAAAAGGGCGGGCTCTCCGCCGAGGTCGCACAGGGCGGGCGCAACTTCTCGGGCGGCCAACGCCAGCGCCTCTCCATCGCCCGCGCCATCGCGAAGAAGCCGCCCGTCGTGCTCTTTGACGACAGCTTCTCCGCCCTCGACTTCGCAACGGACGCCAAAGTGCGCCGCAATCTCAAAGAGCGCCTTCCCGCCGTCACCAAAGTCATCGTCGCCCAGCGCATCTCCACCGTGCGCGATGCCGATGTCATCGTCGTCCTCGACCACGGCAAAATGGCGGGTGCCGGCACCCACGAGGAACTTTTGAAGAATTGTCCCGCCTACCGCGAGATAGCAGAATCTCAACTCTCTCAGGAGGAAATGGGCCGGTAAAAGATTTCTCGCGTCATACGGTGTCGTGCTGCGGCAACTTTCGGTCACTTACGCCTTAGTAAGCTCCCTCAAGTTTTCCTCGCACTCCTTGTCTGACGCGGAACTTTTTTACCTTTGTATCCATAGAGGAGAAACATTATGAACAACGCATCGCCCCTTACAAAACTCCTTCACTACTGCAAGCGCCATCTCATAGGGCTTGCCGCCGTGCTCGTCTTGAGCATCGCGGGCGTCTTTCTCACCGTCTTTGCCACCACCTTCTTAAAGGAACTCACCGACTATATCGAGGCGGCCTCACGTCAGGCGTCGGGCTCGCTTGCGATGGCAGAGGTCATCGATATGGACGTCATCCTGCGCCTCGGGCTCACGCTCGCGGGTATGTATCTTGGCTCCGCGCTCTGCACCTATCTGCAAGCGTACCTCATGGCGGGCATCAATCAGAGCGTCGCCTACCGCTTGCGCACGGACATCTCCCAAAAGATAAGCAAGCTCCCCATGCGCTATTTTGACGGCCACGCTCTGGGCGATACGCTCTCCCGCGTCACCAACGACGTCGATACCGTCGCCCAGTCTATGGCAAGCTCGCTGAGCACGTCGCTCACGGCGGCGGTGCAGCTCGTCGTCGTCATCGTCATGATGTTCCTCACCGACCCGTGGATGACGCTCACCGCCTTTGCGACCGTTCCCTTCTCTCTCCTTGTCATCGCCTTCATCGTGCGCCGCTCGCAGAAGTACTTCCGCGCCCAGCAGCAGCGGCTCGGAGCGCTCAACGGCTGTGCGGAGGAATACTACTCCTCGCTCGAACTCATCCGCGCTTACGGCGCCGAGGAGCGCGCCCTTCAAAGCTTCGAACAGGGCAACGAACGCCTCCGCGCTTCCATGTACCGCGCCAACGTCATCTCGGCGATCGCCCATCCCCTGACGACCTTCATCTCCAAGCTCGGCTATGTCGCCATCTGCGTGGTAGGGGGCATCCTGATGGCGCGCGGCGGGGCAACGCTCGGCGATCTTGCCGCCTTTCTTCTCTACATCAACCTCTTCCAGTCTCCCTTGTCGCAGCTCGGGCAGGCGGCGAACTTGTTCCAGTCCGCCTCTGCCGCCGCAGGCCGCGTCTTTGAATTCCTCGAAGAGGAGGAAGAGCCGCAGGAAACGCCCGCCGCGCACATTGCGCCCGAAGAGGTGAAAGGCGCCGTCGAATTCCGTCACGTCTCCTTCGGGTACGACCCGTCTCACCCCGTCCTCCGCGATTTCTCCGCGACGGTCAAAGCGGGGCAGAAGGTCGCCATCGTCGGTCCCACGGGCGCAGGCAAGACGACGCTCGTCAATCTTCTGATGCGCTTTTACGAATGCGAAGGAGATATCCTCATCGACGGCGTCTCCATCAAATCGCTCTCCCGCGCCAACGTGCGCGATCTCTTCTCCATGGTGTTGCAGGATGCATGGGTGTTCGGCGGCAGCTTGCGCGACAACGTCCTCTACAGCAAGCAGGGCGTCCCCGAAGAGCGCATCAAAGAGGCGGTCATCGCTTCCGATATCTATCATCTCGTCGCGGCGCTCCCCGAGGGCGCGGAGACGGTCATCGGCGAAAATTCCCTCTCGGGCGGGCAGAAGCAGCTCGTCACCATCGCCCGCGCCATGATCGAGGATGCGCCCATGCTCATTCTGGACGAGGCGACTTCAAACGTCGACACCCGCACCGAGCGCACCATCCAGGCGGCGATGGACGCCCTCACGAAGGGCCGCACGAGCTTCGTCATCGCCCACCGCCTCTCGACCATCCAAAACGCCGACCTCATCCTCGTGCTCGACCACGGCAACATCGTCGAACAGGGCACGCACGAAGAGCTGCTTGCCCGCCGCGGCTTCTACGCAAACCTCTACAACGCCCAGTTCGCAGGCTGAAAAAGGAAAATATCTTGTCATTGACGAAAAAATTTTGATAGAACCTCACAGTTTTTTCTGCTATGATAAGAAAAAAGAGGGGAGCCGCACCTCTCCCGAGGAGAACATCCATGAAACGCGAAGAAGTCTTACAGAAATTAGGATTTTCCATTCCCAAAGAAAAGCGCATCCGCGTCATCGTCCACAGCGACCTGAAAAACGAGGCAGACGACCAGTACGCCGTCATGCATCATCTGCTTTCCCCCAACGAAGAAGTGCTCGGCATCATCGCGGGGCACTTCGAATGGTTCCCCCGCCTTGCCGAAGAAGTCGCCGCAAGAGGGGAGTCGGGCCGCTTCGGCGAGGGGCTTAAGACCATGCTCTCCCGTCGCGGCAACACCATGCAGATGAGCTACGAAGAGGGCGAGCGCCTTTTATCTTTGGCGGAGATCGACGACGTGCCCCTTTTGAAGGGCGCACAGTTTGAGCTCGCCCGCGGCGACGAGCCGAGCGAAGGCGCCAAGTTCATCGTCCAAGAGGCAATGAAGGAAGACAGCCGCCCGCTCTTCGTGTGTTTCTTAGGCGGCATCACCGATCTTGCCGCAGCCTACAAGATAGAGCCCCGCATCGCACAAAAGCTCACCGCCGTCTGGATCGGCGGCGGCTCCTATCCCGCGGGCAACCCCGAATTCAACCTCTGTCAGGATATCGATGC
>CALVTT010000007.1 GCA_944363045.1 uncultured Clostridia bacterium | reverse complement strand
ACGGAGATCCCCTATCAGGTCAACAAGGCGCAGCTCGTCAAGACCATCGCCGACATGGTGCGCGACAAGCGCATCGAGGGCATCGCCGATATCCGCGACGAATCGGGCCGCGACGGCATGCGCATCGTCATCGACTGCAAGCGCGACGCCAACGCACAGGTCGTGCTCAACTCCCTCTATAAGCATACCAATCTGCAGGTGTCGGACGGCATCATCCTGCTCGCCCTCGTCGAGAACGGCACCGAGCCCAAAGTCCTCAACCTGCGCGAAATTTTAGTTTACTATTTGGAACATCAGAAAGAGGTCATCACCCGCCGCACCCGCTTCGACCTCGCGCGGGCGGAGGAGCGCGCGCACATCATCGAAGGCCTCGTTTTAGCGCTTGCCAACATCGACGAAGTCATCGCCATCATCAAGAGCTCGCGCGATAAGAACGACGCCGTTGAAAAGCTGCTCACGGCCTTTGAATTGAGCGAAAAGCAGGCCAACGCCATCCTCGAGATGCGATTGCAGCGCCTCACCTCCCTCGAAGTGGAGAAGCTCAACGAGGAACTCAACGCCCTGCACGCCACCATCGCCGACCTTAAAGACATCCTCGCCAACGAGGCGCGCGTTCTTGCCATCATCCGCGCCGACCTTATGACCATCCGCGAGAAGTACCCCTCCCCCCGCCGCACGGAGATCTCCGTCGACTACGGCGCCATCGAGGACGAGGACCTCATCGACGAGGAGGACGTCGTCATCTCCATGACGGGCGGCGGCTATATCAAGCGCTTCCCCGTCGCCGAGTACCGCGCCCAGAACAGGGGGGGCGTGGGCGTCACCGGCCATAAGCCCAAGGAGGACGACTTCGTCGAGCAGATGTTCGTCTGCTCCACCCACGTTCCCATCCTCTTCTTCTCCAACTTCGGCAAGGTGTACTCCGTCAAGGGCTACGAGATCCCCGAGGCCAACAAGACGGCACGCGGCCGCGCCGTCGTCAACATTCTGCCTCTCTCCGCGGGCGAGAAGATCGCCGCCATGCTGCCCGTCGAGGAGCAGGGCACGGGCTTCCTCGTGATGGCGACCAAGCGCGGCATCATCAAGAAGACCAAGACGAGCGAATTCGACCATATCCTGCGCAGCGGCAAGATCGCCATCCGCATCAACGAGGACGACGAGCTCATCTCCGTGCAGTTCTCTTCGGGCGAGGACGACATCCTCGTCGCGAGCCGCTTCGGCAAGTGCATCCGCTTTAAGGAGGCGGACGTGCGCCCGATGGGCAGAGATACGACGGGCGTTCGCGCCATCTCCCTTTCGGAAGGGGATGAGGCGGTGGATATGATCGTGCTTCGGGAGGGCGCGGAGATACTGACCGTCACCGAGAACGGCTACGGCAAGCGTTCGCTCCCCGAGGACTACCGCGTCCAGACGCGCGGCGGCAAGGGCATCAAGGCGGGCGTCTTCAACGAAAAGACGGGGCGCCTCGCGGGCATGAAGCTCGTCTCGGACGAGGACGACGTGCTGCTCGTCTCGTCGGCGGGCATCGTCATAAGGATGCACGCGGAGGACATCCTCACGATCGGCAGGAACACGCGCGGCGTCAAGCTGATGACGCTCAAGGAGGGCGTCGTCGCGACCGTCGCCACCACCCAGCGCGACGAGGAGGAGGAAGTGACCGCGCCCGAGGAGACGACGGCCTCCGACGAAGCGCTTTCCGAGGCGGGCGACGAGGGCGAAAACGACGAGGCGTGATCTTCATTCGCCGCAATACAGCCAAAATCCGGGCGCTGCACCGTGCGTGCGGCGCCCTTTTGCGCGTCTTGCACGATTTTCTTGCTTCGGACGGGGAAAATTTTTCCGAAAGAGCTTGAAATTTTCACGAGAATGTTGTAGAATAATAAACGGATATTCCGCGAAAGCGGAGCGTAAGCTGAAAATTTATTAGGAGGAAGTTTCATGGCAAAAAAGTATTGTTATCTTTTTACCGAAGGTAACGCAACGATGAGAAACCTGCTCGGCGGCAAGGGCGCAAACCTTGCAGAGATGACCAACATCGGTCTCCCCGTGCCTCAGGGCTTCACCATCTCTACCGAGGCGTGCACGCAGTACTATGAGGACGGCCGTCAGATCAATCCCGAGATCCAGGCCGAGATCATGGAGTACGTCGACAAGATGGAGAAGATCTGCGGCAAGAAGTTCGGCGATAAGGAGAACCCTCTCCTCGTCTCCGTCCGTTCGGGCGCCCGCGCTTCCATGCCCGGCATGATGGATACCATCCTTAACCTCGGCCTCAACGAGGAGGTCGTCGAGACCATCGCCAAGAAGTCCAACAACCCCCGCTGGGCTTGGGACTGCTACAGAAGATTTATCCAGATGTTCTCCGACGTCGTTATGGAAGTCGGCAAGAAGTACTTCGAGAAGCTCATCGACGAGATGAAGGAGAGAAAGGGCGTCACGCAGGACGTCGAGCTCACCGCAGACGATCTCAAAGAGCTCGCCAACCAGTTCAAGGCGGAGTACAAGAACCAGCTCGGCAAGGACTTCCCCTCCGATCCCAAGGAACAGCTCTTCGAGGCCATCAAGGCCGTCTTCCGTTCGTGGGATAACCCCCGCGCCAACGTCTACCGCATGGACCACGACATCCCTTACAGCTGGGGTACCGCCGTCAACGTGCAGATGATGGCGTTCGGCAACATGGGCGACAACTGCGGCACGGGCGTTGCCTTCACCCGCAACCCCGCCACCGGTGAGAAGGGCCTCATGGGCGAATTCCTCACCAACGCGCAGGGCGAAGACGTCGTCGCCGGCGTCCGCACCCCCATGCCCATCGCCAAGATGGCAGAAGTCTTCCCCAAGGTCTACGAGCAGTTCCAGGAAGTTTGCAAGATCCTCGAGAACCACTACCGCGATATGCAGGATATGGAGTTCACCGTCGAGAACGAGAAGCTCTATATGCTCCAGACCCGTAACGGCAAGCGCACGGCCGCTGCCGCCATCAAGATCGCCTGCGACCTCATCGACGAAGGCATGATCACCGAGCAGGAAGCCCTCATGCAGATCGACGCCAAGTCGCTCGATATGCTCCTTCACCCTCAGTTCGATCCCAACGCCCTCAAGGCCGCCGACAAGAACAACGTCGTCGGCAAGGGTATCGCCGCTTCCCCCGGCGCTGCCGCAGGTACCATCGTCTTCACGGCAGAGGATGCCGTTAAGGAAGGCAAGGCCGGCAAGAAGGTCGTCCTCGTCCGCCTCGAAACCTCCCCCGAGGACATCGAAGGCATGAAGTACGCACAGGGCATCCTCACCGTCCGCGGCGGCCAGACCTCTCACGCGGCCGTCGTTGCCCGCGGTATGGGCACCTGCTGCGTCTCCGGCTGCGGCGATATCAAGATGGACGAAGAGAACAAGCAGTTCACCCTCGCCGGCAAGGTCTTCAAGGAAGGCGACGCGCTCTCCCTCGACGGCTCCACCGGTAAGATCTACGATACCATCATCGCCACCGTTCCCGCCGATCCCAACAGCGGTTACTTCGGCCGCATCATGGAGATGGCCGATAAGTACAAGGCACTCGGCGTGCGCACCAACGCCGATACGCCCAAGGATGCCAAGCAGGCAGCTGCCTTCGGCGCGCAGGGCATCGGCCTCTGCCGTACCGAGCATATGTTCTTCGGCGAGGGCCGCATCGAGCCCTTCCGCGAGATGATCTGCGCCGAGACGGTCGAGGAGCGCGAAGCCGCGCTCGCCAAGATCGAGCCCATGCAGCAGGCCGACTTTGAGGGCCTCTTCGAAGCGCTCGGCGGCTATCCCGTCACCATCCGCTTCCTCGATCCCCCTCTTCACGAGTTCGTTCCCACCGAGGAGGCCGACATCGAGGCGCTTGCAAAGGCGCAGAATAAGACGGTCGCGCAGATCAAGCAGATCATTTCCGATCTCCACGAGTTCAACCCCATGATGGGTCACCGCGGCTGCCGCCTCACCGTCACCTATCCCGAGATCGCGGTCATGCAGACCAACGCCGTCATCAAGGCAGCGCTCGCCGTCAAGGGCCGTCATCCCGATTGGAACATCGTTCCCGAGATCATGATCCCTCTCACGGGCGAAGTCAAGGAGATGAAGTTCGTCAAGGACATCGTCGTCAAGACGGCGGACGAGTGCATCGCCAAGGCGGGCGTCGAGCTCAAGTATGAGGTCGGCACCATGATCGAGATCCCCCGCGCGGCGCTCACCGCGGACGACATCGCCAAGGAGGCGGAGTTCTTCTGCTTCGGCACGAACGACCTCACCCAGATGACGTTCGGCTTCTCGCGCGATGACGCCGGCAAGTTCCTGCCCGCATACTATGCGAACAAGATCTACGAATCTGATCCCTTCTCCCGTCTCGACACGGTGGGCGTCGGCAAGCTGATGAAGATGGCGGTCGAGCTCGGCCGCAAGACCCGTCCCGAACTGCACTGCGGCATCTGCGGTGAGCACGGCGGCGATCCTTCCTCCATCGAGTTCTGCCACGAGATCGGGCTCGACTACGTCTCCTGCTCGCCTTTCCGTGTGCCGATCGCGCGCCTCTCCGCCGCTCAGGCGAATATCAAGAATCCCCGCAACTAAATTGCGGATGGGCAAAAAACCCGCTTCGGCGGGTTTTTTGTTTTGTGTTCGGCAGGGGAAGAGAAGGGGAGATCGTTTATAAATTTTACAATTTTATGACATTCTGTGGTTGACAGGGAAGAGGGGATATGATAAACTAAAAACAGAGTGCTGCGCATTGAGAGGGGCGAAGTCACGGTAACGGTAAAGCCTTACGCTGCGCATAGAAAGGGCGAAGTCACGGTAACGGCAGAGCCTTATGCTGCGCATTGAGAGGGGCGAAGTCACGGTAACGGCAGAGCCTTATGCTGCGCATTGAGAGGGGCGAAGCAATAAAGAGCGCAAAAAAAGCGGCTAAAATCAGGCAAAAGCGGGCGAAAAGTGCCGAAAAAGCGGGCGAAAAGCGACGAAATGCGGCGGCGAGCGCTGAAAAGCGACGGCGAAAAGGCACAAGATAAAAGCGCCGTGCTCTGAACGCGGCAAAATGATAAACGCGGCAAGCGATAAAATCTGCAAAGTAATAAACGCGGCGAAATAAGGGAGGGGACATGGACATCATCGAAGCGGAGGGCTTAAAAAAATCGTACGGCGAAACGCAGGCGGTCAAGGGCATCTCCTTCCGCGTGGAGCGGGGGAGCCTCTTCTCCTTCCTCGGCGTCAACGGCGCGGGCAAGAGCACGACCATCAACATCCTCTGCTCCATTCTGCCCAAGGACGAGGGCAAGGTCACCATCTGCGGCTTCGACCTCGACAGGAGGGCGCAGGACATCAAGCGGCGGGTGGGCGTCGTCTTCCAGAAGACGGTGCTCGACGACAAGCTCACCGTGCGCGAGAACCTTTTAACGCGCGCCTCCTTCTACGGCATGGGCGGCAGGGCGTGGAAGCAGCGCCTTGAAGAGCTTGACAGCATGCTCTCCCTTGCCGACATCCTCGATCGCCCCTTCGGCAAGCTGAGCGGTGGACAGCGGCGGCGGGCGGACATCGCGCGCGGGCTCATCCATGCGCCAGAGCTGCTCTTTCTGGACGAACCGACGACGGGCCTCGACCCGCAGACTCGCCGCACGGTGTGGGAGACGGTGCAGCGGCTGCGCCGCGAGACGCAGATGACCGTTTTTCTCACCACCCACTACATGGAGGAAGCGGACAGCTCCGACCGCGTGATGATCTTAGACCGCGGCCTCATCGCTGCCGACGGCAGCCCGCAGGAGCTCAAAAATAAGTATTCGGAGAGCTCCTTAAAGCTCTACGGCGACCTTCCCGCTCTGCGCGATAAGATGCAGGCGGCGGGCATCGCGGCAGGGGAGGGGGAGAACTGCCTCACCGTCTCCTGCGAGAGCGCCGAACGGGCGCGCGCCTTTCTTGCAGAGCATCCCGACCTCTGCCGGGACTTTGAATACGTCAAGGGGAGCATGGACGATGTGTTTCTCAATGTGACGGGCAGAAGCCTGCAAGGGGTTTGAAAAATGTTTTTTGGCTGAATACTTTGTCGCCTTTGCGCGCATCTGCGGTCATTTACCGTTTCGTAAACTCCCTTGCTGCTTACGCAGGCTCCTCGTCTCAGCCAAAACTCTTTTCCAAACCGACGCTTTCCATGGAGGATATCGTATCAATATGACCACCGCCCTCTACGCGCTCACCATGCGCAACTTAAAAGTATTTCTGCGGGACAGGGCAAACGTCTTCTTCTCGCTGCTCTCCCCCCTCATCGTGCTGGGGCTGTATGTGCTCTTTATCGGGCGAATGCAGTCGGACGGCATCATTGAGGCGCTGGCGGCGTTCGGGGTGGAGGCGGACGATACCGTGCGCGCCTTCAGCGACAGCTGGATGCTCTCGGGCGTGATGGCGACCACCTGCATCACCGTGCCCCTCTGCGCCTGCGGCATCATGATCCAGGACCGCATCAAGGGGGCGGCGGCGGACTTTCTCTCCTCTCCCGTGCCCTCGTGGGCGGCGCCGGCTGCCTACTTTTTGTCCGTGCTCATCGCGGGGGCGGTCATCTCGCTCATCGTGCTGGGCGTCTGCTTTGCCTATCTTGCCCTTTCCGGGAGCTGGTTTTTAACGCTTACCGACGTTCTCGGCACCATCGGCACGGCGCTCCTCTCTGTCGTCGCCTCCTCGACGATGCTCGTCTTTTTGATGGGCTTTTTGCAGTCGGAGGGAGCGTTTACGGGCATCAACATCATCGTCGGCACGGTGACGGGCTTCCTCATCGGCGCCTATATCCCCATCAGTTCCTTCCCCGAGTGGGTGCAGTACATCACCCTCTTTGTGCCCGGGAGCTACTCTGCGGGGCTCTTCCGCGGCTTTCTGATGCAGGGGGCGCTGGGGGAGATGGAGAGCGTCGCGGGCAAGCCCTTTGCGGACGCCCTTTCGGGCGAGTTCTCCGTACACATCGATTTCTTCGGCACGCAGCTCCCCGGCTGGGGCGCGGCGGTCATTCTGGCGGGCGTTGCGCTGCTGTTTGCGGCTTGCTTCGTCTTTGCCGCCTATCTACGCGCAAAGAAGCACCGGGTATAAACGAAATAAGAGTGAGAAAATAAAGAGCGCCCGCGGGGCGGCCGATGCCGCCCCGCGGGTGCTTCCAAATTGGGGGGCGGCGCAAACAGCGCCGCCCCTTTCCAAAATAAAACGGCGCGGGGAGCCCGCGCCGCGATCGTGTTTTGCTCAATCGCTGTTGAAGAGGTCGCACGCCTTCGTCAGGAAGCCCGAGACGGGGAAGGCTGCCAGCATGATGCAGACGATATACAAGATCTGCTGCAGGGTGAAGGAGACGTCCCCCCAGCCCGTATAGACGAGGTTGCCGAGCACGGGCACGCTCAGGATGATGACGCAGATGGCGAGGCTGCCGAAGTAGACGAGGGCGCGCAGCACGTTGAGGGGCTGCAGGATGCGGTAGAGCATGACGATGCCGCCGAAGGTGACGGCGAGCACCAGCATGGGCTTGAAGTTGTCGCCGAAGCCCAGCGTGGGCTGCATCGTGCCGAGCGCCTCGCCCGCCGCGCCGAGGATGGGGATGCCGCCTTCGTCGACGGCGGGAACAAAGAGCTCGCCGCTCAGGTAGACGTTGCCGATATGCACTGCGAGCACGCACAAAAGCAGGGTCACCGCGCCCGGCACCGAGCGCGAGAGGACGTACATCATAAAGTTGCCCTTGACGCGGTTGTTGTTGGGCTGCAGGGCGATGACGAAGGAGGGGATCGCCGCTACGAACATCTCAAAGAGGATGAGGTTGTTGGTGGTGAAGAAGTAGGGCACCTGCATGAAGACGCAGAGGATGGCGAGGAGCGCCGTAAAGAGCGTCTTCATGATATAGAGGGAGGCGCTGTTCTTGATGTTGTTGATGACGCGCCGCCCCTCGTTGACGACGGAAGGCAGGTTCATGAAGTTGTTGTTCATGAGGACGATGTGCGAGACGTTGCGCGCCGCCTCGCTGCCCGAGGCGACGGAGATGGCGCAGTCCGCCTCCTTGAGGGCGAGGATATCGTTGACGCCGTCGCCCGTCATGGCGACGGTATTCCCTTCGCGCTTCAGGGTGCGGACGAGGACGGCCTTCTGCTCGGGCGTGACGCGGCCGAACACCGTGTACTCATGGGCGATGTTCTCCACTTCGATGTCGGTGAGCCCGTCGAGGGAGATATACTTCCCTGCTCCCGGGACGCCCGCGCGGCGGGCGACTTCGGCGACGGTCACGGGGTTGTCGCCCGAGATGATGCGGATATTCACGTCGTTGTCGCGGAACCACTTGACGGTCTCCGTCGCCTCGGGGCGCAGGTTGTCGGCAAGGGTGATGAGGGCGACGGCGCGCGCCCCGGCGGGGATGGCCTCCCCCTCGATGCTGCCCTCGGCATGGGCGAGGGCGAGGACGCGCAGCCCCGACTGGGCATACTGCTTGACGATGCGCTCGATGCGGGCGGGCATGGGCCGGAGCACGAACTCGGGCGCGCCCATCACATAAGTGCCGTCCTGTCCGAAGGTGACGGCGGAGAGCTTGCGCTTGGAGGAGAAGGGCAGGAGCGCCGTCGGCTGCAGAACGGGCGTCGCGCCGAAGCGGTCTAAAAGGGCGATGGAGGTCTGGTTGTTGTCGTCGAGGGCGGAGAGCATACTGCCCATCACCTCGTCGACGGTGTATTCCGTCTCCGTCTCCAAGATCATGCAGTCGCTCACCGTCATCCTGCCGTCCGTGATGGTGCCCGTCTTGTCGAGGCATAAAACGTTGACGCGGGCGAGCATTTCGAGGGAGTAAAGGTCCTGCACGAGCGTCTGCTTCTTGCCGAGGCGCCTCACGCCCACCGCCATCGCAAGCGACGTTAAGAGCAGGAGCCCCGAGGGGATCATGCCCACGACGACGGCGCCCGAATATTGGATGGTCTCAGAAATGAGATCGCCCATATTGTCCGCGTCGATGTTCTTCCAGTTGGTCCAGCTCATCAGCGCCGCCACGATGACGATAAGCAGAGCAATGGCGCGGATGAAGAGGCGGATGGAGTTCATGATCTCCGAGGAGGGGCGCTTATATTTTTTGGCTTTCGAGGTGAGCTTGTTGAGGTAGGTCGCGGCGCCCACTTTGTCGGCACGCACGCGGCAGGCGCCGCTCACCACGAAGGAGCCCGCATACAGCGTCTCCCCTTCGCGCTTTTTGACGGAGTCGCTCTCGCCCGTCAAAAGCGATTCGTTGACTTCGATGCTGCCGTCGAGGAGGATGCAGTCGGCGGGCACCTGCTGGCCGGCGTCCAGAAAGAGGATGTCGTCGAGGACGACCTCTTTGACGGGGATCTCGCTCTCCTTGCCGCCCCGCAGTACTTTGACGTTGGAAGAGAGCAGCACGGCGAGCTTATCGATCTGCTGTTTGGCTAAAATTTCCTGCACGATGCCGATGAGAAGGTTGGCGGAGAAGATGACGACAAAGAGGAATTGGGTGATCTCGGCGTCCGCAAAGATGAGCGCCGCCGCGACGAGCACGCACAGAAGGTTGAAGAAGGTGCAGATGTTGCCGATGAAGATGGAGGCGTACGATTTCGAGTAGCGCTTGTTGACGTCGTTGAATAAAAATTCATTGAAGCGGCGCTCGACCTGCTCCTCCGAAAGGCCCTCGTCGGGCGCGGGGGAAAAGCGCTCCGTATCGGCGTCGGAGGGCAACTTTTTGAGTTTTTTGAATTTGCGCATCAGCTTCTGCCGCTGCTTGTTGGGGGCGGAGAGGCGGATGCCGCCGCGCTCTAAAAGATGGGTAAAGAAGGTGCGGTTCCTGCCGTTCGGTCTTTCGTCGTTAGCCATAGTTCCTCCCGATGGAAACGGGGCGCTGCCGCCCCGCAGGGTAATCGTGCAAGATAATATCATTATACAGGAATGCGGGCGAAAAGTCAAAGAAAATTTTTGCGCGCCGCCCTTCGCCTTTTCAAAACGGCGGGCAAACGTTTGATTTTTATACAAATATGGTGTATAATAAAGCCGAATAACGATATTTCGAGGCAAATATGATCGATATCAATCTCATCCGCACGCAGCCCGAGCTGGTGCGCGAGAACATCAGAAAGAAATTCCAGGAGAGGAAGCTCCCCCTCGTCGATGAGGCGCTCTCTCTCGACGCGCGCCGCCGCGCCCTCACGCAGGAGGGCGATAATCTCCGCGCCGGCCGCAACGCCCTCTCCAAGCAGATCGGTATGCTCATGCGCGAAAAGAAGACGGAGGAGGCGGAGAAGGTCAAGGCGCAGGTCAATGCCGACGCAGAGCGCCTTGTTAAGATCGAGAAGGAGGAAGGGGAGGTCTCCGAACAGCTCAAAAAGGTGATGATGGCGATCCCCAACATCATCTCCCCCGAGACGCCCATCGGCAGGGACGACACGGAGAACGTCGAAGGCCGGCGCTTTTTGGAGCCCAAAGTGCCCGACTTCGAAGTTCCCTATCACCTCGATATTTTGGAAAAGCTTGCGGGCATCGACATCGACAGCGCCAGAAGGACGAGCGGCCAGGGCTTTTACTATTTGACGGGCGACGTGGCGCGCCTGCATTCCGCCGTGCTCGCCTATGCGCGCGACTTCATGATCGGGAAGGGCTTCACCTACTGCATCCCGCCCTTCATGATCCGCTCCGACGTCGTTTCGGGCGTCATGAGCTTTGAAGAGATGGACGGCATGATGTACAAGATCGAGGGCGAGGACCTCTATCTCATCGGCACGAGCGAACACTCCATGATCGGCCGCTTCATGGGCCAGACCATCGACGAAAGCAAGCTCCCCCTGACGCTCACGAGCTATTCCCCCTGCTTCCGCAAGGAGAAGGGCGCGCACGGCATCGAGGAGCGCGGCATCTACCGCATCCATCAGTTTGAAAAGCAGGAGATGATCGTCATCTGCAAGCCCGAGGAGAGCGCCGAGTGGTACGAAAAGATGTGGCGCTACACCGTCGAGCTCTTCGTCTCCATGGGCATCCCCGTGCGCACGCTCGAATGCTGCTCGGGCGACCTTGCCGACCTCAAATACCGCAGCGTGGACGTGGAGGCGTGGAGCCCCCGCCAGAAGAAGTACTTTGAAGTGGGCTCCTGCTCCAACCTCACCGACGCGCAGGCGCGCCGCCTCAACATCCGCTATAAGAGCGGCAAGGGCACCGCCTTTGCACATACCCTCAACAACACCGTCGTCGCACCCCCGCGTATGCTCATCGCCTTTGTCGAGAACCACCTGCGCGCGGACGGCAGCGTCGGGATCCCCGAAGTGCTGTGGCCGTATATGGGCGGCACCAAGGAGATCGTGCCCAAGAAGTAAGCTGTTTGGATGAAGTACGTTTTTTTCGACATCGAGTGCGCCTGCGTCTTTAAGAACACGGCGAAGATCTGCGCCTTCGGGTATGTGCTGACGGATGAAAGTTTCAACGTCCTGAAAAAGGAGGACATCCTCATCGATCCCCGCGGCAAGTTCCACCTCACGGGCCGCAAGGGCGGCGAGGGGCTCGTGCTCCCCTATGAGTACGAGGACTTCAAAAAGCATCCCGCCTTCCCCGCCGAATATCAACGCATCAAGGCGCTTTTGGAGGACAAGGACGCCGTCGTTTTGGGGCACGCCACCATGAACGACGTCAATTACCTCAATTTAGAGACGCGCCGCTATCATCTCCCTTCCTTCCGCTTCGACTTTTACGATACGCAGTTCTTTTATATGAACACGCGCTCGGAATTTACCCGTCAGGTGGGGCTGGGAGCGATGGCGGAGGAGCTGGGGGTCGACTTCGTGCCCCACCGCGCCGCCGACGACGCCTACGCCACCATGCGCGTATGCCGCGTGCTCTGCGCCGAGGAGAAGACGAACGTCACGGGGCTTTGCCGCCGCTACGGCATCCGTGCGGGCAAGATCGCGGGCTATCAGATACGGCCGCTCACTTCCGAGGGGCTCAGGGCGTACATCCGCGAGCGGGACGAGGCGCGCGAACGCCACGCCAAGGCGCATGAGGAGTTCTACCGCTTCGTCAACAAGAAGATGCACCAGCGGCGTCCCAAAGGCGGCTCGCTCGAGGGCAAGGTGTTCTGCTTCGCAAAGGACATCGAGGACGACGTGGAGATCTCCCGCCGGCTCGTCGCCGCCATCTACGATTCGGGCGGCAAGTACACCTCGCACCCCACCGAGTGCAACGTCTATATCGCCCGCGGCGAAGGGGGGCTGCGCTTCCAGAACGCCCTCACGGCGGGGGCGGCGTATATCCCGCTCGAAAGCCTCACGGGAGCGCTCGATATGTAACTGCGGGCAGCCAAGCGGCTGCCCTTTTGTTTGCGGCAAACGCCGCGGGAGGATGGTATGGACCTGCCTGAGCCGTTTTTAACGCGCATGGAAGGGGAGCTCAAAGAGGAGTTTCCCGCCTTCCTTCGCTGCTATGAGGATCCGCCCGTGAAGGGCGTGCGCGCCAATCTTTTGAAGTGTTCGGCGGAAGGATTTGCCCGCCTTGCGCCCTTCCCGCTGGGGGAAAAAGTGCCGTGGGCGGCGGATGGCTTCTATACCGGGGAGGAGCGTCCCGGGGCGTTCATCGAGCACTTCGCGGGGCTTTACTACTGCCAGGAGCCCTCGGCGATGTGCGCCGCTCCCCTCCTTCAAGCCCAGCCCAAAGAGCGCGTGCTCGACCTCTGCGCCGCGCCCGGAGGAAAGACGACGCAGCTCGCCGCCGCCATGGCGGGGGAGGGCGTGCTCGTCGCCAACGAATATATCTTCGACCGCGCAAAGATCCTTTCGCAGAACGTCGAGCGGCTGGGCTTAAAAAACTGCGCCGTCGTCAGCGCCTCCGCGGCGGAGCTCGCAGACGCGCTTCCCGCCTATTTCGATAAAGTCTTGGTCGATGCGCCCTGCTCGGGCGAGGGGATGTTCAGGAAGGACCCCGCCGCCATCGCGGAGTGGAGCGAGGAGAATGTTTTGCGCTGCATCGCCCGTCAGCGCGATATTTTGGACGGGGCGGCGCGCCTCGTGCGGGCGGGCGGACGGCTCGTCTATTCCACCTGCACCTTTGCGCGCGGGGAGGATGAGGGGCAGGCCGAGGACTTCCTCTGCCGCCACCCCGAGTTTGAACTTTTGGAGCAGCACCGCCTGATGCCGCACAAGGTGCGGGGGGAGGGCCACTTTGCCGCCCTCTTTGCAAAGCGCGGGGCGGAGGAGCCCTGCAAGCCGCGCCCCTTCCCCGTGCGGCGCGACCGCGCCGCCGAGAAGGCGTGGAGAGAGTTCGCCTCGGACTTTTTTGTGTCACCCCCCGAGGGAACGCTCACGACGCTTGCGGACGGCAGGATGTATCTTCTGCCCGAAGGGCTGCCCGCCCTCCCGGGGCGCGTGCTGCGCGCGGGGGTGGAGCTCGGCGAGTACAACGGCAAGCGCTTTACGCCCGCCCACGCTCTTGCGATGAGCGCGAAAAGGGGAGAGGTCAGGCGCTTTGTCTCTTTAGAGCGGGCGGCGGCGGAACAGTACCTGCACGGCGAGGCGCTTGCGGCGGAGACGCTCGGGGAAGCATTTTCGGCGGAGTCTCGCGGCGGATCCCTCGGGGAAGCACTTTCGGCGGAGACGCTCGGCGGGGGGCTCGCGGCGGAACCTCGCGGCGGGATGGGAGAGGGCTGGTGTATGGTCGGGTACAAGGGCTATCCCTTAGGCCTCGGCAAATTGGCGGGAGGGATGCTCAAAAACCATCTGCCCAAAGCCCTCCGCGCCGCCAAACTCTCCTGACCGCGCTGCAGCGGGGCGCATAAGAAGGGTGCGGGTGCGGCAAAATGTATATATACGCGTAGATTATGGCAGATATCAGCAAAAGTTGGGATGGAAATTGTATTTTTCGCACATTTGAGCTTGACATCACTTTGCGAGGCGGGTATAATAAATATATGTATTTGAGCGTGGAGCGGATATTCCGCGCGATGCGCAGTACAACAAGATAAAGAGCCGTGCGTATTTTTGCCTGTTCCCGCAAGGGAGCGGCAGGGGAAAAGAGGCACTGCTGAAAAATTTTATGGAGGATATTACCTTGAAGAATTGGAAGAAGATCGGTGTGACGGCTGTTGCCGCCGTATTCACTGCATCGATGGCAATGGGCCTTGCAGGCTGCAAGCCCGATGAGCCCGAAGTCCCGAAGGACACTACGGTCGAATATCAGGACATTTACGACGCGCAGCTCGGCGAGTTCTACGAGCTCTACGAGAAGGCTTCCCAGATCACGAGCGCCGATCCCGACTCTCTTGCCGAGAGATATGCAGAGATGGCGATCGCAGAGGCAAAGCTTCTGGAAGCTTCGGTCTTCGCTCCTCTGACCGGTCAGGGCGGCAACTATGCGGTCTCCAAGCTCGTCAACCGTACCTATCCCTATGTGCTTTGGGGTACCGACAACAGGAAGTATCATCAGGCTCTTGTTGCGAATGAGTTCATTGCCGCTGCCGACAGAACGCACATCAACGAGATGTATAACACCGCCCTTACGGATGGGACGTCTGCGGATGAATTCAATGATTCCGTCCGAGCATACCTGACGGAAGAAGGCTACACCATCAAGGACAGCTATACCTTCGCTTACAACCAGGATCCCACCACCTGGGATATCCTTGCAACTTCGCAGGCAGTTGACAGCGAGGCGATCGTCAATACCATTGACGGTCTGATGGAGTACGACGAGATGAACGAGCTCCAGCCCGCTCTTGCAGACAGCTACACCGAGTCGGAAGACGGCCTCACCTACACCTTCCACATCCGCACCGATGCCAAGTGGTACACCCGTTCGGGCGATGCGTATGCATCCGTGACGGCGGATGACTTCGTGGCGGGCTTCCAGCACATGCTCGACGCGCAGGCAGGCCTTGAGTACCTCGTTGACGGCGTCGTCGCAGGCGCGAGCGAGTATATCAATGGCGCGGCCGGCTTCGAGGAAGTCGGCGTCAAGCAGGTGAATGCCGAGGGTGAAGAGGACGAGAACGGCGAGTATGTGCAGTACACGCTCGAGCAGCCCACTTCCTACTTCATGACCATGCTCGCTTACAGCATCTTCTGCCCCATGAACAGGCAGTTCTTCGAGTCGCAGGGCGGTGCGTTCGGCGCAGATTACGATGCGACGGCTACCGATTACACCTACGGCAAGACGCCCGATAACATCCTCTACTGCGGTCCTTACATCGCTACGAACGCAACGGCCAAGAGCACGATCGTCTTCGATTCCTATGAGGGTTACTACAACTACGATCATATCAATCTGAAGAAGATCACCTGGCTCTATAACGACGGTCAGAATGCGACGAAGTCCTTCACGGATGCGGTCGCCGGTACGACGGATGGCACCGGTCTTACCGAGAGCACCCTCGTGCTTGCCAAAGATCAGACGACGACGGACGTCCACGGCAACAGCGGTACCTATTTCGAACTCTTCGGTTACACGACGCAGGTCGACGCTTCCGCAGGTACGGCTTTCTATAACCTTGCCCGCGTCGCGCACGCCAACTTCAACGACGATACGAAGGGCGTCTCTCCCAAGACGGAAGTCGAGGCTGCCATTTCCAATGCGGCAATGCAGAACGTACATTTCAGAAGGGCGCTCACCTATGCCTTCGACCGTGTGACCTGGAACGCAGCCCGCATGGGCGCCGAACTTGCGGCGAACCCCATCATCAACACCTATACGCCCGGCACCTTCGTGCAGCTCCCTGCCGAAGTGACCGTCGACATCAACGGCACGGCGACCACCTATCCCGCAGGCACCTACTACGGTGAGATCGTGCAGGATCAGATCACGGCAGACGGTCTCCCTGTCACTGTCTTCAAGGAAGTCAACGGCGAGATGAGCTCTGCAGGGTTCGACGGCTGGTACAACCCCGAGGAAGCCAAGAAGGAGATGGCGCTCGCCATTGAAGAGCTCAACGGCACGCCTCTTGTCGACGTCTACGGCAACCCCATGATGGATGAGAACGGCGAGCAGATCGTCATCAACATCTCTGCCGAGAACCCCGTGCAGGTCGACCATGTCTATGTGTCCACGGTCACCGTCTGGAACAACATGGGTCAGGCTTACAAGCAGAGCATCGAGAACGTGCTCGATGAAGTGCAGTTCAACCTCGTCGGCGTCTCCAGCGAGTCCGACTGGTACTACTCCGGTTACTATGCACCTGCCGGCAAGGACTGCAACTTCGATATCGATACGACCAGCCTCTGGGCGCCCGACTACGGCGATCCTTCCACCTATCTTGGTACGATGACCCCCACTGGTTTCAGTGTCAAGAGCCTGGGTCTCTTCTAAGCAAAACCACGGCCGCAAGGCCTGAATAGAAGTCGTTCTTGAAGAGAATGGCCTAATACGGGTCATTCTCTTCTTGCTCAATCGGGCATTTGCGCGCCCGCTTCCCGCGGGCGCACGGCTGCCCCGGGAATAAGGAGAAAGCTATGGGCAAATACCTCATCAAGCGCATCATCCACGGCATCATATCCGTCCTCATCGTCGTCTTCCTCGTCATGCTGCTCGTCTATACGCTGATGGACAGGCAGCTGATCTTCAAGGCAGACCCGAACTATTCGCATCTTTCGGGGACCAACCGCACCGTGTATATGTATCGGCAGTGGGAGGCATACGGCTATCTTGACTATGTACCCTATACCGACTATCTCGACGAGCTCGTCGCGGAAGGCTCGCTCGATGCGGAGACGCGCGCTTCTGCCGCGCGCCTCGGCAATACGGCGGAGGACGATTCTGCCATCACGGCGGAGTATGTTGCCAAATATACCGAGTATTACGAGGATCACGGTTATACCATCACCCGTCTCGACGCGGTGCGCCAGGGTTCCACCCGTACCGCGAGCCAGCTGTTTGCTTACCGCGATATCAACGTCTTTGTGCGGCTTTGGAATTACATCACGAGCCTCATCCAGATCGACAATATCCACTATGCCGAGGGCATTGCCGATGAAGAGCGCGGCATCACCTTCACCTGGTTCGACCCTGCCTACGGCGGAGAGAAGTTCTCGCCCGCCATCATCGGCAACGGCACCCGCCACAAATACCTTCTGTATTTTGACAACGAGTTCCCCTTCGTCCATCAGAACATCATCACGCTGAGCCTCGGTTCGTCCTATTCGGTCAACCGCAACATCGACGTGTGGAATACGATGACGGATGAACAGGGCAATATCGTCTCCGCGCCGATCACCTATCCCACGGGATACGAGGCAAACAACGCCGACGACCTGCATTCCGCCGTCTATTCGGAAGGCTCGCTCGAGGCGGGCGGCGAATATACCGCGCAGCGCTTCACCGACGATTACACCGTCCTCACGACCAATCTCGACGGTATGTCGCGCATGGGATATTCCTTCGTCATCGGCATCATCTCGGTGCTGCTCGCCTACGCCGTCGGCATCCCGCTCGGCATCGTCATGGCGCGCCGCAAGGACGGCGCGATCGACAAGATCGGCACCGTCTATATCATCTTCATCATGGCTGTGCCTTCGCTCGCCTATATCTTCATGTTCCAGACCATCGGCGGCGCGATCGGGCTTCCTACGACCTTCAGCCTCACCAATCCCACGACGCTGATGTGGATCCTGCCCATCATCTCGCTGGCGCTGCCGTCCATCGCCAACTTGATGAAGTGGATGCGCCGATATATGATCGACCAGCGCAATTCGGACTACGTCAAGTTCGCCAGGGCGGGCGGCCTTTCGGAAGGGGAGATCTCGCGGCGGCACATCATGAAGAATGCGGCTATCCCGCTCGTGCACAACATCCCGGCAAGCGTGCTCGGGGCACTGACGGGCGCCATCATCACAGAATCTGTCTATGTCGTGCCCGGCGTCGGCAATTTGTTGACAAATGCCATCGCCGCCTACGACAACAGCGTTATCATCGGCGTCACGCTGTTCTATGCGGTACTATCCGTTTTAGCCATCATATTGGGCGATATCCTGATGGCGCTGATGGACCCGAGAATATCGTTTTCGTCAAAAGGGAGGTAGGATATGAACGAGAATGTAATGGATCTGTCGGAATTCGAGCTTTCCGAAGAAGAGCTGTTTGCACCCTACGATATCTCGCAGTACGAGACGGAGAAGATCACCGCTCCCCGCTATTCGTACTGGAAGTCGGTGGCGCGCGTGTTCTTCAGGAACAAGCTGAACATCATCATGCTGTGCCTTCTGGCCTTCATCGTCATCTTTGCCTACCTGTATCCGCTCATCACGCAGTATGAGTATGTGTATAACACCGACCCCGAGTCGCATCACCTCAACCCTGCCGAGGCGTTTGCCCATTTCGGCGCGGCGCTGAAGTGGATCTTCGGTGCGGGCGCGGGCGGCGAGAGCACGTTCGACGCCGTGTGGTACGGCGCGAGCATCTCCATCTCGCTCGCTTTTGTCTGCGCGCTCATCAACCTGACGATCGGCGTCATCATCGGCGCTATTTGGGGTTTTTCCAAGAAGGTGGACATCGTCATGAACGAGGTCTACAACATCCTCGGCAACATCCCGTATGTGCTGTTCATTTCGGTCATGGTGCTCATCATGTCGGCGTCCTTCTGGACGATGGTCTTTGCTCTTACCGTCACAGGGTGGCTGGCGATCGCTTACTTTATCCGCACGCAGGTCATCATCATCCGCGACCGCGAGTACAACCTTGCCTCGCGGTGTCTGGGTACGAGCATCTTCCGCATCGCACAGAGGAACATCCTGCCCTTCATGACTTCGGTCATCGTCACGCTCGCCGCCACGGAGATCCCTTCGTATATCTCTTATGAAGTGTTCCTCTCCTACATCGGCATGGGTCTTTCGGATATGTCGCTCGGCCGCCTCATTGAGGAGGCGCAGGGCTCCATGCTCACGCCTGGCTGGCAGTGGGAATTCTGGGCGCCCGTCGCCATCGCCTCCATCATCACCATCGTGCTCTACGTTGTGGGGCAGAACCTGGGCGATGCCTCCGACCCCAGAACGCATATGTAACGGTGGCGGACTATGGAAGATAAAAAAGTATTGCTTTCCGTCAAGGACCTCGAGGTCAAGTTCCGCGTGCGCGGCAGGACGCTGACTGCCATCCGCGGCATTTCGCTCGATATCTATGAGAATGAGTCCATCGCCATCGTGGGCGAGAGCGGTTCGGGCAAGTCCGTCTTTACCAAGACCTTTGCGGGCATGCTCGACTCTAACGGCTATATTTCCGAGGGCGACCTCGTGTTCAACGACGAGGAGCTCGACGACACCGTCGTCAAGAACGGGAAAGTGGCTAAATTTGCGGTGAATATCGCCAAGAAGCGGCTCGACCGCCTCTCTAAGCGCGAGCTCGGTGCGGAGACGTACCGGGAGATCGTGCAGGTGAAGAGCGACGAAAAGGCGCGCTTCAAGCTGAGCGAGGAGGAGAAGAAGGCCTACGATGACCGGATCAAAGACCTCGTCTACCGCCGCACCGAGGCATCCAACCTCAAGCAGACGCTCGATCCCCGCAAGGAAAAGAAGAAGTACCGCGAAGTCTCCGACGAGATCGCCCGCTATACGGTGGAGATCAAGGAGCTCAGCAAGCAGGCGGCGGCGCGCGTTTCCGAACATAAGCGTCAGGCGCGCCGTGAGAAGGAGCGTGCGCAGGAGTTTCGGCGCAGGCTCAAAGAGCTCAACGCCAAGTATGCAGGGGAGATCTCCGGGGAGATCGCCGAGGAGACGCGGGAGCGCAACCTCATCCTCGCCAAGGAGATCTATCTCTCCATCGGCCGCTATGCAAACCTCATCCAGCGTTTCTGGCTGCTCTTTAAGCTCGTCCGCGCGTTGGGGAAGGCGATGCGCATGGGCGTCGATCTCGCCGACGAGGGGCAGCGCAATGCCGTCTTCGACAACGTTGCCTTCCGCGTGCGGTACCTCGACGAGACGGAGGAAGTGCTGCACGGCGTGTGCGTCCTCAACCTCGCCAAGATCAAGTACACCAAGGACTGGCAGCAGATCCGCGGCGGCAAGATCGCGACGGTGTTCCAGGACCCCATGACCTCGCTCAACCCCATCATCACCATCGGCAAGCAGATCTCCTCCATCATCATCAAGCATCAGCACTGCTCAGAGGTGGAGGCGCGCGCCCGTGCCATCAAACTGATGAAGATGGTCGGCATCCCGAACGCGGAGGCGCGCTACGACGACTATCCCTTCCAATATTCGGGCGGTATGCGCCAGAGGATCGTCATCGCCATCGCGCTCTCCTGTCAGCCCAAGATCCTCATCTGCGATGAACCGACGACGGCGCTCGACGTCACCATCCAGGCGCAGATTCTGCAGCTCATCAAGGACCTTCAGAAGGAGTTCAACTATACGATCGTGTTCATCACGCACGATCTGGGCGTTGTCGCCAACATTGCCGACCGCGTCGCCGTGCTCTATGCCGGCCAGATCGTGGAGCTGGGGAATGTGGACGAAGTGTTCCACGACCCCCGTCACCCCTATACCTGGGCACTGCTCTCCTCTCTGCCGCAGCTGGCAGAGAGGAACACCGTTCTCTATTCCATCTCGGGTACGCCGCCCTCACTCTATAACAAGATCGTGGGCGATCCCTTTGCCCCGAGAAACCCTTACTGTCTGAAAATCGACACGCTGAAAGAGCCCCCCATGTTCCGCATCACGGATACGCACTTTGCCAAGACCTGGCTGCTCGACCCCCGTGCGCCCAAGACGGAAAAGCCGGAGCTCATCAAGAACATTCACGAGAAGCTCGTCAAAGCATTCAATATCGAGGAGGTGACCGAGTGATGTCAGTCAAAGATCTCTTTCGGGGAAAATTCGGCAAAAAGTCCAAGGACGCCCCTGTGAATGCGGAAAAGAACAGCACGGCGGATCATCTTCCCGAGCACGGTCCCATCGACGAACAGGGCAGGGAAGTGCTGCTCTCCGTCAAGAATGTGGATATCACCTTCGGCAAGGGCGACAAGGCCGTAAAGGCAGTCAAGAACGCCACGTTCGACATCTACAAGGGCGAGACTTTCTCGCTTGTGGGCGAGAGCGGCTCGGGTAAGACGACCATCGGTCGTGCCGTCATCCGCGTCAATCCCTGCTCTGCCGGCGAGATCGATTATAAGGGCGTGCGTATCTCGGGCAAGATCCCGCATTCTCTGGACAGAGAGGTCATCCGCAACGTGCAGATGGTCTTCCAAGATCCCGCGGCTTCCCTTAACGAGCGCGCCACCGTCGACTATATCGTCTCCGAAGGCCTTTACAACTTCCACCTCTTTAAGGATGAAGCGGACAGGGTGCACAAGGTAGAGTCCATCATCGATGCGGTCGGCCTGCTGCCCGAGCATCTTACCCGTTACCCGCACGAGTTCTCGGGCGGTCAGCGGCAGAGGATCGGCCTTGCGCGTGCGATGGTCATGGACCCGGAGTTTGTCGTTGCGGACGAGCCCATTTCGGCGCTCGATGTCTCCATCCGTGCGCAGGTGCTCAACCTCTTGAAGAAGTTCCAGCAGGAAAAGGGCATCACCTATCTCTTCATTGCACACGATCTTTCCATCGTCCGCTTTATCTCGGACAGGATCGGCGTCATCTATAAGGGCAACATCGTGGAGATCGCAGAGGCGGAGGAACTCTTCAACTTCCCCATGCACCCCTACACGCACTCCCTTATTTCCGCCATCCCCATCCCCGATCCCTCGCTCGAAAAGCACAAGGTGCTCTACACCTACGATCCCTCCGTCCACGACTACTCGGAAGACAAGCCCGAAATGGTCAACATCGGGCACGATCACTATGTGTACGGCAACAAGAAGGAGATCGAAGAGTATAAGGCGCTGCGCGAGAAGGGAGAACCGATCAAGACCATCAAGGTCGTCAAGAGCGGGAAGGATGCGAGAAAGGCGCCCGCGGCGGAGGAGGAATACCCCGTTTCCAACGAGCCCATCCTCGATTCGCCCATTCACGATACGGGCAGCGTATGGTATTCCGTGCTCTGTTTCTTCCTGCCCATCTTAGGGCTCATCCTCTTTCCCATCTTCAAGGCAAAGCGGTATATCAGGAACTACAAGGCCTGCAAGAAGGGCACCATCATCGGCTGGTCGGTCATCGGTGCGATCATCCTGCTGTTTGGCATTGTTCTATTGTCTACTTTGATCTGAACGGGCGGCCGCTGAAAACGCGGCCGTCTTCATTTTATGCAGCGATATATTACGGAGGAGTGACAACAACCGTTCTATGAAGGAAAGAAAAGCGCCCGATCATACGCCCAACGTCAAGCCCGTGGAGAAGATAGAGCTCTCCGAGCGGCACATCAAGCTGCGCATCGTTCTCGTCGTCCTGTTCATCGCCGTGGCGCTTGTCGCTTTCGGCTTTGCCATCGTGTCTGTGCTCTCCACGGATGCGGGCTGGCGGCAGGTACAGACGCAGACGGCAGAGGAAAACTGCGGCGGCGAGTTCGTCTTTTACTATGAGATCCAAGAGGGCGGCCTCAAGGGCTCGGAGGAGCTGCAGGCACTCACCAACGCCTACAACGAGGTCACCGTGAACGCCTATCGCATCTTCCGCGCCACGGAGCAGTTCGAGGGCGTGTATAATCTTGCCTATGTCAACGCCAATCCCAACCGCGTTGTGACGGTGGATGA
Source organism: uncultured Clostridia bacterium (assembly GCA_944363045.1). GTDB lineage: Bacteria > Bacillota > Clostridia > Christensenellales > Borkfalkiaceae > Gallimonas. The sequence continues at coordinate 19,834 of CALVTT010000007.1, read as the reverse complement.
CGCTCTTTACCGCGCCTTTGAGACGCTTGCGGGGAGCGCGTCACGGCTCGCTTATTATGGTCCCGTCTATCAGCTCTACGACCGCCTCTTCTATGCCCTCGACGACGAGTCGGCAGCCCTTTACGATCCCGCTCGCAGCGAGGAGACGGCCGCTCTTGTGGCACAGCTTGCTGCCTTTGCCGCAGACGAGGAGTGTATCGGGCTGGAGCTCTTGGGCGAGGGGCGCGTTCGGCTGAACGTCTCCGGGGAGTATATGCAGTTCGTGCGCGACAACAGTTTTACGGCGGAGGACGGTACGGCCGTCTATCTCGACTTCTTTGTGCTGCGCAACGCCTTCATCGTCGACTACATGGCGGAGAACCTCATTGCGGCGGGATATACGCACGGGATGCTCACAAGCTACGACGGATATTCGCGCGTGCTGGAAGGGGAAGGGAGCTTTCAGACGGACATCTACGACAGGACGGAGGAGGGTGTGTATCTTGCAGGCAAGGCCTCGGGAACGGGCGCGGTGCGCTCGGTGCAGCTGCGCTCGTATATGATCTCTGCTTCCGAGCGCGGATATAAATATACCTATGCGGACGGCACCGCCGTGCACGCCTATCTGGACGAAGAGGGGCGGTGTGCGAGCTGCATGGACGAGCTCTTCGCCTACTCCGTGCGGATGAGCTGCGCCGAGCTCATGCTCGCCGTGCTGCCCGTCTATACGGCGGATACCTTCGAGGAGAGCTGCCTCACCGCGCTTTTGAGCGAAGGGATCTTCTCCGTCTATTGCCTCGGCGATGAGATCGTCTATTTCGACGAGGGTCTTGCCGTGGAAGCCTTCTCCTATGCCGACGGCCGCGCCTATACCGCCCGTCTCAAAGCCTGATGACCGAAAGAAGCGGCGGGCCCGCAGGGGCCGACGCTTCTTCATTTTGCAGAACGCGCTGCTTTTATTTGCCGCGGGCGCCCGGGAAGGGGCGCCCGCGGCGTTCTGATCTCTTTCTACTTCTTTTCATGCCGCGCTTATCTTCCCGCTCTTTGCGGCTTTTTTTTCGCCCTTTGCGGCATTTTTCCCGCTCTTTGCGGCAGCTATTCCTATTTTACGGTAATTAAAAGAGGCTCCCTGTGCGGGGAGCCTCTGCTTTGGTGATTTTCAGACGTCAATCGTTGTAGGGATCGTTCTTATCGTCTGCGGGCTTTTCGTCCTTCTTGGCATTTTCCTTTCTCACCTTGGGGGGGAGGGGACGCACGACGGGCGTGCTCTCTGCCTTGATGCGCTGCTTGCGGCTGCGCTTCTCGAGGCTGCGCCTGACGATGACGAGCACGATCACTGCCACCAATACGACGGCAAGCACACCCGAGGAAATGAGCAGCCACACGTTGCTGTCCGTCGTGGTGGTCGAGGTGTCGTCCTCTTCGGTGTCGTCGCTGGTCAGATCGTCCTCTTCCACCTCGACATCGGTCGCCGTGTAGTCGAGGAAGAAGGTATAGGCGGGTCTGCCCGTCGCAAGGCCTTCGCTGTCATCCCAGTAGAGGTAGACGAGCTGCTCTTCGTATTCGGACTGCGCATACGAGCCGTAGGGGTTCCCGAGTTCCTCCTCATCCTGCGTCGCGTCGTAGCGCATGTAGCTCGTCGCGTCGTAGAAGGTGAAGGTGTAGTACATGGCGATGGCGGAGTCGGTGATGTTGTCGTCCTCGCCGATGCCGTTCGCTTCCTTCACTTCGGCAAGCGCCTCATCGCGGAGCGTTTCAAAGTCGCTCGCCGTCTCGTTCGCGTAGTTGTCGAAGATGACATAGCTGCCCGCGGGGTTGGGCGCGGAGCCGTCGCGCGAGCCGCTCCACACTTCCAGGCGGTAGGTCTTCTCTTCGCTGCCCGCGTTGAGATAGAAGCTCACCGTCACCCATTCGCCTGCCGCCTTGGCGCCGTCCACTTCGATGACGGCGGAGGGGAGCGCCGTTTGGCGGAAGTCGTAGCGGGTGATGGTCTCGCCGTCCACTTCGGTGGGAAGGCAGGAAACTTCGGTGGAGTAGCTTTCCGTCTCGAAGTCGTAGTAGGCATAGGTCTTGCCGTCGTTGACCCAGAATGCCACCGTGCCGTCGCGGGAAACATAGTTGCCCTCCTCGTCCGTCTCATAGTTGTAGAGGTTGGCATAATATGCGGAGTCGGAGCCGTCCGTGCGGGTATAGAGCCCGTTATCGTTCAGGGTGAACAGCACGTCACTGCGGCGGTCGAAGTCGTCGGAGGAGGGGTCGATGCGGCAGATATCGCCGTTGTCGTCGTACCAATAGGTGACGGCGGGGGTATTCACCGACATGGGCTCGCCCGCGGCCTTGGAGTTCGTCGTATCCGTGAGGAGGATGTACGCCTTGGCGTCTTCGGAGAGGCGCACGCGCATGGAGACGCGCTGTGCGGTGCTCGCCGAGAGGGTGAGGCTGCCCGAGATGAAGCCGTAGGAGGCTTCTTCGCCGTTCGCGATCACGAGAGGGCGGTTGGCGTTGCCGAAGAGGCCCGTCCACCACTCATCGCCGTTTGCGGCGGAGGTGTCGAGGATGTTTCTCCATGCCTCGGAGGAGGCGTAGTAGTTATCGGCGTATTCGGCATCGAGAAGACCCGCGTAGACGTTCTCGGGCTTGACGTTGGAGACGCCGCCGTCGGGAACGACCGCCGTGCTGCCGCCGAGGGTGCCCGTGAAGGAAGCGGGCAGGGCGGGGCGCTGTTCGATGTCCTTTCTTGCCGTCGCCGAAACTTCGTCAAAGGCGCTCGTGTTTTCCGTCTTGCCCGTCAGGGAGACTTTCACCGCGCGGTCGCCCGTCGAGGCGTAGCTGTATTCGGTGCGCGTCAAGGACTTGGTCTCGAAGTTGGTGAAGGCCGCGTAGCCGTCCTCATAGTCGTAGCGGTCGGAGGAGACGATGCTCGTGGGCCCGTAGGTAAATTCGATGTGGCAGGTCTTATCCTCGTCCGTCTCGTTGGTGAGGAAGAAGAAGCACTGCACCCAGCCCGAATAGATGTCTTTGTTCTCGTCGTCGATGTCCACGGTGTCGACGGTGTTGGAATCGAAGGCGGTGAGGGAGGTGCGGTTCTCGCCGTCCACGAGGGTGGCGTTCGCGCCCGTGAGGCCAGAGGCGATCTCACTCGTCTTGACGAAGAAGGAGACGAGCATCCGCTCGCCCGCGGCGAGGGTGATGTCGCCCGACTTCGCGGTGTAAGCAGCGCCGTTCGCCGAGAGCAGCATCAGGATATCGCCGTCCTCGCCGAAGGGGTACTTGTCCTCGAGGTCGTTCTTGTAGACGTTTTGCAGATAGCGGTTGGAGCTTGCGGCGATCTCATCCATCGTCATGCGCCCCGTCACGTTGTCCTCGCTGTCGCCGAGGGAGGCGTCGATGCTCTCGGAGGTGTACGTCTTGCTGCCCGAAACTTCGCTCGTGAGCGAGAAGGTCGTGCCTTCGAGGAGATCTGCCGCCGCGTCAAAGCCCGCATAGAGGTCGAGCGCATAGGTGTCGCCCGTGACGGTGTCCCTATCGAAGATCTTCTCTTCGGCGAGGGAGTTGACGGTGCAGAGGTGCACGTCATTTGTCACCGCATCCTCATAGGCTTCGGCGGAGATGATCTCGCAGGAGACGTCGTCGAAGAAGGCGTAACCGTTGACGTGCTCGTAGCGGTCGGAGGAGCTGCCCTGGCCGAGGCCGAGCACCACCGTGAAGGTGGAGGAGGCGAAGGTGCTTGCCCGCACATAGACGGTGTATTGCTGCCATTCGCCCTTGGTGTTGATGTTCTTGATCTGCATCTGGTCGAGCGTGGTGCCGCCCACCGTGTTGGTGATGCCGATGTAGGCGCCGCCGCGGCGGGTGACTTCCGTCGACTCGCTCTCGGAATAGTAGTGGTTGAGATCGTCCGTGCGTACCCAGACGGAGACCTTTGCCGCCGTGCCTGCCGCGAGGGTGATGGTCGTGCCCGAGGTGTAGTGCTGGGCGGTGCCGAGGACGTTCTCGCTCGTCCTCCTGTTGTGGATCATGAGCACGCTCGTGTCGCCGTTCTCGCGCTGGGCGGTGTCGTCGTGCAGGGTGAGGTCGGCGCCGATCTCCTCCATCAGGTATTCCACGTCCTCAAAGTCGACGGAGTAGCTGTACTCGTCGAAGAGCTCCGCTTCGGCGGAATTTTCGTCGAGGTCGTCGATCTCATCCTCGTAGATATCGAGGAATTTGAGGCGGTCGTAGGCGGAGACGTTTTCGTCTTCCCAATGCGCGGCGGCATCCTCGACGGAGGCGAAGGTGGTCACTTCCTCGTCGTCCTTCGTGTAGGTCGTGAAGGGATAGCCGCCCGTGCGCGTGAAGTACGACCAAGCTGCCGCGTCGATGATGCCCGAGGCGGTGTCCGACGTGGGGGAACCCGCGGAGAACGTCCAATTGTTCGGCGTATTGACGACGCCGAGCTTTTCGCGGACTTCTTCAATGTCCTTGTCGGAGTAAAATTCAAAATTGCCGTTGCGGATGAGCTGGGTATCCGTCGCGGAGACGGTGCTGTCGTCGTCATCCGTATCCTGCGTATCGTCCGTGCAGGCGGTGAGGATGCCTAAGGAGAGAGTCGTCGCGACCGTGAGCGAGAGCGCGGAAAGGACGTACTTCCTCCAGGTTTCCTTGCGATTGTTTTTAGCCATAAAACACCCTTTTTATTTGATCTCGGGCTTGCGAAGGGCATACTGCGCCCCCGTGAGCCAATTCTTGCAATAGCACTATTTTACAAGAAAACGCGCCGAGAGGCAAGCATTTCTGCATGAAAACCGCGAAAAAAAGGGTAATTTTTTTTGCAGGCGCGCAAACTGTTAAAAAACGGGCGTTTCTGCCCGCGGGAGGGAAGAATATGCAAAGATCGGGCAAAAAAGCGTACCTTGCGGGGGGCGCCGCGGTGGGGGCGGTCAACGGGCTCCTGGGCGGGGGAGGGGGGATGCTCGCCGTGCCTATATTGGAGCGCGCCGGCCTTCCCGAGCGGTCCGCCCATGCGACCGCCATCGCCGTCATCGCACCCGCCTCTTTTTTGAGCGGCGTCCTCTATCTCATCGAGGGGCTGGTGCCGATGGGGCTGTTCGTCCCCGTCTCTTTGGGGGTGCTCCTGGGGGGCGCCCTCGGCGCCAAACTGCTCGGCAGGCTCCCCTTAAAGGCCGTTTCCCTGCTCTTTGAGCTCGTCATGTTCGCGGCGGGCGTGAGGCTTTTGCTGCCGTGAGTTTTTATCTCTTCTTTGCCTGCGGGCTCTTGGGCGGGATCTTGGGCGGCATGGGCATGGGGGGAGGAACGGCGCTCATCCCTCTTTTGACCTTGCTCTGCGGCGTCACGCAGACGGCGGCGCAGGGCGTCAATCTTTTGTCCTTCTTCCCCATGGCGGCGCTCGCCCTCTCCGTGCACGCAAAGAACGGGCTTTTGCAAAGGGAGGGGCTCCTTCTTCTCGTCCTGCCCGCGCTCGCCTTTTCGGCGGCGGGGGCGCTGCTCGCTGCCCGGCTCCCCGCCCTGCTCCTCCGCCGCGCCTTCGGGGCGTTCCTCATCGCGCTTTCGGCGGCGAAACTGCTCTCCGCACGCAAGGAGAGGGGCGGAAGGGGCGAAAAGCGCCAAAAAACTTCGTGAAAAGGGAAATTATTTTTCCAAAGGGTATGGACAAATTCCCCCGCGTGTGTTAAAATGGGCACAGAGTAAGATTTGGAATAAGAATGGGTCTTTATTTATATTCCGTCGTAGTCCGTGCGGAGGGGCATCCGCACGGCGCTCTTACGATTTTACATGGAAAGGACGGAACCAAATGGAAAAATTAGGTATCATCGATCTGGGCTCCAATTCTGCGCGGCTCGTCATCGTCAACATCTTCCGTGAGGGGCACTTCATGGTGGAGGACGAGATCAAGGAGAGCGTCCGCCTCGGCCAGGATATGGACCGCGACGGCTTTTTGAAACCGCAGCGCGTGGCGGAGACCATCAAAACGCTTAAAATGTTCAAACGCCTCTCGGAGGCGTCTCATGTAGACCGCATCATCCCCGTGGCGACGGCGGCAGTCCGCCATGCCAAAAATCAGCGCTCCTTCCTCGACGAGATCCAGGCGACGTGCGGCCTTCGGGTGCGCGTCCTCTCGGAAGAGGAGGAGGCGACGCTCGTTTATCGCGGCGTCATCAACTCGATGGACGTGCCCAAGGGCATCATCCTCGAGATCGGCGGCGGCAGCACCAAGATCGTCTACTACAACCGCCGCACCATCCTGCACTATGCGACGCTGGGCTTCGGCGCCGTCACCCTCACCGACCTCTTTGCCGACGAGGGCGTCTCCCCCGAGGAGCAGACGGCAAAAATAGAGGAATTTTTCACCGAGCAGTTCAAGAAGATCGATTGGCTTTCGGAAGTGGAGCCCGACACGCAGATGATCGGCGTGGGCGGCACCTTCCGCAACCTCTATAAGATCAACCGCCTCGTGAGGAAGTACCCCTTGAGCATCGTGCACAACTACTCCTTCGCGGCGGACGACTTCCGCTCGGTGTACGAGATGATCCGCGTCCTCGACGTCGAGAAGCGCAAGCGCATCCGCGGCCTTTCGCCCAACAGGGCGGACATCATGCCCGCGGCGCTCGCCATCGTCAAGTCCTTCCTCGACTATCTGCACATCGAGAACTTCCTCGTCAGCGGCTGCGGCTTAAGAGAGGGCATCATGTTCAACCAGGCCGTCCCCATGACGGAGGAGCGGCCGCTTTCCGATGTCCTCGGCTACTCTTTGAGCACGCTCTTAAAGTACTACGGCTGCGACGAGGCGCACGTCGAGCACGTCGTCAAGCTTTCCATCCAGCTCTTCAAGCAGCTTCGGGTGCTGCATAAGTTCCCGCGCATCTATTTGAAGGTCTTAAAGATCGCGGCGAGCCTGCACGACTGCGGCAAGCGCGTGCGCTTTTACAACAACCAGCAGCACAGCCGCTATATCATCCTCAATTCGCCCATCTACGGCGCCACTCACCGCGAGATCGTGCTCGCCGCCTTTGTGGCGGGCTGCCATACCAAGGAGGACCTCGCTTCCTCCGATTGGGCGCGCTATAAGGACATCGTCAACGAGGAGGACGTCGAAGTCGTCAGAAAGCTCGGGGTGCTTTTGCGCATCGCCGAGAGCCTCGACAGGAGCGGCCAGGGCATGGTCACGGGCATCAACTGCGACGTTCTGGGCGACTCCGTCATCATGAAGACGGAGGTCATCGGCGACGCCACGCTGGAGATCAACCAGGCGCTCAAGGCGAACGCCGACTTCAAGCGCACTTTCAAGAAAAATCTGGAGATTTTGTGAGATTTATCCTTGCCAGCAATTCCCCGCGGCGGAGGGAGCTCCTTTCGGAACTCGTTCCCGCCTTTAAGGTCGTGCCCTCCCTTTTCGAGGAGCTTTCGCGGGCGGGGGAGAGCGGAAAAAAGCGCTGTCTGCGCTTTGCCGAGGGCAAGGCGAGGGAGGTCTTTTCCCGCTTCCCCGAGGCGGCGGTCTTGGGCGCGGATACCGTCGTCGCTTTGGACGGCGAAATTTTAGGCAAACCCAAAGACGGGGCGGAGGCCTTTGAGATGCTCCGTCTCTTAAGCGGAAGGACGCACTCCGTCTATACCGGGGTGTGCCTTGTCACGCCCGAGGGGGAGAGGAAGGGCGTCGAGGAGACGCTCGTCACCTTCCGCCCCCTTACCGACGGGGAGATAGAGGCGTATATCAGGACGGGCTCCCCGTTCGACAAGGCGGGCGCCTACGGCATTCAGGACAGCGGCTTTGTCTCGGGCTATGAGGGCAGTTATTCGTGCGTCGTGGGGCTCCCCCTCGAGCGCGTGCGTGAATACATCAAGGAGATGCACTTATGTTAAAACTTGCGATCGACTTCGGCACGTCGGTGACGAAGATCTACAAATTGGGCAGCGGCATCGTGCTCGCCGAGGCGACGGCGGTCACCGTGCAGAAGGATACGGGGGAAATTCGTGCCTTCGGCAATGAGGCAAAGCGCCTCCTCGGCAAGACTGCCGAGCAGACGGACGTCTGCTTTCCCGTCTACGAGGGGGAGATCGTCTCCGAACGGCTCGCGGGGGCGCTGCTCGAATATTTCCTCCGCAAGGTGGTAAAGCGGGGGACTTCCGTCGAAGCGCTCTTCTGCGTGCCCTGCGGCTATAAGGTGGAATCGCGCGAGAAAGTGTACCGCGTCGCCAAGGCGGCGGGCATCAGCAGGGTCAACTTTGCCGAAACGCCCTTTTTGAGCGTCCTCGGCCAGGACGTGCCCCTCTCGGAGAGCAACCCCGTCTTTGCCATCGATATCGGCGCGGGCGTCACCTCCATCGCCGCCTTTTCGCTGGACGGCATCATCGCCGGCCTTTCCATGAACGTGGGCGGCAGCAATATGGACGTACATATCATCGACCACATCGCCGATACCTTCTCCTTGAAGATCGGTTCGCTGACGAGCGAGAAGCTCAAAAACACGGTGGGCAGCCTCATCGAGGACGACAACCAGAGCACCATCATCAACGGGCGCGACATCAAGTCGGGCCGCCCGCGCTCCGTCTCCGTCTCCTCGGCGGACATCGTCTTCCCCATCAAGGTGTATATCGATAAGATCGCGGAGTACGCGGAGCTCGTCTTAAAGAAGCTCCCCGCCGAAGTTTCGGCAGCCATGCTCAAAAACGGGCTGTACCTTTCGGGCGGCGTGTGCAACATTGCGGGGTTGGCGGAGTATATCTCCCGCAAGCTGCAGATGGAGGCGCACCTTTCGGGCGATCCGCAGATGGCGGTCGTCCTGGGGGGCGGCAGGGCGGTCGGCAACGCCGCTTTGCTGCGCCGCATCCGTTTGGAATAAGTTGTATATATAGTGGATCGTTCCCTCTGTTGGCACAAGATTTTGTGGTGAAAATACTTTTCATCGGAAAATCTTGTGCTTTTTCGCTTGACAGGGGGCATATTGTGTGGTATAGTGATAGCACCTTACGGCGACTGACGAATTGGCGGAGCACCGCGTGAAACCGTAGGGGCAGAGCAGCCGTTTCGTCTGGGCAGTACCTCTTTGTAAGGTTCTGCCCTTTCCTGTTTTTTTGAGGGATTTGTGCACAAAATGCACAAACTGCGGAAGGGCTCGCTCTAAGGCGAGAGAAGGAGGGCGGCATGACGGGGCATATCCATTCCTATGAATCGTTCGGCACGGTCGACGGCCCGGGCATCCGCTTCGTCATCTTCTTTCAGGGCTGCCCGATGCGCTGCAAGTACTGCCACAACCCCGATACCTGGGAAGCGGGGGGCGGCAGGGAGGTAACTGCGGAAGAAGCCGTCAAAGAAGCGCTCAAATACAAGAGTTATTTTGGGCAAAAGGGCGGCGTGACGGCGACGGGCGGCGAGCCCATGCTGCAGCTTGACTTCCTTACAGAGCTCTTTTCGCTCCTCAAAGCGAAGGGCGTGCATACCTGCCTCGATACGTCCGCCGCGACCTTCCCCGCCGGGAAAGACGCCGACAGGAGCGCCTTTGAAAAGCTCCTCAAAGTCACCGACCTCGTGCTCCTCGACATCAAGCACATCGACGAGGAGGCGCATAAGTCGCTCACGGGGCGCTCGGAGGCGCACGCAAGGGCGTTCGCAGAGTACCTCTCCGATAAGGGCAAGCCCATGTGGATCCGCCACGTCCTCGTGCCCGGCATCACCGACGACGACGGCGCGCTTCATCGCCTCAAAGAATTTATAGACAGTCTGAAGACGGTGGAAAAGGTGGAAGTGCTGCCCTATCACACGCTGGGCATCGCAAAATACCGCGCCCTCGGCATACAGTACCCCTTAGAGGGGGTGCGGCCGCCCGAAAAGGAGCGCATCCAAAACGCCCGCGCCATATTGTGCAGGGGCATAGGAGGGAAGTGATGGCAAACATTGAACTGATGGAAGTGAGCGGCGAGAGCTGCGCCAACTGCTTTTCGCTGCTGCCGATCCTTCATAAGCTGGCGGCGGAGCGGGGCATCCCCCTTCGGCACCTCGAAGTGACGGAGGAGAGCGCCGAAGAGGTGAAAAAGTACCAAATTGACCGCGTGCCGACGGTGCTCATCTTAAAGGACGGCGAAGTGACGGCGCGCTGCACGGGCTATCAGCCGGAGGAGATATTGTCCCTTTGGCTGGACGCCAAAATCTCAGAGGCCCGCCTTTGAAAAATGTTTTTCGCCCGAATACTTTGTCGCCTTTGCGCGCGGCGGCGGTCACTTACCGCTCAGTAAGCTCCCTTGCCGCTTACGCAGGCTCCTCGTCTCGGACGAAACTCTTTTTCAAACGAAACAAAGTTCGTAACATACTTCAGGAGGTCAAAGCCATATGACGGCAAACGACTTTGTACAACATAACTTCGAAGGGGCATGGCATTCCTTCGAGCCCGGCAAGTGGAGCCAAGACGAGGTGGACGTGCGCGACTTCATCCAGCGCAACTACACCCCCTACGAGGGCGACGGCGCCTTTCTCGCCCCCGCCACCGAAGCGACCAAGAAGCTTTGGGAGATCGTCATGGACTATTCCAAAAAGGAGCGCGAGCGGGGCGGCGTGTACGACGCCGATACCTCCATCGTCTCCACTGTCGCAAGCCACAAGGCGGGGTATTTCGATAAGTCTCTCGAAAAGATCGTGGGGCTCCAGACGGACATGCCCTTCAAGCGCGCCCTACAGCCCTTCGGCGGCATCCGCATGGCGGAGGAAGCGCTCGAGATGTACGGCTATCACCTCGACCCCGAGGTCAAGTATATCTTCACGCATTACAGGAAGACGCACAACGACGGCGTGTACGACGCCTACACCCCCGAGATGCGGCGGGCGCGCTCGGCGCACATCCTCACCGGTCTGCCCGATACCTACGGCCGCGGGCGCATCGTGGGCGATTACCGCCGCGTGGCACTCTACGGCGTCGATTATCTCATTCAAAAGCGCGAGGAGGACAAGGCGCTCATCGACGGCGACATGACCCCCGACCGCATCCGTGACCGCGAGGAAGTTTCCGAGCAGGTCAAGGCCTTGAAGGCGCTCAAAGCGATGGCGGCAGAGTACGGCTTCGATATCTCCCGCCCCGCTGAGAATGCGCAGGAGGCCATCCAATGGCTGTACTTCGGCTATCTTGCCGCCGTCAAGGACCAGAACGGCGCGGCGATGAGCATCGGCCGCAACTCCACCTTCCTCGACATCTACATCGAGCGCGATCTTCGCGAGGGGAAGCTCACCGAGGAGGAGGCGCAGGAGCTTATCGATCACTTCGTGATGAAGCTGCGCGTCGTCAAGTTCATGCGCATCAAGGAGTATAACGAGCTGTTCAGCGGCGACCCCACCTGGGTCACCGAGTCCATCGGCGGCATGGGCGTGGACGGCAGGACGCTCGTCACCAAGAACAGCTTCCGCATCCTGCACACGCTCAAAAACCTCGGCCCCGCGCCCGAGCCCAACCTCACGGTGCTGTGGTCGAGAAGGCTCCCCGAGGGCTTCAAGCGCTTCTGCGCCGAAGTTTCCATCGAGACGAGCGCCATCCAATACGAGAGCGACGATCTCATGCGCCCCGAGATGGGGGACGACTACTGCATCGCCTGCTGCGTCTCGAGCATGCGCGTGGGCAAGGATATGCAGTTCTTCGGCGCCCGCGCCAACCTTGCCAAGTGCCTTCTCTATGCCATCAACGGCGGCAAAGACGAGCTGATGAAGGATAAGAAGACGGGCAAGCCCATGCAGGTCTCGCCCGAGTACGCGCCCATCCTCGGCGACGGCCCCCTCGACTTTGCCGAGGTCATGCGCAAGTACGAGCAGATGATGGATTGGCTCGCCCGCCTCTACGTCAACACCCTCAATCTCATCCACTATATGCACGACAAGTACTGCTACGAGGCGCTCGAAATGGCGCTGCACGATGTCAAGGTGCGCCGCTTCTTCGCGACGGGCATCGCGGGGCTTTCCTGCGCGGCGGACAGCCTCTCCGCCATCAAGTATGCGAAGGTCTACCCCGTGCGCGATGAGGAGGGCATCGTCACCGACTTTACGATCGAGGGCGACTACCCCAAGTACGGCAACAACGACGACAGGGCGGATGAGCTTGCGGTGTGGATCGTCAAGACGTTCATGAATAAGATAAAGTCCTGCTACACCTACCGCGAGTCGGTGCCCACGATGTCCATCCTCACCATCACCTCCAACGTGGTGTACGGCAAGAAGACGGGCAACACGCCCGACGGCAGGCGCGCGGGCGAGCCGCTCGCCCCCGGCGCCAACCCCATGCACGGGCGGGACAGCCACGGCGCGCTCGCATCCCTCGAATCGGTCGCCAAACTTCCCTACGACTACGCCCGCGACGGCATTTCCAACACCTTCTCGGTGACGCCGCAGTCGCTCGGCAAGGACGAAGATTAAATAAAGGAAAAAGGAGAGAAAGCTATGTCTAAACAGCAGACGGAAAACCTTGTCAATATGCTCGATGCCTATGTGGCAGACGGCGGATACCACCTCAACGTCAACGTGTTTGATCGCGAGACGCTGCTCGACGCGCAGAAGCACCCCGAAAAGTACCCCCAGCTCACCGTCCGCGTCAGCGGGTACGCGGTCAACTTCATCAAGCTCACCAAAGAGCAGCAGGACGACGTCATTGCCAGGACGATCCATGAGAAAATGTAAAGCGTTTCGCCGCAAATCTTTTGCTGCGCAAAATCTTCGCGGCGAGGAGATTTCGGCGCAAATCTTTCCCTTCGGGAAATCTTCGCGGCGAGGAGAGGGGTCGGTTGATTTTAACCTACTTTATCGCCCGCGCACCTCGTTGTCCTTCTTGAACAATAAGCCCTAGGCATAGGGCAAATTGGGGGAGCCAGCGCAGGGGAACCCTGCTCGGCTCAGTGATTTTTAATTCGCCGCAAATCTTTTGCTTCGGGAAATCTTCGCGCCGAGGGGTGAGCTGCTGCGATTTTAACGGGGCGTTTTCGCCCGCCCGCTTGTCTGTCTTTATTTTACAGTAAGCCTCAAGTATGAGGCAACTTGGGTCCCGCAGCGCAAAAGCGTGGTTTTGCTCGCGGAAATTATTTTTAGAAGCAGGGCGACCAATAACTTCCTTGCCTCCCGCGTCGGAGCAAGGCAAACTTAGCCAGCCCTTCCTTCGTCAGGGCAGGGCTTTGATGCCTGCTCCTCCTTTTCCCACAAATCTTTTGCTAACGCAAAATCTTTGCGGGATCCCTGTATAAGAGGGAGGTGCCCCGAAGGGGCGGAAGGAGTTTACCTTACTTTAAGCGCCTCCTCGGGGGAGCTGTCATGCCATTCGACGCAAGCGTCGATGGCATGACTGAGGGAGTAAATTCCTTTTTCTTGCCTCCCGCGTCGGAGCAAGGCAAACTTCGCCAGCCCTTCCTTCGTCAGGGCAGGGCTTTGATGCCTGCTTTTCTCGTGCGGTCTCTACCGCGCAAGAAGCTGTCGCCGAAGGCGACGGAGGGAGTCGCCTTATTTCTGAACGTTCGTTTGCGATAACGGCGGTTCTCTTGATCCAACCCAAACTCCTTCCGTCACGTTGCCGAGGGCAAGCCTCGGACAACGCGCCACCTCCCCGAAGAGGAGGTCACAATGTGGAATTTCCTCATTTTAAGCGCCGCGGCGCCGACCCAAAGTCGGCGCCGCGGCGCGTTCTGTTCTATGTCGCCGCACGATCCAAGCACAGCGCTATACGACGATCTTCACTTTCTCCCCGCCGGCGGTCTCGATGTCGACAAGGGCGAATTTCCCGCAGTCTTTGCGGTATTGCTTCAAAATGGAGCGTATCTCCCGCCCGTGCGCCTTCATAAAGCGCTTGAAGGCGTCCTCCTCCTTCCCCGCTTTTTGGGCGGCAAGGCGCAGGCACAGCCCGAGGGGAACGTGCAGGGCAAGGCGCACCCCCTCCGCGCGGATCACGATCTTTGCCATCACTCTACCCAAATTTCGATGATGTCGCCGTCCGCGCTCTCGATGTCGACGAGCTTGCCGAGAACGCCCGCGTGCACGAGCTCTGCAAGTTTTGCAAAGTCGATGCTCTTTAACGCCTCGCCCGCGGAGCCGTCTGCCGAGAAGGGGAGCCTGCCGTCCTTCAAAAAGACCTCGACGAGGGCAAAGGGCAGGTTGATGTTCACCTTGTCGCCCTCACCCGAGAGGATGCGGACGCGCAGCATGAGCTTTTGAAAGTCGACGTGCTTCGGATCGACGGCGACCGCCGTCTCCTTCTTGGTGCCGAGGAGCTCGTCCGTCGTGACGGAGAAAATTTCCGCAAGGCGGGGGAGGAGGGAGATGTCGGGCGCGGTGAGGTCGTTCTCCCATTTGCTGACCGCCTGCGCGCTCACCGAGCACAGCTCGGCTAAATTTTCCTGCGTGAGCCCCTTTTGCTTGCGGAAGTAGGCGATGCGCTGTCCCAATGTGTTCATAAAAAAACTCCTTATAGCTGGGTATTTGCGGATGGTTCCCGCATTTCGTGCCTTCATTTTAGCGCGTTTTTCGGCAAAATTCCAGCGACGGGAAGTTGAAACCGCCCAACCATGCGTTGATTTTCCCTCAACCGGCGGTTGAATGGGGGCAGCGAAGAACTACTCCCTCAGTCACGACACAGAAGGAGGCTTCGGATGTCGTGACAGCTCCCTCGACCCACCCCAAAAAAACACTTCGTCCATTTTTTAGGGACCTGAAGGGACAAGGGAATAACGGCATCCTCCGTGGCTCCCTCTTAGAGGGAACTGTCGAGCGAAGCGAGACTGAAGGAGTTTTTGCAGGATGAAGAGAACTGCCGTTATCGCAAACGAGCTTACCAAAATAAGGCGACTCCCTCAGTCGCCTTCGGCGACAGCTCCCATTTAGGGCTCCCGCAAAGATTTTGCGTTAGCAAAAGATTTGCGGCGAAAAAGGGTAACTCCTTCCGTCTGCTTCGCAGACACCTCCCTCAAAGAGGGAGGCAAGGAAGTTAGCGGTTGCCCTGCTTCTAAAATCTCTTCCGCGAGCAAAACCACGCTTTTGCTTCCAAAATCACTGAGCCGAGCAGGGTCTCCCTGCGCTGGCTCCCCCAATTTGCCCTATGCTTAGGGCTTAAACTCACGGAATTTATTTTGCGCAGCAAAAGAAATTCGTGAACCTAAAAATCTCTTCCGCGAGGAGGGTTTCCCTCCGCTGCGGGACCCAATTCGCCTCATACCTGAGGCTTATTGTCAAATCAAGACAAAAAGGTAGGTGGGCGAATGTGTGATTTGGAAGCACAACGCCCTCTCCTCGAAGCGAAGATTTCCCGCAGGGAAAGATTTGCTTCGAAATTTTTTCAGAGTTTCAACGTCAGATCGCCGTACTTTATGATGTTTAACTTGCGGAATAATTCGCAGAAGGCGAGCGTCAAAAGGGCGGGGAGGACGAAGCAGAAGAGGACGACCCACAGGATGGTCAGCCATACATTGCAGCCTGCGGTGCCGATCATCTCGAAGAGCATATCGATGGGCCCCACCAGCCCCGCCGTGCCCATACCGCTGCCCGTGCGCGTCGCAAAGAGCCCCAAACTTCCCGTGCCGTTGGGAAGAAGCACCGAGAGCGTGCCCAAAATGGCGGAGGAGAGGATGGGCGGCACAAAGAGGACGGGCTTTTTGAAGACGTTGGGGATCTGCAGCATGGAGGTGCCTAAGCCCTGTGCCACAAAGCCGCCCCAGCGGTTTTCGCGGAAGCTCATGGCGGCAAAGCCCATCATCTGGCAGCAGCAGCCGACGACCGCCGCCCCCGCCGCCACGCCCGAAAGCCCGATGGAGATGCCGATCGCCGCCGAGGAGATGGGAAGGGTGAGGGCAACGCCCATCACGACGGAGACGATGAGCCCCGTAACTGCCGCCGCCACGGTGGAAAGCGAGGCTGCCCAGGCGATGAAATTGCCGAGTTCGGTCAATGCCAGCGAGACGGGATAGCCCACGCCGATGCCGAAGAGCGCGCCGCCCGCAAGGCCCACGAGGGGGGTGACGAGGATGTCGACGCGCGTTCTGCCCGAGACGAGGGAGGCAAGCGTCATGGCGGCAAACGCGCCCACAAAGGCTCCCATGGGATCGCCCGCCGAGGAGAGCGTGATCGCAAAGGCACTGCCGCTCTCCATCGCGGCCAGGATGCCTTTGATGACCGCCTGCGCGTACGAGCCGATCATGCCCGCCGCCACCGCCGAGGCGACGACGAGCGGCTGCGTCCTTTTGAGCTTTAAGCACACGCCCACGCCGATGCCCGCGCCCATCGCGATCTGCGCCGCCTTGCCCACCGCCTCGAGCGCAAGGCCGAAGGGGTTGTTGCCCGCCTTGTCGATGAGGCTGCCGAGCTGCCAGAGGATGGTGCCCGCGATGAGCGTCGCAAACAGGCCGAGCGCCATGCCGCTCATGCCGTCGATGAAGACGAAGTTCAAGAGCCATTTGAGCTTTTCGCCTGCGCCGCTGCACTCCTTCAAGGTCATTTCCGAGAGCTTTCTCTTGCGTTCGGGCGGCAGCTGCGCCGCATCCTTGTTCATCTCTTCCATCTCTTCTCCTTCGGGAAAAGCAGAGCCCCGAAGCAGTACGGCTTCGGGGCAAAAACGAATGTTGTTTTTAACAAGCCGTACATTCTACGCTTTTCTCTGTTTTGCACTATGATAGCGCACGGGGCGGCGGATGTCAAGCATTTGTAACAAAATTTACAAAGGGCGGTTAAATTTGTCAAAAGTGGTTGAAAGCGCGCGCCGGATATGGTATAATTACCTTGTTTGAGAAAATATTTCGGAGGTAAGCGATGCAAAACGAAAGCAAACAACCGCAAGGGAACGCGCAGACGAGCGTGCCCGAGCAAGGCCCTAACGGTGCGGGAGCGGGAGAGGCCGCCCTTCCCCCCAAAAAGGTGAGTAAGTTAGACAAATTTTTTGGCGTGACGGCGAGCGGCTCCACTTTCAGGGTGGAGGTCGTGGCAGGCCTCACCACCTTTATGGCGATGGTGTACATCCTCATGGTCAATGCGGGGATGTTCGCCTCCGTCATCGAAAGCGAAAACGCCTACGGAGCGGCCTATATCGCAACGGCCGTGGGCGCGGTGGCGGGTACGCTTCTTATGTCGCTGCTCGCCAAGATGCCCCTCGCGCAGGCCTCGGGCATGGGCATCAACGCCTTTGTCGTCTATACGCTCATTTTGGGCGGCACGGGGCTCACTTACGCCAACTGCATGGTGTTCACCCTGCTCGACGGCGTCATCTTCCTCATCCTCACGGTCACCGGTCTTCGCCGGCGCATCTTTGAGGCCATCCCCGCAGGCGTGCGCCACGCCATCCCCGTGGGCATCGGCCTCTTCATCGCCTTCATCGGTATGCAGCAGGCGGGGATCATCGTCGACAGCTCCACCCTCGTCGGCTTTGTCTCCTTCAACGTTTTGGGGAGCACCCCCTTCATCTCGGTGGCGGCGGACGGCACCGTCTCCGGCATGATGCCCGCCATCGTCGCCATCCTCGGCGTCATCGCCATCGCCGTTCTCTCCAAGAAGAACGTCAAGGGCGCCATCCTCTGGGGGCTTTTGGGTTCGGCTGCGCTCTATTATATCCTCGCGGGCATCGCTTATGCCGCAAGCAGCGCGGGGGCGGCGGACCTCTTTGCCGGCATCACGCTCTCCAACCCCTTCGAGGCCTTCGCGGCATGGGGCAAAGATTCGGCGGGCGCCGTCTTCTACGAGGGCTTTGACTTCTCGCAGTACCTCGGCATAGAGGGCCACAACGGCGGTACGCTCGCGGTGGTGCTCATCACCTCGGCGCTCTCTCTTTGCATGATCGATATGTTCGATACCATCGGCACGCTGTACGGCGCCTGCGCCAAGGGCAACTTGCTCGACGAGAAGGGCACGCCCATCCGCATGGAGAAGATGATGCTCGCCGACGCCATCGCCACCTGCGTGGGCTCCGTTGCGGGCACCTCGACGGTGACGACCTTTGTCGAGTCCTCCTCGGGTGTCGCCGCGGGCGGCAGGACGGGCCTCACCTCTCTTGTGACGGCGCTGTGCTTTGCCGTCGCCATGTTCTTGAGCCCCATCGCGCAGCTCATCCCGAGAAGCGCCACCGCCGCCGCCCTCATCTGGGTGGGCGTGCTGATGATGACCTCCGTCACCAAGATCGACTGGACGGATGCCGTCGAGGCCATCGTCGCCTTCTTCACGATGGTCATCATGCTGCTCGGCTATTCCATCTCCAAGGGCATCGGCTGGGGCATCCTCGTCTATATCGTCGTCAAGACGTGCACGGGCAAGGTGAAAGAAGTGAGCGTTCCCACCTGGGTGATCGGCGCCTTCTTCCTTGCAACTTTCCTGCTCACCAATTAAAGAGAGCGGACAAAACAAAGGACAAAAGAGCGTTCTGCGGGACGCTCTTTTGTATCTTTGAGGAATTTTTACAACTTTTTTACCTTTCTGTGACGAAAAATCTGCGATTTTGCGCGCAGAACGCGCTATACTGTAAGGGAACAGTACGAACCCGCTTTTGATCGGGTTCCTATTATTCCCTTGCAGTATACTAAATAAGCACTACGGAGGGAACTATGCCTGCGGCATATGCACACATCACCTTCGGGAGGGAAGTTTTGAACGCCCTGCCCGCGCCGCTTCAAACGCTCATTGAGGAGCATTTCGACGCCTTCGCCCTCGGCGTACACGGTCCCGACCTGCTCTTTTACTACCACCCGCTCTTTGCCAACAAGACGAGCGCCGTCGGCTACCGTCTGCACTTTGAAAAGGCCATGCCTTTTTACGAACGCGCAAAGACCGTCTTTACGGCGCGCGGCTGCCGCCCCGAGGACGAGGCGTACCTTTTCGGCTTTTTGTGCCACTTCGCGCTCGACAGCACCGCCCACCCCGTGGTGAGCGCCAAGCTCGAACGCTCGCCCGAGGTCACGCATACCGAGACGGAGTCCTCCTTCGACCGTATGCTGCTCGAAAAAGAGGGCAAGGACCCGCTCTCCGCCGACCTCACGGCGCACATCCGCCCCTCTTCCCGGCTTGCGGACATCTCCGCCGCCTACTACGGGCTGTCCGAACGCAAAACAAGGAAGGCGCTCTCTTCCATCCTCTTTTATAACCGCCTGCTGCGCGCGCCGCACCTTGCAAAGCGCCGCCTCGTCTGCGCCATTCTGCGCCTGACGGGCAACTACCGCGAGATGCACGGCATGATGATCCCCTATCAAAAGGACGAGCGCTGCGCGGACTGCGATCAAGAGCTCGCGGAGGCCTTTGAGTGCGCTGTCCCCAAGGCGTGCACGCTCATCGCTTCCTACGAAAAGTATCTGCGCGGGGAGGGGGAGCTGAGCCCGCTTTTGGATCGGAATTATGAATAGGGCCGAGGGTGCATCCGGCGGCTGCTTACTCGGCATTCGCTTGAAAAAGATAAATAAAGAATAAACCTGAAGATAAACAGGAGAGTATGATATGAGTGGAGCAAAGGCCGCCAAAGTGCGGCAGGCGAACCCCAACAGGAAGAAGGAGATCGCCTGGATCTTGTACGATGTGGGCAATTCGGCGTTCACGCTGCTCGTGAGCACGGTGCTGCCCATCTATTTTAACTATCTCGTCACCTCGGCGGGGCTTGAAGCGACGGACGCCACCGCCATCTGGGGCTATGCCGCGAGCGCGGTCACGCTGTGCGTCGCGGTGCTCTCGCCCATCTTGGGCTCCTTTGCCGACGATGTGGGCAGGAAGAAACCGCTCTTTTTCTTCAGCGCTATCTTAGGCGTTCTGGGCTGCGGCGCCCTCGGCATCCCCATGGGCTGGGTCGCCTTCCTCGCCGTCTTCGTCATCGCCAAGATCTGCTATTCGGTCAGCCTCGTCTTCTACGACGCCATGCTCACCGACGTGACGACGCCCGAGCGCCTCGACGAC
>CALVTT010000006.1 GCA_944363045.1 uncultured Clostridia bacterium | reverse complement strand
AAGATTTTGCAATCTATTATAGCAACTAGATGAAGAAGGAAGACCATGGGGGTGGCTCTGCGCAAGGATAGCCGAGCCTTGGAGCATGCAAGCTATGCGGGCCTGAGCGAAAAGTGGGTTTCCGCCTGCGACTTGAAGTGCGGCGACAAAGTCCTTCTCTCCGACGGCACGCTCTGCGAAGTAGAGGGCGTCTCCTGCAAAAAGCTTGCCGCGCCCGAAACGACTTACAACCTCGAAGTCGCCGATTTCCATACCTACTACGTCCCCGATGCCGGTGTGCTGGTACATAATGCGTGTTCAATTCCAGCCAATAATTCTCCTGCTAATGCTGGAAGAAAAGGTGCTTTTAGAGCAGCAAAGAAGAGCCTGGGTATTGCTCAGTCGCAACAACCCACACAGGTCATTAAAGAAACAATTAGACAAGGTGGAAAAACGTACACTCAAAGAATTTACGCGTTTGGCAATAAGATGATACGAGATGATGTTGTGGGACATGTTTTTTCGGATGGAGTTTCCTTCGGTAGACATTTTAATGCTGGGATTATAGATGGCTTGGGAAGATTTGTATCAAGTGGCTTGCATTTTTTCTATTAATTTGGAGTGAGATAAGGAGAAGATATGTTTAATTATTGGATTGAAGAAAGTATCCACAGTTTGCGGCTTTGTCAGCAAGGAATCGATCCAAATAGTAAGGATGTAATAGAGGGGCAAGAGGCCTTTCTTAAAGAAAATATGCCCGTGAAGCAATATTCTTATCTGTTTTTATGGGAAATTCCTGAGCTTGTGAATAAGACACAAGATCATATCGGTATAAGCGCTTTTATAGACAAGAGCTTGCTAAAATATGGAGAGGTCATTTTTCATAAGAAAATAAGGAAAGAAGGGAAAGATAATTATTTCGGATTGTTACAATTTGATTTCGATTATAGCACGATAGTAGATTTCCTACATACGTATCCTTATTCGATTTTCGTATTAGAAAATAAAATCACTGAAAATCTTTTTGAACAGGCTATAAATATTGTTTTAACGCAAAAAAATTACGAAGATATTGTTACAGGCAACATGATGGAGAAGAACCGTATCCAAATCTTAAGCTACTATGAGAGTGCCAGTCCATTTCGACAGATCTATAACAAGGGTAACCTCAAAGGAACTTTGGAGGTTCAGATTTTCGAGATAATCCATTAAGAAATCGCAGAACTGATGCAATTGATGATGTTAATAAAATTGTATATGAATTAAAGCCAGATAACCCCAGAGCAATCGCTCGTGGATTAAAACAATTGGAGCGATAGTTAAAAGGATCAGGGAAAGGTTGGACAGGAAAAATTGTAACTTACAAATAAAATTTGAAGGGAATAGAATGGAATTAGGAACGCAAAAATATGGTATAGCAGGGTTGGAGAAGAAGTCTTTTTTAATGCTTTTAAAAAAAGAATTATTTTCAAGAGGATTTACTTCTCGTACCGCTGTATCTTTCATGAAAGAATTTACAGAAACGATCGCTATGATTCAGGTTCAAACATCTTGCTATGATCCTGTTGATTACTATGTCAATGTTGCATGTGTTGTAAAAGCGATATGTAACAATACGGCTGCTCCATTATTTGATAGAGATAGATGCAATTTTGTTAGATTAGAAGATAAAGGATCCTTGGAAGCGTGTTTGGCGGACATAGATTATTATGTGAATGGTTTTTCTAACATAGAAAAATTGCGTAATTTCACGCTACAGCACCAAAATCTATATAATATGTCATCCACAAAATTGTTAGACTATTTAAACATATGAGTTGTCGGATGAATTGTTGGTGAATTATACTATTAAGTGCAACAATTTATGCTCTTATCTGTTTTCCTTATTGCATTGACAAATTGAAAGATATCGAGCATAATTATTTCAAGTGTTCAAGAATGATGCGGCGATAAAGTCCTTCTTTCCGACGGCACGCTCTGCGAAGTAGAAGGCGTAACGCTGAAGCAGCTCGAAACGCCCGAAACGACTTACAACCTCGAAGTTGCCGATTTCCATACCTACTACGTCTCCGACGCCTGCGTGCTCGTGAATAATTTGATAAAGAGGAAATTTAGAGATTTTGCACAGGAAACGGCTCATCATAGAAGTGCTCAAGGGCGGCATTTTGATTTGCATCCGATAAATGGCAGCTTGAACTTTGTCGAACATATAAATATATACAGTAAGGTTATGCGGTTTAATGTGCATATTTAATGGGGTTAAAAGATGAAGAAAATTATTATAAGGAATCAAGTTTTGGGAAGAGGTTGGGTAAATTCTTCTTTTATTCAACTCACTGATGGGAAACACTACTCCAGCGCAAGTAAATTGATTGCAGACTATGGGTATCCGGTTTTAATGAATACCTTATATAAGGAAACTTGGGATTCTAACGTTTTAGAAGAGTGCAGGCTTTATCAAGAGTATTTAACTATGCAAAAATTATCTAAAGAAGACGACAAATTGCACTCCTCGGATGACTATCTATTGGCATATCGAGTTCACGATGATTTTGCTATCTTTCTGGATAAAAATATTTATTTGTATCATCTAATTCCTAAAGACGAGACCTACACTAAAATAATCCCATGGTACTATGCGGATAGCCGGTTGTATATAGGTGATACTTGGTGGTACGAAGATGAGGAAATATTACATGATGTGCAAAAGTTAAGTGTAATTGAGTTCCTTGATAAATATAAGGGATATTAACGTATCGGTATAAGTTAAGCGACAAAAGATGGTTGGCAAGTGATGGGCGGCTAAAAAATTCAAAGAATTGTGAGGTCGGGAACTCATACAACAAAAATACATTTTAATTATAATCCAATGCTTAAACTTGTGGATGATTTCAA
Organism: uncultured Clostridia bacterium; assembly: GCA_944363045.1. Classification (GTDB taxonomy): domain Bacteria; phylum Bacillota; class Clostridia; order Christensenellales; family Borkfalkiaceae; genus Gallimonas. The sequence goes on along the minus strand of CALVTT010000006.1, from coordinate 46,410 downwards.
ATTTGTTTTTTAAAGATGAGGAGTTAGGCATGTCTGAAAAAATCGAAATATTTAACAGCGATTTGCTCTCGTTGGCGTTTGAAAAAATATATGAAATTGATCATTATATAACATTTAAAATCGAAGTTTATTCTGATGGCTTTTCAGGTGGCTGTTCTTTTTGTATTTCCATTGCATTGTTGGAAAAGGCTTTATTGGATTTAAAATATATTTTTGAACATTTGCACGGAACTATCATGTTGCAAGATACCGATTCAGAGTCATATTTTCTGCTGCGAGGAGACAAAAATGGATTTTATCTTTCTACAGAATTAAACTCTTTGGATGGAAATATTAAAGCAATATTTAGGGATATATTAGTAGATCAAACGATAACGAAAACGCTATCGGAAGGCATACAATGTCTCTTAAACAAATGAAATAGGAATGTTTTTTGTAAGTAAGAAAAGCAGATAGGTAGTACTTCCTATCTGCTTTTCTTAGAGGCTCTATAATAAACGTTGGGATGAAAGAAGATCGCTCCAACATTTTTTGATTTTGGAACGGCTCTATCTTGAACTCGTTGCGATACCCATACACGAATGCATTGTAAGCGAGCTCGCTCACGCCGCCATAGAGCAATTTATCCTACAGGATCACTTTTTTTCGGCGCCTCATCCCGGTATTTGACTTTGATCCGCAGATGATGCACTGCGGCGGCTCTGCTGTCAATACTCAAAAACACGGCAAGAGGGGCATGGAATGATCCATGCTCCTCATGAGGCTGCAGTTCGTTATCCTTCACCACGCAAAAACCATTTTTCGCTGTAAGTCACAATGGCTTTCTTGTATAAATAATAATCATTGTAGCCGATCACGAATAATCTAAACTTCGAGAATAAGATCAACTCTACTAAGAAACCAAACCGGATCTTCCCTCGCCTTAAAATAGTTGTATTCTTCTTGCGATGTGCTGAAAGGAAGCAAAGATAAATATCATCTTTTTTTAACTTATCCCCAACGAAACGCCGCTTAAAGAAATCAATAAAACGACCCTTTTTCGGAAGTGAAGCATAATTGAGCAACCGGATCATCAATGCGGCAACAAAGGCTTTTTTGAATGGATATCCGACCAAATTCAGCCTGAGTACATAGTCATTGAACTTGATCTCGAAAATCCCTGCCTCTGCCTCGGTGCAATCATAGCGATCCTGTATTCCCCGCCAAGACCGAAACAGGTCAAGCGTCTGCTCAGCATTCCTGTCGTGGTATCGATTTGTATAATTTATAAACAGTATAACGGTCGCAATTAAGCCGATCAACATCGCCAAAAACGGGACGATCCCAATCGCAGCAGGACTGCACAGGGCAAAACAGAGGATGGAAGCAATCAAAAGTCCGATATCGGCAATGGTTAGTAGCCACAGCATTGTTTTCATTTTTTACCACCAACGCACAGAAATAACAAACCCAAATCTGTTTTCCACAAGATCATCCACAATATGCAGGCCTCTAAGGTTGATGCCGCCGATCGTCTCGGGCTCGAGATAGCTGATAAGATCTTCATTTAAGGATCTGCCCGTCTCGGGGTCGTAGTAGCGGCTGTTCAGATAGTAGAGCCCGATGGACGTATCGTAATAGTACCCGCGGTAACGGAAGGGATTGGCAAGTAAAACACCGCTTTCCGGCTCCTCTAACAAATTGCCCCAAACGCGGCCGCGCTTGACTATATTATACGCCTGCGCCCGCCGCCGTTCTTGATACCCCAAAATACGCCAAAAGGAGCATAGATTTGATTAGTTCCTTTGCTCCAAAGGATACAATTTGACTTTGTTCAGCTTTGTCAAATTCTTTTGCAGTGCGGAAACGGAAAACGGCTTGCCGTGGCCGGGGTAAATCTTCTTCGGCTTCAAAGCGATGATTTTCTCCCACGAGCGGGCAAAGTCCCGCATATCTTCCGCCCAGATCGTCACGTTGTTTGCGCTCGGAAAACCGTTCATGGCGGCATCGCCGCAAAACAAGGTGCCGTCGTTCAAAAGCAGGGACATAGAATCGGCGGTGTGGCCGGGCGTGCGTATTATTTTGCCGCCCAATACTTCGTCTAAATCATGAATGTTCTCGTCCGAAATCAGAATGAGCCTGTTTTCATGCTCTTTCTTCAAAGGGGGAAAGAGATGCTCGCCCTTTCCGAGCAAAGCCATCAATTTGCAGAAAGTGAGAGCCAACCTGCCCGTGCAGCCGCCCGTAAAAGGGTTCTGCCCCTTGCGTAAGACAGCGAGTGCCTTCTCGTCCGCGATCACAGTCAAATTCGGAATAGCCGCCAGCAGCTCGTTCAGAAAACCCGCATGGTCATCGTGGGCATGTGTCAGAAACAAGTAGCGAATGTCCTGCGGGGCAATGCCTTTCTTTTTGAGTTGTTTGCAAAAATGCTTGTAGCCGTTCTCGTATCCGGTATCGATCAGAACGTAGCCGTCCGCATAGTGATACAGCCAATTATTTACGATCCTGCCGCCTAAATTCTGTATCATATTGTTTCGCTCCCTGCATTATTTGTTTTCCAAAGATTTCATGCCGACAATCAGGGTATCGACCGAAAGAGCAAAGGTATCCGATACGGGCAACGGGTTGCCGAAAGACTTTTTATTGACGAGTAGGCAGAAGCCTTCCGAAAAGGAGCGGAACATACGCACGAGATGGCGACTGTTCTGTTCGGATATGTTCAGCGACGCGGTTATTTTATAAATCACATCGAACATATTTTGTGTCGCCTTATGAGCTCTTTCGTCCTGAAAATTGTTGTACCAAAGCATGGCGTCGAATATGCCCGCATTGTTCGTGGCATAATCGTAAAACGCATAGCAAATCGCCTTCACAGCATCATATCCTGAAACGCCGACGGCCGCACGCAACGCCTTTTCTTCTAATTGTTTCCAACCGTAAAGCATAACGCCGTTTTTGATTTCGTCCAAGTTTGTAAAATGATTGTAAAAGGACGGCGATTTGATATTGAACTTTTCCGCAAGTAACTTGATAGAAATTTTATCTATTCCGATTTCGTTCGCCATTTGCGCGACAGCTCTATGATTGTATCTGCCGTAAGTTCCAAACGCGGCTGCGCTTGACTATATTATACACTGCGGCGGCTCTGCTGTCAAGGGGCGGACGTCCTGCAAGGAAAATGCGCAACAATGCAAAAAAATGCTTGCAATTTTGCGGGAAGCGTGCTATAATCGACTTGCTTAATCGATGAAACAGAGATTGAGAGCGGGAAGCCGCTCTCAAATTTGTTATATGGGGCAGGGGAGCGCGCCCCGCGTGCGCTCTTTTTCCCAGCAAGGAGGCCGCTTATGAAAGTCAAACCCATTGCCGAAGTATTGGAGGCGCTGGCGCCCGCGGCGGAAGAGACGGGCGCGGAGATCGTCGACGCCGCCTGGAACATGCGCGAGCGTTCGCTCACCATCTGGATCGACGCGGAGGACGGCGTGGATATGGACCTTTGCGAGCGCTTTCACCACGCGGCGGACGCCATCCTCGACGAGCTCGACCCCACTTTCGGGGCGGCGTACACGCTCAACTGCTCTTCGCTCGGGCTCGATCGGCCCATCAAGAGCGACCGCGACTTTGCGCGCCGCCTGCACGACAAGGTGGAAGTGCGCCTCTATGCGCCCGTCGATGGCAGGAAGGAGTTCGTGGGCGAGCTCGTTTGCTTCGACGAGAAGACTTTCACCATTATATCGGGCGGGTGCGAGCGCACCTTCGAGCGCGAGAAGGCCGCCAAAGTCAGCCTCTATATCGAAATTTGAATTTTACGCAAAATACCACGGGACGAACGTTTCGGAAGGAGTATATAGTATGATCAATAAAGATTTCTTTGCGGCGCTGGCCGATCTGGAACGGGAGAAGGGCATCAGCGAACAGGTCTTCCTGGATGCGCTCTCCTCTGCGCTCGCCTCTGCCTATAAAAAGCAGTTCGAGGGCGAGACGGGCACCGTGGAGGTGCGCGCGGACGAGGAGAAGGGCACCCTCCGCTTCTTTTTGACGCACGTCGTCGTGGACAGCGAGGAGGCGGGCGAGGGGGAGATCACCCTCGAAGATGCCCTCTTGAAGAAGAAAAACGTCAAGCCCGGCGACGTCATTTCCGAAGAATTCGTGCCCAAGGACTTCACGCGCATCGCCGCGCAGACCGCCAAGCAGGTCATCTTGCAGAAGATCCACGAGACGGAGCGCGACAACACCCTCTCCGAGTTCTCCGACAAGGAAGGGGAGCTGATGAGCGGGCTCGTGCGCAAGATCGACATGAAGAACGTCTACGTCGAGCTCGGCAAGGGGCAGATCGAGGGCGTGATGCTGCCGCAGGACCAGGTCCCCGGCGAAAAGTACGAGGCGGGCGACCGCATCAAAGTGTTCGTAAAGCGGGTGCGCAGCGGCAGCAGGAACGCGCAGGTGCTCGTCTCCCGCACGGCGCCCGGACTCGTCAAGCGCCTCTTTGAGGAGGAAGTGCCCGAGATAAAGCAGGGCACGGTGCTCATAAAAGCCATCTCCCGCGAGGCGGGCCACAGGACGAAGATGGCGATCGCTTCCGAAGATGCGCGCGTGGACGCCGTGGGCGCCTGCGTGGGCAACAAGGGGGCGCGCGTCAACGCCGTCGTGCAGGAGCTGGGCGGCGAGAAGGTGGATATCATCCTCTGGAGCGAAGATCCCCTCGAATTCATCGCCAAGGCGCTCTCGCCCGCGACCGTCGTCTCGGTGACGCAGACGGGCGAAAAGTCGGCGATCGCCGTCGTGCCCGACGACAAGCTCTCCCTCGCCATCGGCCGCGACGGGCAGAACGCCCGCCTCGCCGCCCGCCTCACGGGCTGGAAGATCGACGTCAAGAGCGAGTCGGCGGCAGCCAAGATGGAACAGCAGGCAAGGGAGGCCTTAGAGGGGCTTTCGGATGCGCTCTCCTCGGCGCTTGAAGAGATGCCTGCGGAAGCGCAAGTGCCCGCGGCAGAGGAAGGGGAGGGCGTTGAGCCCGCCTCGCCCGAGATTGAAGAAGTGCCCGCCGAGGGCACGGAGGAATAAATGCCCGCGCAAAAGAAGATCCCCATGCGCACCTGCATCGCCTGCCGCACGGAAAAGCCCAAGAAGGAGATGCTGCGCATCGTGAGGAATGCCGCGGGGGAGATACGGCTCGACCTTTCGGGCAAGCTCCCGGGGCGGGGAGCGTACATCTGCAACTCGGCGGCCTGCATCGCGAAGCTGAAAAAGCAGAAACTGCTGCACAAGACTTTCTCCTGCGAGGTGCCCGAAGAGGTGTACGCCGCCATCGAGGAGGAATTCCATGCCGCGCAGTAAGACCGCGAGCTACTTGGGCTTTGCAAGGCGGGCGGGCAAACTGACGCTCGGCATCAACGGCACGGCCGCCGCGAAGAAAGTCTTTCTCCTCGTCGCCGACGAAGGGGCGAGCGAAAATTCCAAAAAAGAGATACAAAAGCTCAGAGCGCGCTTTGGCTGCCCGCTCGTGTGGGTCGAGGACCTCGGCTCCATGGCGGGCAAGGAGGGCTGCAGGCTGGCAGCCGTGCGCGATGAGGGGCTCGCCGAGGCGATCTTGAAAGAGGCGGCCGCAAAATAGAGCCCGATGAGGGCAGCCCCGAAAAGGGCAGAGTAAAGTTTAAGTCAAGCGGAGCGTTCCGCGAGAGGGTATGGAGGATCCATGGCATACGAGAACATCGAAAAATTGAGCTCCCTTTTGGGGGACAATGAGATCCGCGCGCTGATGAAGGCGGTGTCGGGCAGCGAAAAGAAACTCGGCGAGGTCTCGAGAAAGCTCACCGAGTGGGAGGCTGTCATCGGCCGTCAGCGTGCGGAGGAAGAGGCGCGCCGCAGGGAAGAGGAGGCGCGCGCCGCCGAGGCGGAGGCCAAGACGAAAGAGGAGCAGAGGGAGGAGCTTCCCGCGCCTCAGGAAGAGCCCCTGCCCGCCGCACCCGCGCCTGCGCCCGTGCCTCAGGAAGAGCCCGCTCCTCAGCCGAAGGAGGAACGCCCCGCGCCCGCCGCAGAGGCCGCTCCCGCTCCCGCGCCCGCAAGCGAGCGCCGCGAGAGCACCGTGCAGGGAGCGCCGCGTCCTGCCCGCCAGGAGGGCCGTCCGCAGAACGGCCAGAGGGGAGAGCGCCCCGCCCGTGAGGGTCAGCGCCCCACCTATCGGCCCGAGCGTCCGCAGAACGGCCCCCGTCCGCAGGGGCAGGGCGGGCCTCAGCGCGCACAGGGTCAGGGCGCCCGCCCGCAGGGGCAGGGCGGCCTTGCAAGAGGGCCCCGTCCGATGGGTACGGGCACGGGGGCTCCCCGTATCCCGCGCCCCGTCGCGCCCGCGCCGCAGCCCGCGGCGCCGAGGAGGGAGTTCTCCGCGCCCAAGAAATTTGAAAAGACGTACGTCGAAAAGCACCCCGTCAACAAGCGGGCATTGCAGCGCCAGCAGGGTATGGATGTGGGCGACTTCGACGAGGATAAGAGCGGCTACCGCAAGGCGCGCTTCAATAAGAAGGGCATCAAGCGCGAGGCGAGCGCCGTCAAGATCGACCACGCCGTCGTCACGAGCCGTGAGATCCCCATCAAGACGCTCTCCGAGAAGCTGGGCATCTCGGCGGTGGAGATCACCAAGCGCCTCTTCCGCGAGGGCGTGATGAAGACGGTGAACGAGTCCGTCGACTACGACAACGCCGCCTATATCGCCTTAGAGCTCGGCATCGACCTCGAATACAAGCCCCCGAAGACGGCGGAGGATGCGCTCGCCGAACAGTACGACAGCGCCGACGACACCGAAACGAGCGTCACGCGCGCACCCGTCGTCACCGTCATGGGCCATGTCGACCACGGCAAGACCTCCCTGCTTGACGCCATCCGCAAGACCAATGTCACGGAGGGCGAGGCGGGCGGCATCACGCAGAGCATCGGCGCTTACACCGTCTCCTTCGGCGAGGGCAAAAAGGTCACCTTCATCGATACCCCCGGCCACGCGGCGTTCACCGCCATGCGTGCGCGCGGCGCCTCCGTCACCGACATCGTCGTTTTAGTCGTGGCGGCGGACGACGGCATCATGCCGCAGACGGTGGAGGCCATCAACCATGCAAAAGCCGCAGATGTTCCCATCATCGTCGCCATGAACAAGATGGATAAACAGCAGGCCGATCCCGATAAGGTCAAACAGGGCCTGATGAAATACGACCTCGTGCCCGAGGAGTGGGGCGGCGACGTCATCGTCGTGCCCGTCTCCGCCAAGACGGGGCAGGGGATAGACGACCTTCTGGAAAACATCTGGCTCGTCGCCGAAATGCAGGAGCTCAAAGCCGACCCCGACCGCAAGGCGAAGGGCGTCATCATCGAAGCCAAGCTCGATAAGGGCAAGGGCCCCATGGCGAGCGTGCTCGTGCAGAACGGCACGCTGCACACGGGCGACAACCTCATTTCGGGCACCACCATGGGCCGCGTGCGCGCCATGATCGACGACAAGGGCAGGACGGTCAAGGAGGCAGGTCCTTCGACCGCCGTCTCCGTCCTCGGCCTCGAGGACGTGCCCAACGCGGGCGATACCATCTTTGCCGTCGACCAGGCGCTCATGAAGCAGGTGCAGGAGGAGCGCAAGAACAAGCAGCGCGAGTCCATGATCAAGGAGACGCAGAAGGTGACCCTCGACGACGTCTTTGCGCAGGTCGCCGAAGGCAAGATGAAGGAGCTCAAGCTCATCGTCAAGGCGGACGTGCAGGGTTCGGTGGAGGCCGTCAAGGGCGCGCTCGAAAAGCTCGAGAACGAGGAAGTGCGCGTACGCGTCATCCACGCCGCCGCGGGCGCCATCACCGAGAGCGACGTCATGCTCGCCTCTTCCGCGAACGCCGTCATCATCGGCTTCAACGTGCGCCCCGATACCAAGGCAAAGCAGCTCGCCGAGCACAGCAAGGTGGACGTCAGGCTCTACCGCATCATTTACGAGCTCCTCGACGACATGGAGGCGGCGCTCAAGGGCATGCTCTCGCCCAAGTATCAGGAAATTTACATGGGCAAGGCGGAAGTCCGCCAAACCTTCAACATCACGGGCGTCGGCACGGTCGCCGGCTGCTATGTGACGGAGGGCAAGCTCGTGCGCGGCGGGAAACTTCGCATCTACCGCGACAACGTGATGATCGTCGAGGGCAACGTCAAGCAGCTCAAGCGCTTCAAGGACGACGCCAAGGAAGTTTCGGGCGGCTTCGAGTGCGGCTGCGCCATCGAGGGCTTCAACGAGATCCGCGTGGGCGACTTCATCGAATGTTATCTCATCGAGGAGATCAAGCCGGTATGAAAGGACAGCGTTCCAAGAGGGTGAACAGCGAGATGCAGAAGGAGCTTTCAGAGCTCATTCAGGGCCCTCTCAAAAATAAGGAGCCCGAATTGAAGGGGCTCATCTCCGTCACGGGGGCGGACGTCGCGCCCGACCTCAAGACTGCCAAGATTTATGTGAGCGTGCTCGCGAAGAACGAGGAGGACAAGAAGCAGACCTTCTCCATCCTCCGCGCCAATGCGGGGTTCTTGCGGCACGAGCTGGCGCACGTCATGCGTATGCGCACGGTGCCCGAGCTCACCGTCATCGAGGACGAGAGCGTGGCATACGGCGCTCATATGGATAAACTTTTGGACGAACTCAACCAAAAATAACAACTTCTCGGTCCGAGGGGGCGCGCTTTCGGCGTCCCCTCGGCACTTTTCAGGAGGCCTCATGAATACCATCTCCGAGATCGCACAGATCATCCGCTCCTTGAAGAGCGCCGTCATCTTCACGCATATGCGCCCCGACGGCGATGCCGTGGGCTGCGGCGTGGCGCTTTCGCGCGCGCTCGATGTGCTCGGCATCGAAAATCAGCTCGTCAACGAGAGCGAGCTGCCGCAAAAATTCCGCTTCCTTGCGGGCACGGAAAAGTTTTTAACGCGCCCCACGCTGGACGCGGAGGGGTATATCTGCGTCGATTCGAGTGACGAGCGCCGCCTCGGCGAACTGTATAAGTGCTTCATGAAGGGCGCGGGCAGGGGCAAGGTGACGGTGAATATCGATCACCACATCTCCAACACGCGCTTTTGCAGGTATAACTGCGTTGCGGACAGGGCGAGCAACTGCGAGAACATCATGGAGCTCATCGAGGCGTTGGGCGTGCCCCTCGACGAAGTGATGGCAAACGCCCTCATGACGGGCATCTTCACCGATTCGGGCAGCTTTTCGCACAACAACGTCAACGGCGGCACCTTCCGCGCGGCAGCCAAAGCGGCGGAGGGCGGCGCCCGCCCCGACTTTATCACCAACGAGCTCTTCCGCCGCCAGAGCAAGGCGCGCTCGGAGATGTACATCGGCGTCTTGTCCCGCCTGCGCTATCTTTTGGACGATAAATTGGCGGTCGCCGTCGTCACGCAGGCGGCGCTGACGGCGGGCGGGCTTTCGCAGGCGGATACCGAGGGCATCGTCGACTACGCCCTCACCGTCGATCCCGTGGAGGTGAGCATCTGCCTGATGGAGGTCAAGAAGGGGCAGTATAAGGCCTCCTTCCGCTCCAAGGGCAAGGTCAACGTCAACGAGGTGGCTGCCGTCTTCGGCGGCGGCGGGCATATCCTCGCCTCGGGCTGCATGGTCTTCGGCGAATTGGAGGAGGTCGTCGACCGCCTCCGCTATGCCGTTTACAGCCACATGGGGGAGATATGACGGGCTTTTTGAACATCTGCAAGGAGGAGGGGGATACCTCTGCCTTTGTCGTCTCGCGCGTAAGGAAGCTCGTGCACGCCCCCTGCGGGCATATGGGCACGCTGGACCCTTTGGCCTCGGGCGTGCTGCCCGTCGGCATCGGCAATGCGGCGCGCCTCTTTGACTTCTTCCTCGATAAAAAGAAGGTGTATCTGGCGCGCTTCCGCTTCGGCGTCACCACCGACACACTGGACGGCGAGGGCGTCGTGCGCCCCGCGGGGCGTGTTCCCTCGGCGGCGGAGATCGCGGGCGCTTTGGGGCAGTTCGTGGGCGAGATAGACCAGCTCCCCCCCAAATACAGCGCCAAGAGCGTGAACGGGCGGCGCAGCTACGAGCTGGCGCGGGCGGGAAAGGAAGTGGCGCTTTCCCCCAAGCGCGTGCGCATCGAGAGCATCGAGCTTTTAGAACAGACGGGGGCGGACGAATTTTCCTTCCGCATCGGCTGCGGCGGCGGCACCTACATCCGTGCGCTCGCCCGCGACATCGCGGCGTCGCTCGGCACGGCGGCGTATATGAGCGCGCTCGTGCGCGAAGAGAGCGGGCCCTTTCAGATAGAGACGGCGGTGCGCCTTAAAGACCTTACCCCCGAGACTGTTTCGGGGCACCTCATCCCCACGGACAGCGTGCTGCCCTTTCCGTCCATGACGGTGGAGGACGAGCGCTACTTTCAGGGCGTCAGGCTGCCCGTAAAGCGCGAGGACGGGCTGTATAAGATCTACTCGGCGGCGGGCTTTTACGGCCTCGGCCGCGTGGAGGGCGGGGAGCTCCGCCCCGAGAAAAAACTATGCTGAAATACTTTGACGAAGGGGCGAAAGGCAAGCCCTGCGCCCTGCTCTTGGGCGGATTTGACGGCTTCCATAAGGGGCACGAATGTTTGCTGCGGGCGGCGAAGGAGACGGGGCTCCCCGTGGGGCTGACGGCGCTCTCGGGCGGCAAGGGGGGCGAACTCTTCCCCCTTGAAGAGCGCGAGGACATCTTCCGCGCCCTCGGCTTTGCCTTTGCCGACGAACACCTGCTGTCGGGCGCCTTTAAGGAGACTTCCGCCGAGGACTTTTTGAAGGACCTCTTTGCCCGCATCCCCGCGGGGGCGGTGTTCTGCGGCGAGGACTTCCGCTTCGGCAAGGGCGCTTTTGGTACGCCCGCCCTCTTACAGCGGCTGGCGCCCTGCCCCGTCACCGTGCTGCCGCTGGCGGCTCTCGGCGGGGAGAAGATCGCCGTCTCCCGCATCAAGCGCTGTTTGGCGGCGGGGGAGATCGCGGCTGCCAACGCGCTCCTTAGCTCGCCCTACTTCGTGCGCGGGCGAGCGGAACACGGCAGGGCGGTGGGGCGCACCTACGGCTTTCCGACCGCCAATCTGTGCCTCCCCGCGGGCAAATTTCCCTTAAAAGAGGGCGTCTATGCGGCAAAGGCGAAGCTTACAGGCGGCGGAGAGTTCCCCGCCATCGTCAACTTCGGCCCCTGCCCGACTTTCGACGTCGAAGAGCGCAGGACGGAGGCACACCTTGTGGGCTTTGAGGGCGATCTCTACGGCGAGGAAGTGACGCTCTTTCCCCGCGCCTTTCTGCGTCCTATCCAAAAGTTTGAGGGGAAGGAGGCGCTCGAAAGACAGCTCGAGCGCGACCGCGCGGCGGCTTTGGAGCTCGTCGGCGCAAAAGAGGAGAAATGATATGATCAAATTCGGCCCCAGCGGCAATTCCGAGAGCTTCTTCCGGGAAGGATACGAACACACCGAGGAGGCGGCGCACTATGTGAGGGAGCGCGGCCTCGACTGCTTTGAATATTCCTTCGGGCGCGGCGTGCGCATGGGGGCGGAGAAAGCGCGCTCCATCGGCAGCGCCTTTGAAAAGGAGGGCGTCGAGCTCTCCGTGCACGCGCCCTACTTCATCAACTTTGCAAACCCCGACGACGAGATGGCGCAAAAGTCCTTCGGCTACGTCCTCGACAGCGCCAAGATGATGCGGCTGATGGGGGGGAAGCGCATCGTCTTCCACCCCGCGGCGCAGGGAAAGGACGCGCGCTCCGTCGCCGTCATGCGCTGCGCGGACAGGCTGAAAGTGCTGCGCGACTATATCTATCTCAACGGGATGCAGGACATGATGTTCTGCCCCGAGACGATGGGCAAGCTCGCCCAGATCGGCACGCCCGAGGAAATTGCAGCCTTCTGCTCCATCGACCCCGTCTTCACGCCCTGTATCGACTTCGGGCACGTCAACGCCCGCACGCAGGGGAGCCTGAAAACGGAGGAGGACTACCGCCGCCTTTTGGAGGGCTTTCTGGACGTTTTGGGCTATGAGCGCATGAAGCACTTCCATGTGCATTTTTCCAAGATCATGTACGGCGCGAAAGGGGAGATCAAGCACCTCACCTTTGAGGACGAGGTGTACGGCCCCGAGTTCGAGCCGCTCGCAAAGGTGCTCTTTGATCTCAAGCTCGAGCCCTATATCGTCAGCGAGTCGGACGGCACGCAGGCGGAGGACGCCGCCGAGATGAAGCGCATCTACTTGGCTATACTGTAAGGGAATAATAGGAACCCGATCAAAAGCGCGTGTTTTGCCCCGATACTGCGTTAAGGTCCTTGACCGTGCGCTCGGCACGGCCTGCGGCCCTTGCCTTGTCTAGGAGCAAAACCGCAGCTTTTGATTGCTTCGCACTTTTGGCGAGTAGATTTTGGGATGCCTTGCCGTGAAGAGGATGCAGCAATACCCGCGTATTGCAAAGACGATGAACGGCAAGGCGCACAAAAGATGCCGCCAAAAGCGTGGTTCGTACTGTTCCCTTACAGTATGGCGGGCGAATGAGCGGCATTTCCGCCGCAAAAGGGGCGCAAATCGCGGGGAAGGGGCAAGAAAATCTCAAAAATCATTGACTTTGCCGCCCCGCTTTGTTATAATAAAGCTATGTTGGAAGAAAAACTCAGGCGTATTTTTGCGGCATCGGGCGCGGAGGCGCTCTTTGTCGAGGCAGATTTCCTGCGCAGATACCTCACAAGATTTTATTCGACGGACGGCTTTGTTCTTCTCGACGGCGAGCACTGCCGCTATGTGGCCGACCTCCGCTATTTCGAGGCGGCGGAAAAGGCCCTCAAAGGCAGCTGCATCGAGGTCGTCGAGGGCTCCTATAAGGAGGCCCTGGAACTTGCAAAGGCGTATAAAACGCTCGGCGTGCCCTACCCTTACATCGACCTTGCGCGGGCGGAGGAGCTCAAAAGAGAGGGCTTTGCCCTTGTAGACTGCATGCCCGCTTTGAAAGAGGCGATGATCGTAAAGTCCGATAGAGAGCTTGCCCTCATCCAAAGGGCGTGCAATATCGCCGAGGAGGGATTCCTTGCAACGCTGCCCGAGATCAAGGAGGGCATGACGGAGTCGGAACTTTCTGCCCTTCTCGAATACAATATGAGAAAATTCGGCGCGAGCGGCACCTCGTTCGAGACCATCTGCGCCTTCGGGGCGGGCGCCAGCGTGCCCCATCACGAGACGGGGGATACAAAGCTCAAATTCGGCGATCCCATCCTCATCGACTTCGGCTGCAAGGCGGAGGGGTACTGCTCGGACATCACGCGCACCTTCCTCTTCGGCGACGATAAAAAGCACGAGGACTTCAAGCGCGCCTATCAGGAAGTTCTGAAGGCGCACGAGCTCGTCAAAGAAAAGCTCACCTCGGGCATGACGGGCAAAGAGGCGGACGAGATCGCCCGCGGCTCCCTGCGGGCAGCGGGGCTCGACAAACTCTTTACCCACTCTCTGGGTCACGGCGTGGGGCTTCTCATCCACGAATTTCCCCGCCTCTCCCCCACAAGCTCGGAAGTGCTTTTAGACGGCATGGTGTTTTCCGATGAGCCCGGCATCTATGAAGCGGGCGCGTTCGGCATCCGCATCGAGGATACGGTGTGCTTGAAGGACGGCAGAGTGCGCTCCTTCATGAGCAAGACGCAGCACGGCCTCTTAATTTTGTAAGATCATAAGAATTTAGATAAACAAGGAGAACGAATTATGGCACAGATCATGGCAGGCGACATCAGAAAGGGCGTTACCTTCGAATACAAGAGCGGCGTTTACACCGTGACGGAATTCCAGCACGTCAAGCCCGGCAAGGGCGCGGCGTTCGTCCGCTGCACGCTCAAGAACGTGGTGACGGGGCAGGTGCTCTCCGACGAGACCTTCAACCCCACCGCAAAGCTCGAGACGGCGCAGGTCGAGACCAAGAAGATGACCTATTCCTACACGGACGGCGAGTTCTACTACTTCATGGACGAAGAGTTCAACATGACCCCCCTCAACTTCTCGCAGGTCGAGGATGCGCTCCGCTACATCCGCGAGAACGACACCGTCACCGTCAAGTTCCTGTACGGCAGCGCGTTCTCCGTCGAGCCCGAGAACTTCGTCGAGCTCAAGGTCATCGAGGCAGAGCCCGGCGTGCGCGGCAACACGGCGACCAACGTCACCAAGGCTGCCAAGGTCGAAACGGGTGCGACCTTCCAGGTCCCCATGTTCGTCAACGAGGGCGACACCATCCGCATCGATACCCGCACGGGCGAGTACATGGGCAGAGTCTAAGTATGAAATTTGTGGCACAGCGCGTCGCCTCCGCGGCCCTGTGTGTGAGCGGTGAGCTCGTGTCCGAAATAGGGCGCGGGCTCGTCGTCTATCTGGGGGTGAAAACGGGCGACAGCGAAAAGCAGGCAGAAAAGGCGATGGAAAAAGTCGCTCTTCTCCGCGTCTTTGAAGACGGAGCGGGAAAAATGAATCTCTCCGTCCGCGATGTGGGGGGAGAGGTGCTGCTCGTTTCGCAGTTCACCCTCTACGGCGATGCGAAAAAGGGCAACCGCCCCTCCTTTACCGAGGCGGAGCGCCCCGAACGCGCCGATGCTCTATATGAGCATGCCGTCTCTTATCTGCGCTCTCTGGGCGTGCCCGTCAAGACGGGCGTCTTCGGCGCGGATATGCAGATATCACAGCATAACGACGGCCCCGTAACGATTATCTTTGAGTGTTAAGAGGGGCGCAAGGAAGATTTTCGTCGCAATACTTTGTCGAACTGCCCGCAAAACTCCTTCAGTCTCGCTGCGCTCGACAGCTCCCTCAAAGAGGGAGCCAAGAGGGTTGCCGTCATTCCTTGCCTCCCGCGTCGGAGCAAGGCAAATTTCGCCTGCCCCTCCTGCGTCGGGGCAGGGCTTTGATGCCTGCTCCTCCTCTTCCCACAAAACTCGCTGCGCGATTTTTGCGGGAGCCCTATTATGGGAGGTGCCCCGAAGGGGCGGAAGGAGTGAAGCTCCCCAAACGACAGCTAATTTTTTAGAAAAACGATGAACATCCAATTTCTCGGGACGGGCGCGGCGGAGGGCATCCCCGCGCTCTTTTGCAACTGTGACTTCTGCCGCGGCGTGCGCGCAGGCGGCAAGGGGGTGCGTTCGCGCGCGCAGGTCATTCTCGACGGCGAGCTCTCCGTCGATTTTCCGCCCGATGCTTTCTCCCACGGCGCAAGGGCGGGCGTCGACCTCTCCGCCCTCCGCTATCTGCTCGTCACGCACTCCCACTGCGACCACTTCTACGCGCACGACTTTGTTTTGCGCGGCTATAAGTACGCCAAAAACATGACTTCCCCCGCCCTGCACATTTTGGGCAATGCGGAAGTTTTAGAGGTCTTCCGCGAGAGCGTGCGCCGCGAGATGCGTCCCGAAGTGGCGGCGCAGTTTGCCCTCACGCAGCTCTCCGCCTTTGTGCCCTGTGCCTTCGGCGATTGGACGGCGCACCCTTTGCCTGCCCGCCATTCCTCTCAAGAGCCCTTTGTCTTTTTTCTCGAGGGGAAGGGCAAGCGCATCCTGCACCTCACGGACACCGGTCCGCTGCCCGAGGAGAGCTATGCCTATTTAGAGCATTTGGGCGGCGCGGCATACGACCTTATCACCCTCGACTGCACCTTCCTCTACGACGATGCGCCGCACTCCGCCCGCCATATGGGCGTCAAAGAGAACGCGGAACTCCTGCGGCGGCTGCGGGAGAGGGGGCTTGCGGACGGCCATACAAAGGCGGTCATCACCCACTTTTCGCACAACAGCGCGCCCACGGAGGAAAAGCTCTGCCGCGCGGAAAAGGAGCTTAATGTGACTGCTGCCTACGATGGCTTAGTTATTTCGATATAACAGGCTCGAATATACTTTTTACTCCTTCAGTCTGCTTCGCAGACAGCTTCTCGCGCGGTAGAGCCCGCGCTCGGTCAGGAAACGGCACGCACAATGTGCCGTTTCCAAGTTCGCAAGTGGTCAAAGCCACACCGTGGCTTTGCCAAGAAAGCACTTGCTCACCCTCTAAGAGGGAGCCAAGGGGGCTGTTGTTTTCCCTTGCCTCCCTCCCCGAGGGAGGTGCCGAGCGGAGGCGAGGCGGAAGGAGTGCGCTGTAAAGGAGGCCAAGGATGTTTGAAACCCTCTATCTTGCCGACCTCGACGGCACGCTCTTAACGCCCGCGCAGGCGGTGAGCGAGTACACCGCAGAGACGTTCAATGCGCTCATTGCAAGGGGCGCGCTCCTTTCCTATGCCACGGCGCGCTCGTTGGAGACTTCCTCCTTCGTCACGCGCGGCATCGCCTTCCGCTGCCCCGTCATCCTGCACAACGGCGCCGTCCTCTCAGACCCCGTCACAAGGCAGCCGCTCTCTGTCGCCCGTTTTTTAGTGGAGGAGAAGGAAGAAATACTCTCTGCTTTCCTTCATCGGGGGCTCTTTCCCATCACCTATTCCTTCATCGGGGGCAGGAACCGCTTCTCCTATCTTTGGGAGCGCAGCGGGAAGGAACAGCGGGCATTCATCCAAACGCGCACGGGAAGTGCGGCGGGCAGCGAGCGCGCCCGCGAGATTTTTACCCCCGACGGCATTTTAGAGGGCGACGTCTTCTACTTCGCCTGCCTCGGGGAGAAGGAGGAGCTCGCGCCCGTTTACGCGGCCTTAAAGGAGCGTTTCCGCTGTTTCTTTGCGCCCGACATCTACCTTAAAGCGCAGTGGCTGGAAGTCGTCAAAAAAGACGTCAGCAAGGCACAGGCGGCGCTCGCCCTCAAAGAGAGGCTGGGTGCGCAGAGGCTCGTCGTCTTCGGCGATGCCGAGAACGACATCCCCCTCTTTGAAACTGCCGACGAGAGCTATGCCGTCGAAAACGCCGTGCCCGCCTTGAAGGCGCTGGCGACGGAGGTCATCGGCAGCAACAAAACGGACGGCGTGGCGCAAAAATTGGCGCAGCTGTTCGGGTGAGCCGTCTTGGGCGGGAGCGGGCGCGCTGCCTCTTGGTGCAAAAAAACGCGGCGCCCTGCACGGGCGCGCTCTCTTTCCGAAAGCCTTCCCGCTCAACATGATAGAATGCTCTCGCACGTTTTTCATGCGGAAAGGGGGAGAAATCTCCTCTTTAACGCTTGACTTAAAGTAAGGAACTTGATATAATGACGCTATGAAGTCCATCTTTTATGTCTCTTTGCGGGGCGTCTGCTTCCGCGGCAGCAAAAAGAAGTACCAATGAATGCCCGGGGGCAATTCTATCCATACGGATAGGACTGCCCCTTGTTAATTTTTTTCGCGGCGGGGCGGCCGCAGATCGTTAAAGAGGAAGGAGTTCTTATGAAGAAAGTTGCAGTCATCATGGGGAGCGACAGCGATCTCCCCGTTGTCGAAAAGGCCTTTTCCGTCTTTCGTGAGTACGGCGTTCCCTTCGAGGTGCACGTCTATTCCGCACACCGCACGCCCGAGGAGGCCAAGGTCTTCTCCTCCCATGCGGCGGAGAACGGCTTCGGCGCCATCATCGCGGCGGCGGGCAAGGCGGCGCACCTTGCGGGCGCGCTCGCTGCCAATACCGTGCTGCCCGTCATCGGCATCCCCGTCAAGAGCTCCACGCTCGACGGGCTCGACGCCCTCCTTTCCACCGTGCAGATGCCCTCGGGCATCCCCGTGGCGACCGTCGCCATCGACGGCGCGCAGAACGCGGCGCTCTTGGCAGTGGAAATTTTGGCCGTCTCCGACGAGGCGCTGCGCGAAAAGCTCCTTTCGGCACGGAAGGCTGCTGCCGAAAAGGTGCTCTCTAAGAACGCCGAGATCGAGGCGAAATATCACTTATAAGCTGCGGGGCGGCTGCCCCTCCCTGTGCGGCGGAAGGCGCCGCAGTCTACACGAGAAATCAATTTTTTAGGAGATATATTACCATGGAAAAGACCGTTCAGCTCTATGAAGGCAAGGCGAAGAAGGTTTTCGCGACCGAAGATCCCGCGCTCTGCATCGTCTCGTACAAGGACGACGCGACGGCGTTCAACGGGCTCAAAAAGGGCACCATTGCAGGCAAGGGCGTCGTCAACAACCGTATGTCCAACCTTCTGATGCAGCTGCTCGAAAAGAGCGGCGTGCCCACGCACTTCGTGGAGGAGCTCTCCGACCGCGACACCCTCGTCAAGAAGGTGCAGATCGTGCCCCTCGAAGTCATCATCCGCAACGTTTCGGCGGGCTCCTTTGCCAAGCACTACGGCGTCGAGGAGGGCATCGTCTTTGACGAGCCCACCATCGAGTTCTCTTATAAGAACGACGAGCTCGGCGATCCTCTGCTCAACTCCTACCACGCGCTCGCCTTGAAGCTGGCGACGAAAGAGGAGGTCGAGACCATCAAGAAGCTTGCCTTCAAGGTGAACGAAGTGCTCACCGAGTACTTCAAGACGCTGGGCATCCGCCTTGTCGACTTCAAGCTGGAGTTCGGGCGCCTTCCGGACGGCACCATCGTGCTCGCCGACGAAATTTCCCCCGATACCTGTAGGCTTTGGGACATCAACACCAACGAGAAGCTGGACAAAGACCGCTTCCGCCGCGATATGGGCGGCGTCGAGGACGCCTACAAGGAAGTTTTCAAGCGCCTGATGGGGGAGTGATATGACGGGACACATTCACGAAGAGTGCGGCGTGTTCGGCATCTTTGCCCCCGAAAAGCAGGCGGTCGCCTCGACCGCCTACTATGCTCTCTTTGCCCTGCAGCACCGCGGGCAGGAGTCGGCGGGCATCGTCGTCAATGACGACGGCGTCTTCAAGACCCATAAGGACGTGGGGCTCGTCAACGACGTCTTCTCGCACGAGACGCTCGAGAAGCTGGGCGAGGGCAACATGGCGATCGGCCATGTGCGCTACGGCACCACGGGCACGGGCGGCAGGGAGAACGCGCAGCCCATCGTCGTCAACCACTTGAAGGGCAATATGGCGCTCGCGCACAACGGCAACCTCATCAATTCCTATGAATTGAGGACGGCGCTCGAGAACGAGGGCAGCATCTTCCACACGACCTCCGATACCGAGGTCATCTCCTACATCATCACCAAGGAGCGCGTGCGCACGCGCTCCATCGAGGAGGCCGTGCTCCACGCCATGGGCCGCATCCGCGGGGCGTATTCGCTCGTCGTCATGTCGCCCTCAAAGCTCATCGCCGCGCGTGATCCGCAGGGCTTCAGGCCGCTCTGCTACGGGCAGCGGGAGGACGGGAGCTGGCTCATCGCCTCCGAGTCCTGCGCCATCAACGCCGTCGGCGGGCACAAGATCCGCGAGGTGGAGCCCGGCGAGATGGTCGTCTTCACCAAGGACGGCGTCAAGAGCTGCCGCGACTACTGCGGACAGAAGAAGGCCTTCTGCGTCTTTGAGTACTTCTACACCGCCCGCCCCGATTCGGAGATCGACGGCTGCTATGTGCATGACGCGCGCTTGCAGGCGGGCAGGTTCCTTGCAGAGGAGTATAAGATCGATGCCGACGTCGTCGTCGGCGTGCCCGATTCGGGGCTCGACGCCGCCATGGGCTATGCGCAGGCTTCGGGCATCCCCTACGGCATCGGCTTTTTGAAGAATAAGTACATCGGCAGGACGTTCATCGCCCCCGATCAGAAGATGCGCGAGGACAGGGTGCGCATCAAGCTCAACGTCATCGCCTCGGAAGTGAGGGGCAAGCGCGTCATCCTCGTCGACGACAGCATCGTGCGCGGCACTACCTCTATCCCCATCGTCAAGCAGCTGCGCGACGCGGGCGCCACCGAAGTGCATTTCCTTTCCTCCGCGCCCAAGTTCCTCAATCCCTGCTACTACGGCACGGACATCGCCTCTCGCGATAACCTCATCGCCTGCCACCACACGACGGAGGAGATAGCTAAGATCATCGGCGCCGATTCGGTGGGGTATTTAAGCCTCGCGCACGCCAAGCGCATCGCGGGTACGGACGGTGCGGAGTTCTGCATGGCCTGCTTTGACGGCATCTATCCCACCGAGGAGCCCGTCGAGGCGGATAAGAACCGCTTCGAGCGGCCCATCAGCAATAACCCCAAGTTCCAAAAGAACGTGTAAAGGAGCACCATGGAAAAGAGTTTTTCGGAAAGCTATAAGGAGGCAGGCGTCGACATCACCGCGGGCTACCGCGCGGTGGAGCTGATGAAGAAGCACGTCGCGCGCACCATGCCGGGCGGCAAGGCGGATATCGGCGGCTTCGGCGGCCTCTTTCCCCTCGACCTTGCGGGCATGAAGGAGCCCGTGCTCGTCTCGGGCACGGACGGCGTCGGCACCAAACTGCGCATCGCCCAGCTCCTCGACAGGCACGATACCATCGGCATCGACTGCGTCGCCATGTGCGTCAACGACATCATCTGCTGCGGCGCCAAACCCCTTCTCTTCCTCGACTACATCGCCTGCGGCAAAAACGTGCCCGAGCGCATTGCCGAGATCGTGGGGGGCGTCGCCGAAGGCTGCGTGCAGGCGGGCTGTGCGCTCGTCGGCGGCGAGACCGCCGAACATCCCGGCACCATGGCGGAGGACGACTATGACCTCGCGGGCTTTGTGGTGGGCATCGTCGATAAGGAAAAGGTCATCGACAATTCTAAGATGCAGGCGGGCGACGTGATGATCGCGCTGCCCTCCTCGGGCGTGCACAGCAACGGCTTTTCCCTCGTGCGCAAGGTGTTCGACGTCGAGCACTGCGATTTGCAAGCCCCTGTCGAAGAGCTTAATGGCGCTTCCCTCGGCGAGACGTTGCTTTTTCCCACCCGCATCTATGTGAAGCCCGTCCTCGCCGTCTTGAAAGAGATCGCCGTCAAGGGCATCTCCCACATCACGGGCGGCGGCTTCTATGAGAATATGCCCCGCTCCATCCCCAAGGGGCTGGGCGTGAAGATAGAAAAGAGCGACGTCAAAGTGCCGCCTATCTTTTCTCTCATCCAAAAGAGGGGCAATATCTCCGAACACGATATGTTCAACACCTTTAACATGGGCGTGGGCATGAGCGTCGTCGTTTCAAAGGAGGATGCAGACCGCGCCGTGGAGCTCTTCAAGGCAAACGGCGAGGAGGCGTACATCCTCGGCACCATCGTTGAAAGCGAAGACGGGGTGATCCTCGTATGAGCAAAGTGCGCATCGCCGTGCTCTGTTCGGGCGGCGGCACCAACTTTCAGGCCATCATGAGCGCATGGCAGGCGGGCATGATCCCCCACGGGGAGGTCGTGCTCGTCATCTCCGACCATAAGGACGCCTACGTTCTGACGCGGGCAAAAAGGAACGGCGTGGAGAGCGCCGTCGTCGATCTCCGCGAGGTGCCCGACCGCAATGAGCGCGAGGAGCGCATCCTCGAGATCTTGCGCGAAAAGCAGATCGGCTTTGTCGTCTTTGCGGGATTCATGTCCATTTTGAGCGCGCGCTTCATCCGCGCCTACGAGGGGCGCATCATCAACGTGCATCCCTCGCTCATCCCCAGCTTCTGCGGCAAGGGGTATTACGGCCTGCACGTCCACGAGGCGGCGCTTGCCCGCGGCGTCAAGGTGACGGGCGCGACCGTGCACTTTGTCACAGAAGAGTGCGACGGCGGCCCCATCATCTTGCAGCGCGCCGTCGAAGTCAAAGAGGGCGATACCCCCGAGACGCTGCAAAAGCGCGTCATGCGCGAGGCGGAGTGGGTCATTTTGCCCGAAGCCGTCGAGCTGGTGTGTAAGAGCTTATCTCAAGCGTAAAAAGCATCTGCGTCGCAATACTTTGTCGCGTTGCGCAACTTTCGGTCGCTTACTCGTCGGAGCAAGGCGGATTTTGCGGGCGTCCGCCTATCGGCAAACGCCGCGCCTATAACGCCTGCTCCTCCTCTTCCCACAAATCTTTTGCTTCGCAAAATCTTTGCGGGATCCCTGTAAGCTCCCTCAAGTTTTCCTCGCGCTCCTCGTCTTGCTCGCATCTGCTTTTTAGAAGTTACCCAAGTTATCCAAGTTTTTTTGAAATATCACATCCGGAGGAGAGATATGAGTTACGAAGTCAAGACCATGAAAGAGGCGCTTTTTGGCAACCCCTATGTGGGGCGGGGCATCGTCATCGGCAAGTCCGAGGACGGGAAAAAGGCCGTCTTTGCCTATTTCATCATGGGCAGGAGCGAGAACAGCCGCAACCGCGTGTTTGTGGAAAAGGGCGAGGAGGTCACCATCTATCCCTATGACGAGAGCAAGGTGAAGGATCCCTCCCTCATCATCTACTCCCCCGTCAAGCGGGTGGGGGACAAGGTCATCGTCACCAACGGCGACCAGACGGACACCATCGAAGAGGCGCTCAAAAACGGCAAGTGCTTCCGCCATGCCTTGAAGAGCCGTTGCTTCGAGCCCGACGCCCCCAACTATACCCCCCGCATCAGCGGCATCTTCGATCTCAAGGACTTCAAGTACTCCCTCTCCATTTTGAAGAGTGCGGACGAGAAGGGCTCTGCCTGTGACCGCTATACCTTTGATTACGAGCCTTTGTGCGGCCTCGGACACTTCATCCACACCTATGTGACGGACGGCGACCCGCTGCCTACCTTTACGGGCGAGCCTGAGCGCGTCTTGATCCCCAACGACCTTCACGCCTTCGCCGCGGAGATCTGGGAGAACTTGGACAAGAACAACAAAATTTCGCTCTATTGCCGCGCTTATGATCTCACAAGCGGTGCGTACGAAAATGTTTTGATCAACAGATTTACAAAAGAGGTGAACGCATGAAAGAATTTTCCTTAAAATACGGCTGCAACCCCAACCAGAAGCCCGCGCGCATCTTTATGGCGAACGGCGCCGACCTGCCCGTTGAAATCCTGAACGGGCGACCCGGCTACATCAACTTTTTGGATGCCTTCAATTCCTGGCAGCTCGTCAAGGAGATCAAGGAAAACACGGGCATGGTGGCGGCGACGAGCTTCAAGCACGTCTCCCCGACCTCTGCCGCCGTGGGCAAGCCGCTCTCCGCGGCGCTCAAAAAGAGCTGCTTTGTCGATGACATCGAGGGCCTC
The DNA here is from genome assembly GCA_944363045.1 of uncultured Clostridia bacterium. GTDB lineage: Bacteria > Bacillota > Clostridia > Christensenellales > Borkfalkiaceae > Gallimonas. The sequence continues at coordinate 23,425 of CALVTT010000006.1, read as the reverse complement.
GACGATTCGCCGCTCGCCTGCGCCTATGCGCGCGCCCGCGGCACCGACCGTATGTCCTCCTTCGGCGATTGGATCGCTCTCTCCGACGAGTGCGACGAGGTGACCGCCAACATCATCAAGCGCGAAGTTTCCGACGGCATCATCGCTCCCGGCTATACCCCCAAGGCGTTCGAGATCTTAAAGAGCAAACGCAAGGGCGGCTTCAACATCGTTCAGATCGACAGGGACTATGTGCCCGAGGAGATCGAGCGCAAGCAGGTGTTCGGCGTCACCTTCGAACAGGGACGCAACAATTTCAAGATCGACAGGAGCCTGCTTTCCAATATCGTCACGAGAAATAAGGAGCTTCCCGAAGACAAGGCGGTCGATCTCATCATCTCGCTCATCACGCTCAAATATACGCAGAGCAACTCCGTCTGCTTCGCGGCGGACGGGCAGGCGATCGGCGTGGGCGCGGGGCAGCAGTCGCGCATCCATTGCACCCGCCTTGCGGCGCAGAAGGCAGATCTTTGGCACCTGCGCCAGCACGAGAAAGTGCTTTCCCTCCAATTTGCCGAGGGCGTGGGCAGGCCGGAGATGAACAATATCATCGATATCTATCTCTCCGAGGACTGCGAGGACGTGCTCAAAGACGGTGCATGGCAGAGCTGCTTCAAGGTGCGCCCCGAGCCCTTCACCAAGGAGGAACAGCGCGCCTATCTTAATACCATTTCGGGCGTTTCTTTAGGCAGCGACGCCTTCTTCCCCTTCTCCGACAACATCGAACGGGCTTATCGGAGCGGCGTCACCTATGTGGCGGAGCCGGGCGGCTCGGTGCGCGACGACCTCGTCATCGAGGCGGCGGACAGCCACAACATGGTGATGGCGTTCACGGGGATGCGCCTCTTCCACCACTAAATTTTGGCACATTTTACGGCGCAGACCCGCCTCTTTGCGGGTTTGCGCATTAGCATTTTATAAAAGAGGAATTTACTATGGATATTTTAGTCGTAGGCGGCGGCGGCAGGGAGCACGCCGTCATCAAGGCGCTCAATAAGAGCAGGCGCGCGGGCAAAATTTACGCCCTGCCCGGCAACGGGGGCATCGCGGCGGATGCGGAGTGCATCCCCGTCAAGGCGACGGACATCGAAAATACCGTGCGCTTCGCCCGCGAGAAGAAGGTAGATTTTGCCGTCGTCACGCCCGACGATCCGCTCGTTTTAGGCTGCGTGGACGCGTTGGAGGCGGCGGGCATCCCCTGCTTCGGCCCCACCAAGGACGCCGCCGTCATCGAGGGCAGCAAGGTCTTTTCCAAAGAACTCATGAAAAAGTACGGCATCCCCACGGCAAAGAGCGAGATGTTCACAGAGCCCGAGGCAGCCGTTGAATACTTGAAAGATGCGCCCTATCCCGCCGTCATCAAGGCGGACGGGCTGGCGCTCGGCAAGGGCGTCGTCATCGCTAAGAACTTTGAGGAGGCAAAGGCCGCCGTCAAAAACATGATGGTCGACCACGTCTTCGGCGCGAGCGGCAGGCGCATCCTCGTGGAGGAGTTTTTAACGGGGCCCGAAGTTTCCGTCCTCTCCTTTACGGACGGCAATATCGTCGTGCCCATGGTCTCCTCTATGGACCACAAGCGCGCGAAGGACAACGACGAGGGGCTCAACACGGGCGGCATGGGTACCGTCGCCCCCAACCCCTACTACACGGAGGAAGTCGCCCGCGAGTGCATGGAGAAGATCTTCCTGCCCACCGTGCAGGCGATGAAGGCGGAGGGGCGCACCTTCAAGGGCTGCCTCTACTTCGGGCTCATGCTGACAAAGGACGGGCCCAAGGTCATCGAATACAACTGCCGCTTCGGCGATCCCGAAACGCAGGTCGTGCTGCCCCTTCTTGTGAGCGACCTTTTGGAGATCATGCTCGCCGTGCGCGGCGGAACGCTGCGCGAGGACATGGTGCGCTTCCGCGAGGGCGCCGCCTGCTGCGTGGTGCTCGCCTCGGAGGGCTATCCTGAGAAGTACGAGACGGGCTTTGAGATCACCCTGCCCGAATGCGGAGCGAATGAGGACATCTACATCGCGGGCGCGAAGAGGGAAGGGGAGAAGCTTTTGACGGCGGGCGGCAGAGTGCTGGGCGCGGTGGCGACGGCGGACAATCTTGAAAGCGCCGTCAAGGCAGCTTACGCGCTCGCGGACCGCATCTCCTTCAAAAACGCCTACAAGAGACAGGACATCGGCAGGCGCGCGCTTGCCGCCCTCGCAAAATAACTTGGAGAAAAAGAGCATGGTATATAGGATCTATGTGGAAAAGAAGCAGGGGTTCGACCACGAGGCAAAAAGCCTCCTTGCGGACGCCCGCGAACTTTTAGGGCTTGCGGGCATCTATGCCATCCGCGTCATCAACCGCTACGACGCCGAGGACATCGAAAAGCCGCTTTTCGACGCCTGCGTGAAGACGGTGTTCTCCGAACCGCAGATGGACAGGGCGACGGAAAAGCTTGAGCTTTCGGGCGCCAAAGTGTTCGCGGCGGAGTATCTCCCCGGGCAGTTCGATCAGCGCGCCGACTCTGCCGCGCAGTGCATCCAGCTCATCTCCAAGGGCAAGCGCCCCCTCGTGCGCACCGCCAAGCTCTATGCGGTGTACGGGAGCGTCACCGAGGAGGAGCTCGACGCCCTCAAAAAGTACGTCATCAACCCCGTGGAGAGCCGCGAGGCGAGCCTCGCTCTCCCCGAGACGCTGCACATTGCCCACCCCGTTCCCTCGGAAGTGGAGACGCTCCACGGCTTTTTGCAGATGGAAGGGGAGGAGCTTGCGCGTTTTGTCGAAAAGTACGCCCTCGCCATGGACGAGGACGACGTCCGCTTCTGCCGCGACTACTTCCGTAAGGAGGGGCGCGACCCCACCCTCACCGAGATCCGCATGATCGACACCTATTGGTCGGATCACTGCCGCCATACCACCTTTTTGACGACGGTGGACGGCGTCACCTTCGACGATGCTTTATTGCAGTCCGCCTATGAGGAGTACCTTTCGGCGCGCAAGGAGATCGGCCGCACCAAGCCTATCAACCTGATGGACATCGGCACGCTCGCCGCCAAAGTTTTGAGAAAGCGCGGGATGCTGGAAAAGTTAGACGAATCGGAGGAGATCAACGCCTGCACCGTCAAAATAAAGGTGGACGTGGACGGCCAAGAGCAAGATTGGCTGCTCCTCTTTAAGAACGAGACGCACAACCACCCCACGGAGATCGAGCCCTTCGGCGGCGCGGCGACCTGCATCGGCGGCGCCATCCGCGACCCGCTCTCGGGCCGCAGCTACGTCTATGCCGCCATGCGCGTGACGGGTGCGGGCGATCCCCTCGTTCCCGTCCGCGAGACGATGAAGGGCAAGCTCCCGCAGCGCAAGATCGTCACCACGGCGGCGGCGGGGTATTCTTCCTACGGCAACCAGATCGGCCTTGCGACGGGGCAGGTCGACGAATTATACCACAGCGGCTATGTCGCCAAGCGCCTCGAGATCGGCGCGGTCATTGCCGCGACCCCGCAGGCGAACGTGCGGCGCGAAGTGCCCGCGGCGGGCGATCTTGTCATCCTCCTCGGCGGCAGGACGGGCCGCGACGGCTGCGGCGGCGCGACGGGCTCTTCGAAATCGCACACCCTCGAATCGCTCACCCACTGCGGCGCGGAAGTGCAGAAGGGCAACGCGCCCGAGGAAAGAAAGCTCCAGCGCCTCTTCCGTGATCAGGAGGCGATGCTGCTCATCAAGCGCTGCAACGACTTCGGCGCGGGCGGCGTGTCCGTTGCCATCGGCGAGCTTGCCGACGGCCTTTCCATCGACCTCAACGCCGTGCCCAAGAAGTACGACGGCCTCGACGGCACCGAGCTTGCCATCTCCGAATCGCAGGAGCGCATGGCGGTCGTCGTGGAGGCGGATAAAGCCGAGCGCTTCATCGAGCTCGCGGGCAGGGAAAATTTGGAGGCGACCGTCGTCGCCCAAGTGACGGCGGAGCCCCGCCTCGTGATGAAATGGAACGGCAAGACCATCGTCGACGTCTCGCGCGAGTTCTTAAATTCCAACGGCGCGGAAAAGCACATTTGTGTACAGGCGCAGGGCTGTAAAGACTACGAACGCCCCCTCCCCGAGAGCTTTGCGGCAGGGATGAAGGCGCTTGCGGGCGATCTCAACGTCTGCTCCAAGCGCGGCCTTTCCGAGCGCTTCGATTCCACCATCGGCGCGGGCACCGTGCTCATGCCCTTTGGCGGCAGGTATCAGATGACCCCGCCGCAGGCGATGGTGCATCTCGTCTCGGTGGAGAGGGGGCATACCGATACCGTCTCCTACATGGCATGGGGCGGCAACCCCTATGTGACGGAAAAGAGCCCCTATCACGGCGCGTACCTTGCGGTCGTGGAGAGCGTAAGTAAGCTCATCGCCGCGGGCGCAAGCTATGAGGACGTCTATCTTTCTTTCCAGGAATATTTCTTAAAGCCGGGGCACGACCCCAAGCGCTGGGGGCAGCCGCTCTCGGCGCTCCTCGGCGCCTTCAAGGCGCAGCTCGATCTGGGGGTCGCCGCCATCGGCGGCAAGGACTCCATGAGCGGCACCTTCGAGCACATCGACGTTCCGCCCACCCTCGTCTCCTTCGCGGTGACGACGGGGAAAGTCAAAGAAGTTGTCTCCCCCGAGTTCAAGGCGGCGGGGCACAAGGTGGTGCTCCTTGCGCCCGAATACGAGAACGGGCTGCCCGTGCCTTCCTCGCTCCTTCAAAATTTCGCCCTCGTCACAAAGCTGCTGCGTTCGGGCAAGGCGGTCTCCGCCTATACCCCCGGCTTCGGCGGCGCCGCGGAGGCCGTGCTCAAGATGGCGCTCGGCAACCGCATCGGCTTCCGCTTTTTAGAGACGGGGCTCAAAACGCTCTTCGGCTACAATTACGGCGCCTTCCTTCTGGAGCTTAGCGAGGAGGCGGAGGCGGGCGTGCTCCTCGGCGAGACGACAGGGGAGGAGACCATCTCGATGGGAGAGGAGGCGCTCTCCCTCGAAGAATTGCAGGAAATTTACGAAAGCAAGCTCGAATCGGTGTATGCCTGCAATATCAAGACGGAGGGAAGGGCAAAGACGTTCACCTATCAAGAGAGGAGCAGCCTTGCGCCCGCCCTCAAAACGGCAAGCCCCAAAGTGCTCATCCCCGTCTTCCCCGGCACCAACTGCGAGTACGATACCGCCAAAGCCTTTGCGGACGCGGGGGCAAAGCCCGAAATTTTCGTCATCCGCAACAACACGGCGGAGGAAGTGGCGCGCTCGGTGGAGGCATTCGCCGCGCGCATCAAGGATGCCAACATCGTCTTTATCCCGGGCGGCTTCTCGGGCGGCGACGAGCCCGACGGTTCGGGCAAGTTCATCACCGCCTTCTTCCGCAACGAGGAAGTCAAGGAGCAGGTCGCATCGCTTTTGGAGCGGCGCGACGGCCTCATGGGCGGCATCTGCAACGGCTTCCAGGCGCTCATCAAGCTGGGGCTCGTGCCCTTCGGCAAGATCGTCGAAACAGACGAAAATTGCCCCACGCTCACCTATAACGACATCGGCCGCCACCAATCGCGCATCGTGCGCGTGAGGGTCGCCTCCGTCAAGTCGCCCTGGCTTTCGGGCGTCAAGGCGGGGGATGTGTTCAGCGTGCCCATCTCGCACGGCGAGGGCAAGTTCGTGGCAAATGATGCGCTCATTCAAAAGTTTGCCGAAAACGGGCAGATCATGACGCAGTACGTCGACCTTGCGGATACGCCCACGATGGATATCCGCTTCAACCCCAACGGCAGCGCGGAGGCCATCGAGGGCATCCTCTCGCCCGACGGCAGGGTGTTCGGCAAGATGGGGCATTCCGAGCGCAAGGGCTTCGGGCTCTATCAAAACGTGCCGGGCGAATACGATATGAAGCTCTTCGAGAGCGCGGTCAAATACTTCAAAGGATAAATTGTAAGCGAGGGAAAAGATGAAGACGGATATCGAGATCGCACAGGAAGCGAAGTTGGAGCACATTTCCGCCATTGCGGCGCGCGCGGGCCTTCAGGAGGAGGACATCGAGTACTACGGCAAGTACAAGGCGAAGGTGAGCCTTTCGGTGATGGAGAGAAAGAAAGAGGACGGCAAGCTCATCCTCGTCACCGCCATCACGCCCACGCCTGCGGGCGAGGGCAAGACGACGACCACCATCGGCCTTGCGGACGGCATGAAGCGCCTCCAAAAGAACGTCGTCGTGGCGCTGCGCGAGCCTTCCCTCGGCCCCGTGTTCGGCATCAAGGGCGGCGCGGCGGGCGGCGGATATGCGCAGGTCGTGCCGATGGAGGACATCAACCTGCACTTCACGGGCGATTTCCACGCCATCGGCGCCGCCAACAACCTCCTGTGCGCCATGCTGGACAACCACATCTTTCAGGGCAACGAACTTCATATCGACCCCGAAAAGATCGTCTTGCACCGCTGTGTGGATATGAACGACAGGCAGCTGCGCTGCATCGAGGACGGCCTCGGCGGCGGCAAGAACGGCGTGCCCCGCAAGGACGGCTACGACATCACCGTCGCGAGCGAAGTGATGGCAATACTATGCCTTGCCTCCTCGTTGAAGGACCTCAAGGCGCGGCTTGCGCGCATCGTCGTCGGCTATACCTATGAGGGCGCTCCCGTGACGGCGGGCGATCTCAAGGCGGCGGGCGCCATGACGGCGCTCTTGAAGGACGCCTTGAAGCCCAACCTCGTGCAGACGCTGGGCGGCACGCCCGCTCTTGTGCACGGCGGGCCGTTTGCCAACATCGCCCACGGCTGCAACTCGGTCATCGCCACCAAGACGGCATTGAAGCTTGCCGACTACGTCGTCACCGAGGCGGGCTTCGGCGCCGACCTCGGCGCGGAAAAATTTCTCGACATCAAGTGCCGCGTGGCGGGGCTAAAGCCCTCGGCGGTCGTCGTCGTCGCCACCGTGCGCGCCCTTAAAATGCACGGCGGGCTCTTAAAAGAGGAACTCAAAGAGGAGAATTTGCAGGCGCTCGAAAGGGGGCTCCCCAATCTTTTGCGCCATGTGAGCAATATCAAGAACGTCTATGGGCTGCCCGCCGTCGTCGCCGTCAACCGCTTCCCCACCGATACGGACGCCGAAATTGCCCTCGTCATTCAAAAGTGCAGGGGGCTCGGCGTCAATGCCGTCCTTTCCGACGTCTGGGCGAAGGGCGGTGAAGGGGGAGAGGAGCTCGCTCGCGAAGTCGTCCGCCTGTGCGGGGAGAAGAACGCGTTCCGCTTCTGCTATGACGAAAAGGCGCCCCTTAAGGAGAAGATCGCCTCTATCGTCACGCGCATCTACGGCGGGAAGGACGTTTCGTACACGCCCGAGGCGGAGGAGGAGATCGCGCGGCTTTCAAAGCTCGGCTTCGGACAGCTGCCCGTCTGCATGGCAAAGACGCAGTACTCCTTCTCGGACGACGCCAAAAAGCTCGGCGCGCCCGAGGACTTCACCGTCACCGTGCGCACCGTCAAGGTGTCGGCAGGGGCGGGCTTCGTGGTGGCGCTCACGGGCAATATCTTGACGATGCCCGGCCTTCCCAAGCGCCCCGCGGCGGAGAACATCGACGTCACCGAGGACGGCAGGATCGTCGGTCTCTTCTAAGTATGGAGCAGTTGGAATTGTTACAGCGCGCGGTGCCCCTCCTTTTGGAGTGGTACCGCGTTTCGCGTCGCACCCTCCCCTGGCGGGGCACGCACGACCCCTATAAGATCTGGGTCTCCGAGATCATGCTGCAGCAGACGCGCGTGGAGACGGTCAAGGACTACTATCTGCGCTTTTTGCAGCGCTTTCCCACGGCGCAAGCGCTCGCCGCGGCGGAGGAAGGGGAGGTCTTGAAGGCGTGGGAGGGGCTCGGCTACTACTCCCGCGCCCGCAATCTGCATAGGGCGGCGAAGATCATCGCCGCGGAGGGCTTTCCCGCGACCTATGAGGGCGTGAGGGCGCTCCCCGGCGTCGGCGACTACACGGCGGGGGCGATTTGCTCCATCGCCTACGAGCGGCCCTGCCCCGCGGTGGACGGCAACGTGCTGCGCATCCTCACCCGCCTGCTCGCAGACGACACCAACATCGACCTTTTGGGCACGAAGGAGAAGTTTTCTTCCCTCCTTCGCGCGGTCTATCCCCAAGAGGCGGGGGAGTTCTGCCAGGCGCTGATGGAGCTGGGGGCGCTCGTCTGCCTGCCCGGGGGAGAGCCGCAGTGCCTTGTCTGCCCCTGGCGGGAGCTGTGCCTCGCGCGCCTCAGGGGAGAATGGGAACGCTATCCCGTGCGCGCCGAAAAGCGGGCGCGAAAAAGTGAGGAGCACGTCGTGCTCGTGCTGCGCTTTGAGGGGGAGTACGCCCTCTTGAAGCGGGAAGGGAAGGGGCTGCTTTCCGGTCTTTGGCAGTTCCCCTTTGCGGAAAGGGCGCCCGAAACATACGGGAAAATACTCAAAAGCAAGCGGGCGGTGCATATCTTCACGCACGTCGAGTGGCACATGACGGGCTTCCTCGTGGAGGCAAAGGAGAAGTTTTCTCAATATACTTGGGCAAGCGCTGCCGAGATCGGCGAAAAATACGCCCTTCCTTCCGCATTCAAGGCCTTCCGCAGCTGGCTCGAATAAGAAAATATCCTCTGCGGGCGTGAAAGATTGTCCAAGTACTTGACAGTTTGCCGTGAAAGGCGTACAATGATGACAAGGACGAACGTCCTCAATCTACATTACGGGAAGAGAAAACGATGAGTGTTTTGATCTTTGATTCCAACGGCGAGCTGTGGCATACGCGCGCCGAAGAGCTGGGACTTGGCTACATCTCCATGCCCTACTATGTGGGCGGCGAGGAGTATTTTTACGACTTAGGCAAGGCGACCGACTTCAAGGGCTTTTACGACAAGGTGCGTTCGGGCGAGATCCCCAAGACGCAGGCCCTCAACCCTGAGGACTATAAGAAGTTTTTAACGCCCTATTTCGAGCGCGGGGAGGACGTTTTGTACGTCTCTTTCTCGCACGCCATGAGCGGCACCTTCCAATCGCTGGAGCTCGCCCTGCGCGAACTCAAAGAGGAGTTCCCGGAGCGCAAGTGCACGGTGTTCGATACCAACAGCATCTCGCTGGGCGCGGGCATCCAGGCGGAACAGGCGGCGCTCTTAAAGCAGAAGGGCGCTTCCGACGAGGAGATCCTCTCCTTCCTCAAAGAGTACACAGACCACGTCGCCGTCTACTTCGTGGTGGACGATCTCATGCACTTGAAGCGCGGCGGCAGATGCTCGGGGATCGCGGCGGTCGCCGGCACCCTCTTGGGGCTCAAGCCCATGCTCACCTTCAACGAGACGGGCGGGCTCTCCGTCATCGGCAAGCTCAACGGCAGAAAGAAGGCCATCTCCACGCTTGCCAATAAGATCATCGAGGAGCTCACCGATGAGAGCATCCCCGTCTACATCGTGGACGCCGACTGCAAGGAGGACGGCGACAAGCTGCGCGACCTCGTGCTCGAAAAGCGGCCGAACGCCAAGATCGTGCGCCAGATCGTCGGCCCCGTCATCGGCGCGCACTGCGGCCCGGGGACGCTCGGCGTCATCTTCACGGCGGCAAAGCGCCCCATCCCCCTCAATAAGGACTGAACGGCATAAAAAATGCGCCCGCGGTTGACTTTCCCGCGGGCGTTTGTTATAATGGGCATATGAACAACGAGAGAGGAAAATTTATCGTCTTTGAGGGTGCGGACGGCAGCGGCAAGAGCACGCAGCTCAAGCAGCTCGGAAAGTATTTGAAGGCGAAGGGCATCGAGGTGTACGCCACGCGCGAGCCCACCGATTCCCCCTTCGGGGCGATGCTGCGCTCCTGCCTTACGGGCAGGGTGGAGACCAACGAACACACCGTGGCGGCGCTCTTTGCGGCGGACAGGCTCGATCACATCTTCAATTCCGTCAACGGCATCATAAAGAAGCTCCAGGACGGCATCACCGTGCTGTGCGACAGGTTTTATCTTTCGTCGCTCGCCTACAACGGCGGCATGGTCGCGCCCGAGTGGGTGTACGCCCTCAACGAGCCCGCGATGAACGCCGTGCGGCCCGATCTTACCATCTTCCTCGATCTCACGACGGAGGAGAGCTTCCGCCGCGTTGCCCGCCGCGGGGAGACGGAGCGCTACGAGACGCTCGAACGCCAGCGCCTCATCCGCGAGCGCTATTTTGCGCTCTTTGATAAGTTTCAGGAGCGCGATCATATCGTCATCATCGAGAGCGACGAAAATAAAGAGGTGACGCAGGCAAACATCCGCGCCGCCGCCTTGAAGCTGTGGGGGGAGAGCGTATGAAAGAGCGCCTTGTCGTGGGTACCGTCTTAAAGCCGCAGGGCATCCGCGGCGAACTCAAAGTCAAGCCCTATACCGATGCTCCCGAGGACTTCAAGGAGTTTAAGAATTTGTATCTCGACGGCGAGAAGCGGCGGGTGCTCTCGGTGCGCGTGGGCGACGGCATGGTCTTTTTAGGCCTTGCGGGCGTGCCCGACCGCAACGCGGCAGAGCTTCTTCGCGGCAAAACTTTGGAGCTCGACCGCGACGAAGCCCCCGAGCCCGAGGAGGGGAGATATTACATCGTCGACCTTCTGGGCCTCGACGTCGTCACCGAGGAGGGGGAGCTTTTGGGCAAACTCACCGATATAAGGCAGGCGGCGAGCGACATCTACACCCTCGAAAAAGAGGGCAGGGAAGTGCTCTTTCCCGCCGTTTCGGGCGTCGTCAAGGAAGTCGACCTCGAGGGCGGAAAGATCGTAATTGATCGTAAAAGATTTTACGAAGTGGCAGTCTTTTGAACAAGAATAAGCGGTATAACATTTAACTACCTATCACTATGAAGATCACCATTTTAACGCTCTTTCCCGATATGTTCACGGCGCTCTCCCAAAGCATTTTGGGGAGGGCGCAAAAGAGCGGCAAATTTGCGCTCGAGATCGTCGATATCCGCAAGTACACCGAGGATAAGCACTTGAAGTGCGACGACTATCCCTTCGGCGGGGGTGCGGGCATGGTGATGATGGCGCAGCCCATCGGCAGCGCCATCGAAGCCGTCGACCCCGAGCATAAGGCGCGCCGCATCTACCTTTCGCCCAAGGGCAGGACTTTTTGCCAGGAGAAGGTCTTCGAGCTCGTCGAAAAGGAGCATCTCGTCCTTCTCTGCGGGCACTACGAGGGCGTCGATCAGCGCGCCATCGACCTCTTCATCGACGAGGAGATCAGCATCGGCGACTATGTTTTGACGGGCGGGGAGCTGCCTGCCATGGTCGTCGTGGACTGCGTCGCCCGCTATGTGGAGGGCGTGCTCTCGCCCGAATCGCTGGTGCAGGAGAGCTTTTCGGAAAACCTCCTCGAATACCCCCAATACACCCGCCCCGTCGAGTACCGCGGCCTCACCGTGCCCGAGGTGCTTCGGAGCGGCAATCATGCCGAGATCGACAAGTGGCGGCGCGCGCAGGCGGAGGAAATTACCCGCAAGATGCGCCCCGATCTTTTGAAATAAGCGATGAAACCCATCCAATGGTTCCCCGGGCACATGGCAAAAGCCATGCGCATGATGGAGGAAAACGTCAAACTGTGCGATGCGGTGGTGTTCGTGCTCGACGCCCGCGCCCCCGCCTCCACCTATAACCGTAAGCTGGAAGAGGTGGCGGGCTCCCGTCCCGTCCTGTACCTTTTCAACAAGTGGGACCTCGGCAATGCCGAGGCGCTCCTTGCCGCCGTGAAGGGGGCGGGAAAGGCGGTCTGCCCGCTGGACGCCACTTCGCCGCGCGGCAAAAACGCGCTCATGGCGGCGATGAACGCCGTCGCCGCCGAGAAGGCGCAGCGCCTCAAAGAGAAGGGCGTGGCGCGCCCCCTGCGCTTCCTCGTCGCGGGCGTGCCCAATACAGGCAAGAGCACGGTCATCAACCTCTTGTCGGGCGCCAAACGCGCCGTCACGGGCGATAAAGCGGGCGTCACGCGCAGCAAGCAGTGGGTCAAGTGCGGGGCGTTCGAGCTCCTGGATACCCCCGGCACCATGCCGCCCTCCTTTGCCGATCAGACGCTCGCCCGCCGCCTTGCCTACATCGGCAGCGTCAACGACGACATTTTAGAGATGGACGAGATCGCCCTCGCCCTCCTCGAAGACCTCTCCTTTCTCGCCCCCGCGGCGCTTTTCGAACGCTACGGCATCGAGGGGGGCACCCCCCTTGAGATGCTCGAGGAAGTGTGCCGTCGGCGCGGGTTTTTGCTCAAAAAGGATGAATACGACTACGAGCGGGGAGAGCGGGCGCTCATCGACGACCTGCGCAAGGGCAGGCTCGGCCGCCTCACCTTTGACAGCCTTGACGATCTCAACGCCGTCGGCCTCATTTAAGGGCGGGAGAGAAAATGGATAAACTCGATTTGGAGCGCTCACTCGCGGCGCAGTATCCCTTTGTTGCGGGCGTGGACGAAGTGGGGCGCGGTCCCTTGGCGGGACCCGTGGTGGCGGCGGCGGTCATTTTGCCGCTCGATCTCGATTTTACGGGCGTCAACGACAGCAAGAAGCTCTCCGCAAAGAAGCGCGAAGCGCTCTCTGCCTATATCAGGGAGCACGCCCTTTCCTATCATATCTTTGAAGTGGACGAAAGGACCATCGACCGCATCAACATCCGCGAGGCGACCCGCCTTGCCATGAAGGGCGCCGTCGAAGGGCTTTCCGTGCAGCCCTCGCTCGTTCTGACGGACGGCGATCTCACGCTCGACATCGCTTTCCCGCAGCGGAGCATCGTCAAGGGGGATGCCCTCGTCTGTTCCATCGGCGCGGCGAGCATCCTTGCCAAAGTCTACCGTGACGCGCTGATGGCGGAGTATGCCAAACGTTACCCCGAGTACGCCTTCGAGCGCAACGCAGGTTACGGCACGGCGGCGCACATCAACGCCATAAGGGAGGTGGGCATATGCCCGATCCATCGCAGGACCTTCGTAACAAAATTCTGGGACGGAAGGGAGAGGCATTGACCGTCTCCTACCTAAAAAAGCGCGGCTATAAGATCATAAAGCGCAACTTCCGCACCCCCTTCGGCGAGGCGGATATCCTCGCGAAACAGGGGGATACCTACTGCCTCGTCGAGGTCAAGACGCGCATTTCCGACGCTTTCGGGCTGCCCTCCGAGGCGGTGAACGCTAAAAAGCGCGAGCGCTACCGTAAAATGGCGCTCTATCTTTCAGAGCGGCTGGGGGAGGAAGTGCCTTGTAGGTTCGATGTTGCCTCCGTCACCGAGGCGGGCATCGAGTACTTCGAGGGCGCATTCTGCTGAACGTTCGGCGCCCCTTTCTCCCCATGCGAAGGGAAGACGTGGGGAAGTCAGAGAGGACCGTTGTCTGCATGAAGAAGCCCCTTCACATAAGGAGGGAAAAATGTACTATTTACAGGCTCGCTGGAAATTGGAGGAGGGGAAGCTCCGCTACTATGGGCTTCGCAATAAGGAGCATATGTTCCGCAATACCGTCCGGCTGACGAAAAAACAGCGGGCGATCGTATCCGCCCTTCCAAAGAAGCTGACCGCGGAAGAAAAACGCTTGTTAGGCTCCCTTATGGGGGAGGCGGTCGTCACGGAAGGGGAGCTGAGGCGCATCCCCAAGAGCCTTGACGAGGCGCGTTTTTGCACTTGCTGCTGCGCCAACGACTATATTTTGCCCGGCCTCGAATTTGACGGGGAGGGGCGCTGCCCCATGTGCCAGACGGAGGAGGAGACAATGGGGCTCAAGAGCGTTCTGCCCCTCGTGGAGGAGATCAAACTTTCCAAGCGCTTCCGCTTCGACGTCGCTCTCTTCTACACGGGCGGCAAAGATTCCACCTTTCTCTTGTATTACCTTTCCAAAGTCAAGGGGCTTCGCGTCCTCGCCCTCACCTGGGAGATCCCCTTCCTCTCCGACAGCGCCAAGCAAAGCATCGAGGGGGCGAAAAGAGCCTTCCCCAAGGTGGAGTTCATCGTGCGCACCGTCGCCAAGAAGACGCTCGATAAGGTCTACCGCAAGCTGTATTCGCTCATCGGCAGTACCTGCGCCTGCCCGTCGCTCGCCTATCTGCTCTTTTACCCCGAGCTCGTCGCCAACCGCGTGCCCTATTTTATGGCGGGCAACGAGCCCGTGCAGATGCTCGCCCTCTATTACAACCACATGGCGCCCAAGATCGCCTATTCCTTCGCGGAAAATAAACTTCTCACCTTTCTCTTTAACGTATGGCGCGTCCTCACCCTGCACCCGCCCCTCCGCCAGGGGCAGATCCAGACGCTGATGACGATGAAACAGCTCGCCTACGGCGACAACTTCTTCAAAAAGCACAGCGGCTTGCAGGGGGAGCCCGTACACAGCGTCGTCGAGGCCATCCATGCGGCGCCCGAGCTGCTGCCGCCCTTGAAGCGCGCCATAAGAAGCTCCTCGTGGACGGGGCATATCCCCGCCTTCGTGCATCTCGATATGGACAAGGCCTGCGGGGGGATCTATGATTGGAACCGCGTCAAGGACATCCTCGTCAAGGAATGCGGCTGGTCGGCGCCCGCGGTAAAGGACAAGGCGCTGCATACGAGCTGCAAGATAGAGCGCTGCAAGGACTATACGCAGTTTGTGCGCTATTATAACTGCGAGAGCACGCTCATCCCCTTCAGCGCGCTGGAAATTTCCCTTGCGAGCAGGCGCTGCGGCCGCCCGAAGGAGGAGGTCATCGCCGAGATGAAAGAGAGCCTCGGCTTTTCCCTCGAAGAGCTCCCCGAATGCGCCCTGATGCGGGAAGAGATCGGAGCGGAGCCATGACGGACGTGCGCTATTTTACGGGGAGCGGCCATGCGCGATCGATCGCCCTCGCCTGCGCCGAGGCGGTGGGGGAGGCGGCTCTGCCGCTGGGGGAGCCCCTGCGGGAGAACGCCGTGCTGCTCCTTATTTTCCCCGTCTACTGCGAGCGCGTTCCCCCGCCTGTTGCTGCTTATCTCGCGGCGTGCGGGGCGGAGCGAGCGGCGTTTGTCGCTGCCTACGGCGGCATGAGCTATGGCCGCGCCCTGTACGATGCCCAAGCGCTCTTTCGGGGCAAGGTCATCGCCGCGGCATATGTGCCGACGGAGCACGCCTATACGCAGGACGGCTATCCCTTCGACGCGGCGGCGCTTAAGCCTCTCTTTGAAAAGGTGCGCTCGGGAGAGGGGACGACTGTCCTCATCCCCAAGGGCAGGCGGCATCTTTTTTCGGGCGCACCGGGGCTGAGAAGCCGCCTCGGGGTAAGGCTCGTGCGCTCCTCCCGCTGCAGCGGGTGCGGCGCCTGCGAGCGCGTCTGCCCCATGCACGCCATGCGCGCGGGGAAGCCGAACGGCCGTTGTATCCGCTGTTTACGCTGTGTGCGCGCCTGCCCCGAGGAAGCGCTATCCTTCCGCCTGAGCCCGCTTTTGAGGGCGTATCTGCGGCGGCGACGGAAGAATGAAACGCGGCTCTTTCTTTGAAAACGAAACTTCCCGCAGGGGACCCTGCGGGAAGTTTTTATGTGCCGAACGGGTTTCGGCATTGTTTATGACTTGGAGCGGATGTATTCGTCCATCGCCTTTGCTGCGGTCTTGCCCGCGCCCATGGCGAGGATGACGGTCGCGGCGCCCGTCACGGCATCGCCGCCCGCATAGACGCCCTCGAGCGAGGTCTTGCCGTTCTCGTCGGCGACGATCTCTCCGCGCGGCTTGGTGTCGAGGCCCTTCGTCGTCTTTTTGAGGAGGGGGTTGGGCGAGGTGCCGAGCGCCATGATGACGCAGTCGACGTCCATATCGAATTCGCTGCCCTTCTTTTCGATGGGGCGGCGGCGGCCGGAAGCGTCTGGCTCGCCCAGCTCCATCTCGATGCAGCGAAGCCCCACGACGTTGTCGTCGCTGTCCGTCAGCACTTCGACGGGATTGGTGAGGAGCTTGAAGACGATCTCCTCCTCCTTGGCGTGCTCCACTTCCTCGCGGCGGGCGGGGAGCTCTGCCTCCGAACGGCGGTAGACGATATACACGACGTCCGCTCCCAACCGCTTTGCCGAGCGCGCTGCGTCCATCGCCACGTTGCCGCCGCCCACGACGGCGACTTTTTTGGCGTGGAAGATGGGGGTCTCGCTGCCTTCTTCATACGCCTTCATGAGGTTGCTGCGGGTGAGGTATTCGTTGGCGGAGAAGACGCCCTTGGCGTTCTCCCCGGGGATGTTCATGAAGCGGGGAAGGCCGGCGCCCGTGCCGAGGAAGACGGCCTCGAAGCCGAACTCCTCCTTGAGCTCGTCGATGGTGAGCACTTTGCCGATGACCATGTCCGTCATCACCTTGACGCCGAGCGCTTTAAGGTTGTCCACCTCCTTTTCGACGATGGCTTTGGGCAGACGGAATTCGGGGATGCCGTAGACGAGTACGCCGCCCGCAAGGTGCAGCGCCTCAAAGACGGTCACGTCGTAGCCGAGCTTGGCAAGATCGCCCGCGCAGGTGAGGCCGGCGGGCCCCGAGCCGACGATGGCGACCTTATGCCCGTTGGGAGCGGGCTTTATAGGAGCTTCTGTCGCATGAGAATTGTGCCAATCGGCGGCAAAGCGCTCGAGCCTGCCGATGCCCACGGGCTCGCCCTTGATGCCGCGCGTGCACTTGCCTTCGCACTGCGTCTCCTGCGGGCACACTCTGCCGCAGACGGCGGGAAGGGAGGAGGTGCGGGCGATGACCTGGTACGCCTCCTCGAACTTTCTTTCCGCCACGAGGGCGATAAATTCGGGGATGGCGACGTTGACGGGGCAGCCCGCTACGCAGGGTTTATTTTTGCAGTTCAAGCAGCGCCTTGCCTCTTCCACGGCGGTCTCCTCGTCGTAGCCGAGGGCGACTTCCTTGAAGTTCTTGTTTCTTACGAGGGGATCCTGCGAGGGCATGGGGTGCTTTTTGGGATCCATATTGAACTTACTCATCACTTGACCTCCTTTTTGTAGAGATTGCAGTGCTTTTCGCGCGCTTTTGCCTCAAATTCGGCGTAAGTGCGCGCGCGCTTCATCGCCTCGTCGTAGTCGATGAGGTGGGCGTCGAAGTCGGGCCCGTCCACGCAGGCGAATTTCGTTTCCCCGCCCACGGTGAGGCGGCAGCCGCCGCACATGCCCGTGCCGTCGATCATGATGGGGTTCATCGAGGCGACGGTGGGGATATTGTATTCCTTCGTTGCAAGGGCGACGAACTTCATCATCACGAGGGGCCCGATGGTGATGACGCGGTCGAATGTTTCTCCCGCCTCCAGCATACGCTTCAAGGGCACGGTGACGTTGCCCTTCTCGCCGTAGCTGCCGTCGTCCGTCATCATCACGAACTTGTCGGAAGCGGCGCGGAATTCGTCCTCCAAAATGACGAGGTCCTTGTTGCGGAAGCCGACGATGGAGGTGACTTCACAGCCCATTTCGTGCAGCTCCCTTACGACGGGCAGCGCGATGGCGCAGCCCACGCCGCCGCCCACGACGCACGCCTTCTTGATGCCCTCCACTTCGGTGGGGTTGCCCAAGGGGCCTACGAAGTCGGCGATGCACTCGCCCTCGTTGAGGGCGTTCAAGGTCATCGTGGCGCCGCCCACGATCTGGAAGATGATGGTCACGGCTCCCGTCTCCTTGTTGCAGCCCGCGACGGTGAGGGGGATGCGTTCTCCCCGCTCATCGGCGCGGAGGATGATGAACTGCCCGGCGCGCGCCTTTCTTGCGACGAAGGGCGCCTCGATCTCCATCAGCGTGACGGTGGGGTTGAGGCTTCTTTTCTTGAGAATACGGTACATAATTCCTCCCTGTTATCTCTCTTTGGCTGTGGCGGCGCCCGATATGTGCGCCCGTCCGCACCTTTTATTATAGAACGCGCGCCGCAAAATGTCAAGTTTCTTTTTTTGTTTTTTCTTGCACAAAAGCGGGCGCGTTTTCTTGACAAGCAGAGCTCCGTCCTCTATAATGAATAAGTCACGAAAATGAATAAGTCACGAAGTGAACAAAAACAAAGAATTGGAGAAAAGATCATGGCAATGGTGAAGATCGTCACCGATTCGAACAGCGGCATTTCGCAGGCGGAGGCGGAAAGACTGGGAATTTCCGTCATCCCCATGCCGTTTGTCATCGACGGCGAGCAGTATTTCGAGGATGTAGACCTCACACAGGCACAGTTTTACGAGCACTTGCAGGGCGATGCCTCCGTTTCCACCTCGCAGCCCTCGGCGGCGAGCGTCACGGAAGCGTGGGAAGCGCTCTTGAAGGAGGGGTACGAAGTCGTGCATATCCCCATGTCGAGCGCCCTTTCCGAGAGCTGCCACACGGCAGAGCAGCTTGCCAAAGACTACGAGGGCAGGGTGCAGGTGGTCGATAACCGCCGCATCTCCATCACCCTGAAGCAGAGCGTCTACGACGCCCTTTCGTTGGCGGAGCGCGGCATGAGCGCCAAAGAGATCGCCAAAAAACTTGAAGACACGGCGGAGGACAGTTCCATCTACCTCACGCTCGAAACTTTGAAGTATCTGAAAAAGGGCGGGCGTCTCACCCCTGCGGCGGCGCTCATCGGCACCATTTTGCGCGTCAAGCCTGTTTTGCAGATCCAGGGCGGCAAGCTCGACGCCTTCAAGAAGGTGCAGACCTTGAAGCAGGCCAAACAGGTGATGACGGACGCCTTGAAGAGCGACCTTGCCACCCGCTTTGCAGACTATGTGGCGGCAGGGCAGATGCGCCTCTGCCTCGCCCATACCGAGCGGGAGGAGGAGATCGAAGCCTTCCGCCGCGAGCTCGAGGCGGCCTTCCCCAACATCCCCGTCTCCTTCTGCGATCCGTTGCCTTTGAGCATCGCCTGCCACGTCGGCCCCGGTGTCGTCGCCTGCGCCGTCACGCGCGCCCTCAACTAAATAGAACGAGCCAAAAAGAACGAGCAAAAGCCCCGCGCCATAAAGCGCGGGGCGTATTTTTATGCGGTTTTGTCACTCGGCGGGGGGAGCGGGGGAAGCGGGCGGGGCGGAAGCATCGGAAGCACCCGAAGCCCCTCCCTTGCCGCGCCGGCGGAAGATCTGACTGCGGAAGAGGATGACGTTCATCGCGATGAAGAAGCCCACGAGGATGAGAAGCGTCCATTCAGGGTTTTCGGGCGCGAAGGTCGCCAAAAGCATCATGGGGAAGCCGAACACCATGGCGGGGAAGTTCTGATAGACGAGGTTTTCCGCCGCGGGGGTGGAAAGGTGGGGGTCGAGCTCGCGCAAAAGGATGACGCCCGTCGACGCCGTGCCCGTCAGCATGCCGTACATGACGAGGAACTGCTCTTCGGAATAGCTCTTAAAGAGCTTGCGCGCCACAAAGAGGTTGTAAAAGTAGGTGATGACGAGCCCCACGACGCCCAGCACGAGCAGAATGTGCCAATACTGTTTGAGGGTATCCAGCTTGATGGCGGCGATGCCCGCCACGATCATGATGTCGAAGAAGAAGTTGCTGATGCGCGTCAAGAGGAAGTTGTTGGTGTACTGCTTCTTGATGACGTTCTTCTTATGGAAGAGGTTGAGGACGGCCTTCACGAGCACAGCGGCGAGCACGCCGAGGAAGAAGTTGAAGCCGTAGACGGTCGCCTTCATCGAGGGCAGAAGCAGCCCGAGACCGTACATCAGGAGATAGCTCAGAACATAGGCAAGGGCGACAAGGGCTATCTGGATGGTGATCTTGTCGATGCCCTGGTTCATGGGGATGTCGCCCTCGTTGTGCACTTCGGAGCTGGGGATAAAGTCCTTCTCGTCGCCCACGCGGCGCATCCTGCCCCTCTTTCTTATGATATTGAGGTGGATGACGCCGCCGATGGCCGCGCTTAGGAAACCGAGGGCCGCCACCGAGAGACCGAAGCTCTTGCCGCCCTCAAAGCCGTACTGCGTCTCGTAGATGTTGCCGTAGTTCATGGCTTGCCCCGAGCCCTGCCCGTAGCCGAAGGGGAGCAGAATGCCCGCCGCCTTAAAGAAGCCGGGCATCAGGACGTACGCCGCGAAAATGGTGATGGCAAGGCCGAAGATGCCCTGCAAAAGATAGCTCGCCACCGTCGTCACGCCCGTGTTGAAGATCTCTATGCCGCGCTGTTTGTTCATCTTGCCCTTGGTGCTCTTCAAGGTGGAGGCGATAAAGCCGAGCGCCAGCGTGTGATAGGTGAGGATCTCCAAAAACGCCGCCCCGTTGCCGCCGAAGAAGGTGGTATCGAAGAGGTATTCGTCCGTCACCCCCGTATAGATGGAGGAGATGATGAGCAGCATGATGCCACCCAGCACCGAGGTGGGGATGAGGGAGTTGCCGAGCGGTTTGATGAGCCGCTTGAGCGCGTTCGCCACCAGCAGGCTGATGAGCAGGATGGCGATGACGTTGAAGGAACCCCAGACGCTAAAATCCCAAAAATTTTCCATGTTCGTCTCCTTTCAAAAGGTTTTGGAAGCGGTGAAAAAAGTGCATATACTTGATGGGGTTGAAGTGCTTGTCTCCCTTGAACTGAAAGACCTTGTCCCCCGTATATACGTCGAGCTTGTTGCGCCCCAGCACGGTGAGGGCGGAGACTTCGCGGAAGGAAAAGACGTATGTTTCTTCTCCGAAGGAGACCTCCATGCGCCCGCCGTAGAGGCGGAGCCGCGCGTCCTTTGCAATGAGCTCTTTATGCTTGTAGAGGATGACCTCCTTCATCGCGGCGGTGTCCTCGTAAAAGAGCTCGTCCTCGCGGCTCAAAAGGTCGAGGGCGTTTATAAAATTTTCCTGATAGTCGTACCAGGCGGGCACGTTGGGGAAGGGGCCCCCGTCAAAGGTGCGATCGGCAAGATAGCGCCATTTTTTGCCGCACTTTTGGCAGGTGAGATATTCCCCCTCCGAGCGGAAAGTGGTGAGCCCGCAGTCGGGGCAGACGTAGAGGAGGCGGTCCAAATACTCGGCGCTCTTCTTGCTCTTGTAGAGGCCGCCGTATGCAAGATCGTCGACATAGAGCTCGTCTTTTACGATCTTAGCCACTTCCTCGTCGGTAAGGGAGCGGTATTCCTCGGGCTCCATGACGCGCGAGACATACACGCGCATTTTGCCTTTCCGCACATTGCTTGCCCAGCGGGGCTGTACGCCGTAGCCGCCCTCGAAGCGGATAAAGGCGACGGGCAGGCGCAGCAGCTTGACGAGCCCGCCGATCGCGGGGTTGATCGCCATCGTCCTGCCGCTGTAGGTGCGGTTGCCCTCGGGCGAGATGGCGATGCTGCCGCCCTCTTTGGCGACCTTGAGGCAGTTCATCACGGCACGCACGTCCGTCGTCTGCTTGCGGATGGGGATGGGCCGCACCGCCCACTCCAGCATGCGCGAGATAAAGCCGTTGGAAAAGAGGTCCTCGCTCGCCACATAGTAGACGGGCTTCAAATAGACCATGCCCACAAAGAACTGATCGAAGGGCGTCTGATGGTTGCTGAGGAGCAGATAGGGCCGCTTGCCGGGGCGCTTCATGCGCTCCACTTTGGCGCCGTACCATAGTTTGCACAGCGGCGAGAAGGGCAGCACGAGCGCCTTCACCACGCCGTGGCGGAAGCGCCGCCATCTGTTCTTTTTCTTGTTTTTCCCTTTATTTTTAGCCGTTTTTTGGTTTTTCATCGTATTTCAGAAGAGGATGGGGGAGAGGAGCAGCTCCTCATAGGAATCGAGGTACACATCCGCCGTGCGGCGCAGCTCCTCCTCGTCGCCGCGGGAGCCCTCGTCAAAGACGGCGGCGGTATAAAACCCGCCCGCTTTGGCGGCCTTGACGGCGGGGAGGATGTCCTCGAACACGGCGCAGTCTCGGGGCGCGGCGTTTAGGCGGCGGGCGGCTTCGAGGTAGACGTCGGGGTATTCCTTGCCGCGCTCCACCTCCCGCACCATGACGGCGGCGGAAAAGAGCTCCTTGATGCCGTTGTGGCGGAGGGCGGGCAGAAAGATCTGCTCGTCCGACGAGGTGGCGATGGCAAGCTTGACGCCGCTTGCGTGCAGGGTGAGAAGGTACTCCCTTGCATAGGGTTTGAGCGGCATCGTCGCATAGGCCTCGCGGATGGAGGCGAGCCATTCTGCCATGATCTCCTGCGGGCTCTCTTTGAGGGAATAGCGCGCTCTCGTATAGAGGGCGGCCTCCTCGAGGTGCATGAGCTTGACGGCTTCGGTATAGTCGGGCGTGAGCGCGATGCCGCGGCGGGAGAGGAAGGCGCGGTCGGCGTCGTCCCATACCCCGAGCGAATCGAGCAGCGTGCCATCGAGGTCGAACACGGCGGCCTGCATATGATGCGTTAGAAGGTGATGCGGTTGAAGGGGCTCCACGGGTGTCTCCTTTTAAGGCGGAACGAAAGCGGAACTAAATCGGAACGCCCGCCTGCGGGCTTTCCACCGAAAAGTGTACCATAAATTGACAACAAAGTCAACAAAGTAAAAAAACCCGCAGCGGCAGGAGGGGAATTTTTTTCGCGTATCCGAAAAAACGCTTGCTTTTCTGCGGGGAATGTGGTATCATCAACTTGTTTTCGGGCGTGTGCCGCTGTCCGGCGCAGGCGCGTGAGGGCAGAGAAAGCCGCCTTTCACAACTTCGGGGATATAGCACAGTTGGTAGCGCGATACGTTCGCAACGTATAGGTCACGAGTTCGAGTCTCGTTATCTCCACCAGTGTCGTTAAAGTTTGAACACCTGAAAACGAAATACATTTTCGTGAACGGTGTCGCGGGCTTTATCGCATACCATTAAGGAAAAAGCACAAGGTTAAAAGCCTTGTGCTTTTTCCATTCTCCCCACCCAAGAGAACCCACCCATACAGCCGTTAAAACGGCAAGTCGCTGTCGTCGTCTATCGGTATAAGCGTAGGCGGTTTTCTTAATTCTCCCGTGAATTTGTTTACGGGAATATCCTTGCTTATGTCAAAGTTATATACCGCCGTTATACGACGGCAGAACGCCGCCCACGTTTTCGGCTCTGTTTGCTGTATATTCGTGTATTGCTCTTTCAATGAGAGATTAGAAACGATATACACGGTATCATAGCAAGCCACGCGGTTATAGTGCCGCCCGCGTATCCGTATCGGCTGCCCGTCCAGATAGTCCAATATTTCCGAGATTTTGAACGAACTGCGGAACTCATCGAGAAACAATATCTTTTCGCCGTTGTAATCGTCTATCCAGCCAAATTCATAGTTTGTCGTTCGGTACACGTCGTCATAGCCGTGTTTTTGGAATACATAACTTGTCTTTCCGCACCCCGCCGAGCCGTATATATAATAGACTTTCATTTTCCGAAAAGTGCGCTTGTATATGTTTTCCAAGTGCGATTGCCTGTATTCCTTTGCCCATTTCATAACGCGGATAAAGCGGTTGCCGTGCTTTTTGGAAAGGTCGTAAAAACTCATTCCGTTTTCTATATCGTGCATAATGTCGGTCAAGTCGGTGCGTTCGCCGTC
>CALVTT010000005.1 GCA_944363045.1 uncultured Clostridia bacterium | reverse complement strand
AAGGCTGTTCTTGACGAGCGAGGTGATCGTGGGCAGGATCATGATGCTGAGAACGAGCGTCGAAAGCAGGAGACCCAACGAAGATCCGACGTTGAAGAGATCGTCGAGAACGGGCTTTAAGGCGACGAGGCCAAAATAGCCGAAGATGAGGGACGGGATGCCCGCAAGCAGGTTGATGATCTGCTCATAGATCTTCTTCATCCAGATGGGGCAGTAATAAACCATATAGACTGCCGTGAAGATGGCGAGGATACCGCCAAGGAGCACGGAAAGAACGGTGAGCACCAGGCTCGAGACGATCATCGGCAGGATGCCGAAGATCTCATGCTTTGCCGACCAGATGCTTCCCGTCAGGAATTTGAAGAACCCGATTTCCCGAAAAGCGGGGATGCTCGCCGAGAGCAGATAGATGACGATGGCGAAGACCGCAAGAATGGAAAATGCCGCAAGGGCGATGAACACGCCCTTTGCGGTATTTTCTCTCACCGAAGCGAGATTGCCGTTGCGGACCGCCCCTTTAGTTGCAGTTGCAGCGTTTTGTGCCATAGCAAACCTCGGCTTTAATCATTCAAGCACTTCGGAGATATAGCCCTCGGCCTCAGCGATGCGCTGGCCGGCTTCGCTCATGATGAAGTCGATGAAGAGCTGTGCTGCCTCGGAGAGGTCGTCTTCGCTCTTGTAGACGATGTTGAAGGGTCTCGAAAGAGCATAGCTGCCGTTCTTGACGTTCTCTGCCGTTGCCTCGACGCCCTCGAAATTGACCGTCTTCACGGTATCATCGATGGAACCCATGGAGATGTAGCCGATGGTGTTGGTGGTGCCGGCGGTAGCAATGACTTCCTTGACGCCGCCCGTGGACTGCTGGATCGTAACGCAGGCATTGAAAGTGAAGAGATCGCCGAGCTCCTTGCCCTCCGCATTCTTGATGAGGCTGTCGAATGCGTCGCGCGTGCCCGAACCGTCCTCACGGGAGATGGCGTTGGTGATGGCGCCGATCGCCGTGCCGTTTGCATAGAGCTGATAGACCTGATCGCTCGTCACGTTGTCGAGATCTGCTTCGGGGTTGACGACGAGCGCCACACCATCGATCGCGATCTGCTTGGAGGTCACGCCCTGCTCGATCTCGCTGTCCTTGAGCGCACGGGATGCCATGCCGAAATCGTTCTTGCCGCCGATCGCGTCTGCAACGCCCGTACCGGAGTCGCTCGTCTGAACGGTGATTTCCACATAGGGGTTGAAGGACTCATAAACGGAAGCGAGCTTCTCCATCAAAGGAGCGACGGAGGAGGAACCGGAGATGTAGAGCTCTTCGACTTCTCTGTTCGTGTTGCCGCCGGGGGTGGTGCCCTCACCGTCGCAGGCAGCGAACATCGCTGCACCCAGTCCCATAACAGCCACGCAAGCGAGGCACGTTACTTTCTTCATTGCCTTAGTCATAACTTTTTTCTCCTTACAAATTGTTTTCTTTGTTTTGACACGCATATCATAACAAGTCGATGTAAAAAAATCAGGCTGTCTCCTGTAATAAAAGTGTAAAAAAATCGCTTTTTTTCGATTTTTCCCAAACTGTTTTACTTTGATACCCCTAATTTGCCCTTCTTTTTTGCGCGCAACAAAAAAAGACCGCGATTTTTTTCGCAGTCTCTCTTAAATTTTGTCCCCCCTCCCCTCTTTATGAAAAAGATTTGGGGGAAGTATTCCGATAGGTGCAGAAGCGGATGCAAAAGCCGTTGTCTTCGAGGGGCTCCCCTTCCTGCGTGAGCGCAAATGCCTCGTCCTCGTCTAAATTGGGCGCGAAGGCGTCCGCCCCGCCGTCCGCCGCCACTTTGGTGACGTAGACTTCGCTGCAATAGGGCAAAAGCGCATTATAGACGCTCTCCCCGCCGATGACGAACACCTCGTCTTCGGGATAGTTTTTCAGAAGCTCAAAGAGCGCATCGAGGCTCTTCGCCCCCACCGTGCCTTCTTTTGCCTCTTTGGAAGAGAGGACGATATTCACCCGCCCCTTCAAAGGCTGCCCGCCGGGGAAGGACTCCAAAGTCTTTCTCCCCATGACGACGACTTTGCCCTTCGTCGTCTCGCGGAAGAACTTCATGTCTTTGGGCAGGGAAAACAAGAGCCCGTTGTCTTTCCCGATGCCCCACTTCTCGTCGGCGCAGAAGATCGCTCTCATATCGCCACCGGGATCTTGGTCTCGAGCTTGGTATATTCGTACCCCTCGAGGCGGAAGCTGTCCACCGTGAAATCGTAAAAGTCCTTGACGGAGGGATCCACCCACAGCTTGGGCGCGGGCTTGGGCTCGTTCTTGATGATTTCCTCCACGATGGGAAGATGGCGGTCGTAAAGGTGCGCGTCGGCGATGACGTGCACGAGCTCGCCCGCTTTCAGCCCGCTCACCTGCGCGAACATGATGAGGAGCACCGCGTACTGCACCACGTTCCAATTATTGGCGGTGAGCATGTCGTTGGAGCGCTGGTTGAGGATGCCGTTGAGCGTATCGCCCGAGACATTGAAGGTCATCGAATACGCGCAAGGATAGAGGTGCATCTCGTGCAGGTCCTGAAAGTTATATAAATTGGTGAGGATGCGGCGGGAAGCGGGGTTATGCTTTAAGTCGTAGAGCACTCTGTCGACCTGATCGAACTCCCCTTCCTTGTAGACCGCCTTTTGGGCGAGCTGATAGCCGTACGCCTTGCCGATGGAGCCCGTTTCATCCGCCCAGCTGTCCCAGATATGCGAGTTGAGGTCGCGGATGTTGTTGCTCTTCTTCTGCCAGATCCATAAAATTTCGTCGATGCACGACTTGAACGCCGTCCTGCGGATGGTGAGGATGGGAAATTCTTCCTGCAAGTTGTAGCGGTTGACGATGCCGAATTTTTTGACGGTATGGGCGGGCGTGCCGTCCTCCCAGCGCGGGCGCACGGGAAGATTTGTATCCCACACGCCGTTTTGCATGATGTCTTTGCAGTTTTGGATGAAGAGAGTATCTGCCCTGCTCATGCTTCCTCCCTTGCGGCCTTGATGCGCGCCGCCGCCTCCTCTTCGCCTAAAATGTGAAGGATGGTCCAAAGGTCGGGAGTGTTCGCGTGCCCCGTGACGGCGATGCGCAGCACTTCCGCGACGTCGGCAACGCTCCCCTTATAGGCGGAAGGGTCTGCCTTATACGCCTTCATCTCGGCGGCAAAGCCGTTTGCTGCCGCCACTTCCTTGAGCTTTGCAAACCACACCTGTGCATCGTCCCCGTGGTCGTAGCTCTTCAAATAGCTTTCAAGGAGCGCCTTCCTGTCCTCGGAGGAGACGCGGTAACTCTCGTGCGCCTCGGGGCGGGCGAAGAAATAGGAGATGACCCCCATCGCCTGCGAGGCCGTCTTGAAGTCCTTTCTGCGCTTCTTGCCGCCCGTGCCCATGCAGAGGGCGAGCACCTTCTTCATATAGTCCTCGTCCTTGAAGTACCCCTTCTGCGCCTCGCTGCCGTACTCCTCCGCCCACTCTTTAAGGAAGGAGAGCATCTCCTCCTCGGTAAGGCGGGCAAGCTCGTCCGCCGAGATATCGTTGAGCTTGTCAAGGTCGAACAGCGTGCCGCTCTTGCTCATCTTAGAGGCGGAGAAGCGGAAGCTCTCGAGGGGGGCGTCGGGATTCTTGCGGTACCACTCCTCGAAGTTGGAATTGAGGAGGGTGAGCATATACACCTTGACGGCGCGGGCAAAGTAGCCCTCCTGGCGGTAAAATTCGAGGGAGAGTTCGGGGTCCTTGCGCTTGGAAAGCTTACGCCTTGTCTCGCCGTCCTGCTTCATGAGCGAGCAGTTGTGCCCGTAGCGGGGGCGGCGGAAGCCCAACACGTCGAAGAGCTCCAGATGAATGGGAAGGGATGCCAGCCACTCCTCGCCGCGCAGAACGAGCGTCGTGCGCATGAAGTGATCGTCGATGGCGTGCGCGAAGTGATAGGTGGGGATGCCGTCGCTCTTTAAGATGACGACGTCCTGGTCGTTCACCGTCACCGTGATGTCGCCCTTGATCTCGTCGTGGAAAGTGAGCTTATGTTCTGGATCGCCCATCGACTTGAGCCTGATGACATAGGGCTTGCCCTCGTCGAGGTTGCGGTAAATTTCCTCCTCGGTGAGGGTGCGGCACTTGGCGTATTCGCCGTAATAGCCCGTGATCTTCTTTTCGGCGACCTGCCTTTCGCGGAGGGCGGCAAGCTCCTCCTCGGTGCAGAAACAGGGGTACGCCCTGCCGCGCGCGATGAGGTCTTTGACAAAGGCGCGGTAAATGTCCGCCCGCTGCCGCTGATAGTAAGGGCCGTACTTATTTTCCGCCCCCTCGATCTCGGCGCCCTCGTCAAAGCGGATGTCGAAATAGCGGAGAGCGTTCTTCACCGCCTCCACGGCGCCCTCCACGCGGCGCTTTTCGTCGGTGTCCTCGATGCGCAGATACAGAACGCCGCCGCTCTGATGGGCGATGCGTTCGTTGGCAATGGCGACAAACAGATTGCCGAGGTGGATAAAGCCCGTGGGCGAGGGCGCAAGGCGGGTGACTTCCGCCCCCTTGGGAAGCTCGCGCGGGGGATAGAGTTCCTCATAATAAGAAAGATCGGGATAGTTGCCGGGGAGCAGGCGCTCCGCAAGTGCTTTTAACTCCATATTCAAACCTCTTGAAAAATCGTCGTAAAGTAGCCGGACTGCGAAATGGGCTCGCCGCCCGCTTTCAGGTGGCAGGTGTCGCCGATGCGCTCGGCGCGGAAGTACGCCTCGTTCCCCACCCGCTCCTCGGTATTGAGCACGGTGACGGAGGTAGGCGGCAAGATGAGCCCGTGCAGCAGCGCCTCTGCGGGCAGGTTGAGAAGGTGCGATAAAAAGATCATGCTCACGCCGAAGTGGCAGAAGATGACGATGGTCTTATCGCTGTGCTCCTTCACGCGGTACATCCTGCCGTCGCGCTCATAGCCGTATTGTGCGATGAGCGCATTGAGTTCGCGCGCGACCTCTTTATAATGCGCACGCAGGGGAGCCATCTCCTCGCGCTCGATCCACCTGTTTTCCACAAAGTTATCGTCGTATTTCGTCCACTCGGAGGGGTAATAGTCCCAGGCGATGCGCTCTCCCCCCTTGCTGTCGGGCACGAGGTAGAAAAACTCCTGCGCCCAGGGGAGGACGACGGCGTCCTTGCCCCACTTTTTAAGGGAGGGCTCCGCCGTCGCCCGCGCCCTGCCGAGCGGCGAGGTATAAACGTCGTCCACCTGCCATTTTTGCGTGCGCTCTGCAAGGAGAGCCGCCTCCCGCCTGCCCTTTTCGGTGAGCGTGTCGTGTTCGTAATCGGGATCGCCGTGGCGAATGAGTATGAGCCGCATAACTTCCTCTCTTTTTCTTTATAGCAGTTCCAGGCTCTCGGGAGCGATCTCCGCGAGCCCATTTTCGATGTCGTGTACGAGAGAGACGGCGCTCTCCAAAAGCGGCGTCTCTACGCCGAGCCGCCCGCCCTCATCTACGGCGGCGCCCGCCACATAGTCCACATCGCAATGCCTGCCCGCCTCTAAGTCTTTGAGCATGCCCGAGCGGGTGTTTTTATAGGGCTTCATGGCAAGGGGCAGCAGCGCTCCCGCCCACGGGCCCGCAAACACGCGGAAAAGGTCGTGCCCGTTGAGGGGCAGCTTTTTGCAGCCTGCGGCGCGGGCGACAGCAAACACTTCGCGCAAAATGCCGAGGACAAGTTTTTTATGCCGCGCGGCGAGCTCCCCGAAGGTGAGACCCGAAATGACGGAGAGCGTGGAAAAAGCGGCATTAATAGCAAGTTTGGCATAGCGAAGCTCCTGAAGATCGGATACCGTCACTTCGCCCGCCTTCTTTAAGAGCGCGGTAATTTCCGCAAGTTTTTTGCCCGTGCCGAACGCCCCGAGGGCAAAGCGGAAGCCGCCGCCCGTCATCTGTATCTCTCCGGGCGCGGTGCGCTCCGCTCCCCACGAGAGGGCGCAGCCGTACACCCTGCCCTCCCCGAACACTTCTGAAAGGGCGCGCTCGGGAAGCCCGTTCTGCACCGAGACGAGCGCCCCGTCCTCCTTCAAAAAGGGAAGCAGGAAAGCGGCCGCCTCGCGGTTGCCCCGCTGACGAATGGCAAGGAAGATGACGTCGTATTTCCCCACCATCTCCTCGGGGAGCATAGCGGTGACGGGGACCGTCATTTGAACGGCGCCCGAAAGCACTGCCCCGCGCGTTCGCAGCGCCTCCACATGGGCGGCATTGCGCGAGACGAGCTCTATGGGAACACCCGCTTTGGTAAGTGCCGCGCCGAGGCTCGTTCCCATCGCCCCCGCGCCGTAAATACACACCCTCACAGTTTGAACCCCGCGGCAGACGCGATCGCTTCCACCGTCTCGTCGATATTTTTGCCGTCGCAGGAGACGGTGATGTCGGCATATCTTTCATAGAGGGGCTTTCTCTCCTCGTGAAGGCCCTTGACGTCGGTGATATTGCCGCGCATGACGACGCCGCGTTTCGCAAGGCTGGGGATGCGGCGCTCCACTTCCTCGGGGCCGAGCTCTAAGTAGACGACGGTGCCGATCCCCTTCAAGTGCTGCATGGCACGGTCGGAATAGACGACGCTGCCCCCCGTCGCGATGACGCAGTGCGTCGCCATGATGCCCGAATTGACGCGCTCCTCGACGGCGATAAAGCCGTCGACGCCCTTTTCGTCGATGATCTCGGAGAGCTTCTTGCCCTCCTCGCCCTGGATGATGAGGTCGCAGTCGATGAAGCCGTAGCCGATGCGCTTGGCGAGCAGCACGCCCGCCGTGCTCTTGCCCGAGGAGGGCATTCCGATGAGTACGAGGTTATCCATATTCTCCATTATAATAAAAACCGCCCCGATTGTAAAGCGGAAAGCGGAAAAAACAGCGCCTCTTTGGGGCAAAGAAATTTTACTTTCACTCTTGACAGCCCCCGCTTCCTGTGATATAATATGGTTGTAAAAATCAACAACGGAGGTTTCCCGGAATATGAAAAAGAAAGTCACCCTTCTCACCGTCCTGCTCCTCACGCTCTCGATGCTGTTCGCCCTCACCGCCTGCAGCAGCTACGGCTCCATCAAAAAGGCGTATGAGAATGCAGGCTATACGGAAAGCGAGTCCATTCAGGAATACCAGGATAAGATCGTCGAAGCGCTGGGCGAGGAGAACGAAAATTACGAAAACTCCTGCACGGCACATCTCTTTGTCAAGACCGAAGGCCTCTTTGATTCCGGAGTTGCCCTCATCCTCGAGTTCCACTCCACCAAGGCCTTAGAGGAAATGACCGAAAACAGCGCGACCTTCAAGGGCGTCTATGAAGATCTGCAAAAGAGCGATTGGGTGAAGGAAAACTGCATCCTTCTGTTTGCGCTCGGCAGCGATTCCGCAAGCGTCTTCATCAACGCATAAACCATGCTCCTCCTTCCCTCCCCGCTGCGGGAGGGAATTTTTTTGTGAAATCGGGGAAAGCGTGCGAAAAAAAGTTGTGTTTTTAGGCGCGATATGCTATACTTTCTCGTGACTATGTACGAAAAGGAAATCAACGCATGAACTATCTCAGCTATATCTTCAGCCTGCTTGCGCCCGCAAGTTCGGATGCGGCATACGCCGTTTATCGTACCGTCAGCGCCGTTTTCATCATCCTCATGTTCGTGGCAGCGCTCGCGGCAGTCATCCTTGTCCTCCTTCAGCCCGGCAACTCGCAGGGCATCGACGCCCTCGGCGGCTCGAGCGAGACCTTCTTCGGCAAGAACAAGGGCAAGTCGACGGAAGAAGTTTTAAAGCGCTGGACGATCATCTGCCTCGTCGTTCTGGCAGTGCTCGCAGTCATCTTCTTCATCCTGCAGATCGACGCGATCTGGACGGCATAAAACGCAGACATCCAACCAAACGGGGGCGGCTTCGGCTGCCCTGTTTTGTTAGTTTCGGCCCATTTCCGGGAGGTCCCATTTGAACGCAAAACAATCCATCCTGCAAAAAATCAAGGACGGCACCTTCGCCCTTCTCACCGATGAAGAGATCGCAAAGCGCCTGAAGCTCGGAAGAAAGGAGAGCTTGGGGCTGCGCGACATCCTGCGCGCCCTCGTCCGCGAAGGAGAACTCCTTTCGGACAGCCGCTACCGCTACGGCACCGCCGAGCAGTTCGGCGCAAAGAAAGGCACCTTCTCGGGCAACGAGCGCGGCTTCGGCTTTGTCATCCCCGAGGACGGCACGCCCGATCTCTTTATTCCCCGCCGCGCCGTCAAGAACGCCCTCCACGGCGACACGGTGCTTGTGATCCCCGTGCGCGGCCGCTCGGACGACGAGGGCGAAATCTTAGCCGTCCTTTCGCGCGGATACACGGAGCTCGTCGGCACCTTCCGCCGCGAAGGAAAGATCGGCTATCTGCATCCCGATGAGAGAAAGTACACCCGCGACGTCCTCATCCTGCCCGGCAAGACCAACAACTGCCCGCCGGAGAGCAAGGCGGTCGCAAAGATCACTTCCTTCCGCCCCGACAATACGCCCGTGGGCGAGATCAAGGAAGTGCTCGGCGAAAAGGGCGACTTCTTCGCGGAAGAGCTCTCCCTCATCCGCGCCCATCATCTCTATGAAACTTTCCCCGAAGACGTCCTCGAAGAGGCAAAAAAGCAGGAGGACCGCTTCTTCGACGAAAAGGATCTAAGGAGCCGCCTCGATCTTCGCGGGGAGCTCATCATCACCATCGACGGCGAGGACACGCGCGACATCGACGACGCCATCTCCGTTTCCGAAAAGGACGGCATCTTTTCGCTCGGCGTGCATATCGCGGACGTGACGCACTATGTGACGCGGAACAGCGTCCTCGACCAAGAGGCGTTCAAGCGCGGGACGAGCGTCTACTTCCCCGACCGCGTGCTGCCCATGCTGCCGCCCGCCCTCTCCAACGGCATCTGCTCCCTCAACGAGGGCGTGGAACGGCTCACCCTCTCCTGCCTCATGCAGGTCGATCGGAGCGGCAAGGTCGTAAAGGGCCGCATCGCCCCCTCCGTCATCCGCTCCCGCCACCGCATGACGTACACCGAAGTCACCAAGCTCTATGAGCGCGACGAGGAGACGGTGAAAAAATATCCCGACCTTGTCGAGATGATCGATACGGCGGTACGTCTTACGAAAATTCTGAAGGACGCGCGCTCCGCGAAGGGCGGCGTCGCGATGGACCTCAAAGAGGCGAAAATCTTATATGTGGACGGCAAGATCGTCATCCCTGAATACGAGCGCACCATCTCGCATGAGCTCATCGAACAGTTCATGGTGCTCGCCAACGAGACGGTCGCCACGCTCATGACGGAAAAGAAGATGCCCTTTGTCTACCGCGTGCACGAGAGCCCTTCCGAAGAGAAGGCGAAGGACTTTGTAAAGTTCCTCTCCGAAGCGGGCGTCAACGTCAAGTTCAACCCCGCGAAGGTCACCCCCTTCGACTATCAGGAGCTTTTGCGCTCCCTCGAAGGGAACGCGCTCTATCCCCTCGTCAACCGCGTGATGCTGCGCTCGATGATGAAGGCGAAGTACTCGGCGGAGAATGTGGGCCACTTCGGGCTCGCCTCCGAATGTTACTGCCACTTCACCTCCCCCATCCGCCGCTATCCCGACCTCTGCATCCACCGCATCATCAAGGAGAGCCTCTCCCGCCCCGAAGAGACCAAGGAAAAGTATAAAAACTTTGTCGTCGAGGCGGCGTACCGCTCCTCCGAATGCGAACGGAACGCAACGGACGCCGAGCGCGACGTCGACGCCCTCTACACCGTCGCCTATATGCAGGATAAGATCGGCGAGACGTTTGAGGCGACTGTCTCGGGCGTCACCTCCTTCGGGCTGTTTGCCGAGCTCGACAACACCATCGAAGGCTTTTTGCCCGTCGAGACCCTTCCCGACGATTACTATGAATTTATCGAAGAGCGCTTTCAGCTGCGCGGCACCCGCCAGAGCTTCCGCCTCGGCGAGCGGCTGCTCGTGCAGGTGGCGGGCGTCGACTGGGGCATGCGCAGGACGCAGTTCAAGCTGCTTGCGGTGCTCGACCAAGCGTGAGGTGAGAGATGAAGATCGTGACCGTCAACAAGTCCGCCTCCTTTGAATACTTCATCGAGGAAAAGTTTGAAGCGGGCATCGTGCTCGAGGGCGCGGAAGTCAAATCGCTGCGCCTCGGCAAGGCCTCGCTTTCGGAAAGTTTCTGCCTCGTCGAGCGCGGCGAAGTGTTCCTCAAAAATATGCACATCGCCCTCTACGACAAGAGCGGCGCCTTCTCGACGCGCGACAGCCGGAAGGATCGGAAGCTCCTTCTGCACCGGCAGGAGATCGCCAAGATCGCGGGCAAAGTCAATAGATCGGGCTACACGCTCGTCCCGCTCAAAGTCTATTTCAAGGATGCGCTCGTCAAGGTAGAGATCGCCCTCTGCCGCGGCAAGCATACCTATGACAAGAAGCGTTCGCTGGCGGAACGCGACGCAAAACGCGCCGCCGACCGCGAAGCCAAAGAATATATGTCCTAACTTTCGGAAATACCATTGCGAGGTGATACATGATGAGCAATTTACAGCGCGACACGCTCTGCGTCCAGGCGGGCTATACCCCCAAGACGGGCGAGAGCCGCATCCCCCAGATCTGCCAGAGCACGACCTTCTTCTACGGCGACACGCAGCAGATGGCGGACCTTTTCGATCTCAAGGCGGAGGGCTTCTTCTACACCCGCCTTGCAAACCCCACCGTCGAAGCGCTCGAAAAGCGCGTTGCGGCGCTCGAAGGGGGCGCATACGGCATCGGCTGCGCTTCGGGGATGTCTGCGATCTTACTGACCGCGATGACGCTCTGCCGCGCGGGCGACAACATCGTCTGTGCGAGCGAAGTGTACGGCGGCACCTTCAACCTCTTCGGCACGACGCTCCCCAAGCTCGGCGTCGAGTGCCGGATGTTCGATGTGGACGATCCCAAGGAGAAGATCGCCTCCCTCGTTGACGACAAGACGAGATTTATTTACGCGGAGACGGTCGCAAACCCCGTCGTCGCCGTGCTCGACTTTGAAAAACTTTCCTCGATCGCAAAGGAGAACAAGCTCCTCTTCATCGTCGACAACACGCTCGCAACGCCCATCCTCTGCCGTCCCGGCGAGCTCGGCGCCAACATCGTCATCCACTCCACGAGCAAGTACATCGACGGCCATGCGGCGGCGCTCGGCGGCATGATCGTGGATATCGCCAATTTCGATTACAAGGGCAATCCCCGCTATCCCGACTTCAACACGCCCGACGAGAGCTATCACGGCCTCGTGTATGCGGACGAGAAAGTTCCCTTCGGCACCAAGTGCCGCGCGCAGATGATCCGCGATACGGGCGCCATCATGAGCCCGCAGAACGCCTTTTTGACCTATCTCGGCTGCGACACGCTCGCCCTCCGCATGGAGCGCCATTGCTCCAACGCAAAGAAGGTCGCCGCCTTCCTCAACAGCCATCCCAAGATCGAGTGGGTGCGCCATCCCTCTCTGGAGCACGACCGCTATCACGCCCTCGCCAAAAAGTATCTGCCCATGGGCACGGGCGGCATGATGAGCTTCGGCATCAGGGGCGACGCGCACGACTGCGCCCGCTTCATGGAGCACTTGAAGCTCATCACGCAGGAGACGCACGTCGCGGACGTGAGGAGCTGCGTGCTGCACCCCGCTTCGACGACGCACCGCCAGCTCTCGGACGAAGACCTCAAAAAGGCGGGCATCCCCGCAAATCTCGTCCGCCTCTCCGTCGGCATCGAGAACCCCGACGACATCATCGCCGACTTAACGCAGGCGCTCGCCGAGGTCTGAATATGCCCATCGTCATCGACCGCAACATCCCCGCCTATTCGGTCTTGCAGGGCGAGCGCATCTTCGTGATGGACAAGGAGCGCGCCACCTCGCAGGACATCCGCCCCATCGAGATCGCCATCCTCAACCTCATGCCCACCAAGAAGGAGACGGAGACGCAGTTCATGCGGCTTTTGTCCAACTCTCCGCTGCAGGTGAACATCACCCTCATCCACACGGAGAGCTACCGCTCCAAGAACACGGAGGCGGAGTACCTCGAACGCTTCTATCAGCCCTTCGAGCGCGTGAAGGAGCGCCACTTCGACGGCATGATCGTCACGGGCGCGCCCGTGGAAGACATGGAATTCAAGGACGTCGCCTATTGGGACGAGCTCACCAAGCTCTTCGACTTCACGCGCACCAACGTCACCTCCACCATCTTCATCTGCTGGGGAGCGATGGCGGCGCTCAACTACTTCTACGGCATCCCCAAGTACCCGCTGCCGCGCAAGCTCTTCGGCGTCTTCACGCACCGCAAGGAGCAGAGCGCCGAGCCCGATCCCCTCATGCGCGGCATCTCGGACGAGTTCCACGTCTGCCATTCCCGCCACTCCACCGTGCGAGGGAGCGATCTGAAGCGCGAGCCCCGCTTAAAGGTGCTCGCCTCCTCCCATAGAGCGGGCGCTGCCATCGTCTCCAACCTCGATCACTCGGAA
The DNA here is from genome assembly GCA_944363045.1 of uncultured Clostridia bacterium. GTDB lineage: Bacteria > Bacillota > Clostridia > Christensenellales > Borkfalkiaceae > Gallimonas. The sequence goes on along the minus strand of CALVTT010000005.1, from coordinate 45,574 downwards.
GTGTTTGTCCTCGGGCACATGGAATACGACCGCGACACGCTGCAAAAAGAGTACGAGCGCGACCTCAAAAGGGGTCTGCCCATCGATAAGCCATTCAACTATTTTAACGAGACGGGCGGTATCAAGATGAATTGGTCTTCAACTGCCAACCTCTTTTACAATAATTGGCTCAACTTCGTCTATCAGACGACGCCCTATCGCCTCAATTAAATACGGCTGCACAAAAGGAGCGCCGCCCGCGGCAAAACCGCGGGCGGCGCTCCTCATATATAATATCCTTAAAAATGCCATTGCAAAGGGGCCGCGTCTGCGGCCCCTGCTGTTCGTTATGCAGATTTTTTGTAGACGAGGGTGGGCTTTTCGCCGTTCATCACGCACCCCTTGGTGATGATGACTTCCTCAACGTCGTTCTTGCCGGGGATATCGTACATCACGTCCGTCATCAGCCCTTCGATGATGGTGCGGAGCCCTCTGGCGCCCGTCTTCAAACGGATGGCGGTGCTGGCGATCTCGCGCACGGCATCCTCTTCCACGGTGAGCTTGACGCCGTCGAGGCCAACGAGCTTCTGGTACTGCTTGATGATGGCGTTCCTCGGCTGCGTGAGGATGTTGACGAGCGCGTCCTCGTCGAGCGCCTGCAAACTGACGACGATGGGGATACGGCCGACAAATTCGGGGATGAGCCCGAACTTGGTGAGATCCTGCGGCTTGACGTCGTCAAGGAGGGAATAGTCCACTTCGTTCGCGCCCAGCTTGACGTTGCCGCCGAAGCCGAGCCCCGTGTCGTCCTTGCGGGCCTGAACGATCTTATCGAGCCCCACAAAGGCGCCGCCGCAGATGAAGAGGATGTTGGTCGTATCGATGCGCATACAGTCCTGCTGGGGATGCTTTCTGCCCCCCTGCGGAGGCACGTTGGCGACCGTCGATTCGATGATCTTCAAAAGCGCCTGCTGCACGCCCTCGCCCGAGACGTCGCGCGTGATGGAGACGTTCTCTCCCTTTCTCGCGATCTTATCGATCTCGTCGATGTAGATGATGCCGTGCTGCGCCTTTTCGATGTCGTAGTCGGCATTCTGGATGAGTTTTAAGAGGATGTTTTCGACATCTTCGCCCACATAGCCCGCTTCCGTCAAGGTCGTTGCGTCGCAGGTCGCGAAGGGAACGTTTAAGATCTTAGCAAGCGTACGGGCGAGCAGCGTCTTGCCGCTGCCCGTGGGGCCGAGGAGCAGGATATTGCTCTTCTCGATCTCCACGTCGTCATCTTCCTTCTTTCCCTCGGCGAGCGAATTGATGCGCTTATAGTGGTTGTAGACGGCAACAGAAAGCACCCGCTTTGCCTTGTCCTGCCCGACAATGTAATGATCGAGCTCTTCCTTGATCTCGCTCGGCTTTTTGAGCGGGATCTTTTCCTGCTGAGAGGAAGAGGGCATCTTGTCGAGCATATCCTTGCAAAGCTCTACGCATTCGTCGCAGATATAGATCCCGTCGGGACCGGCAATAAGCTTTTTCGTCTTGGATTTTTCCTTTCCGCAAAAAGAACAGCTCGGTTCGTATTTACCCATTTGATCCTCCGGATAGATGATTATCTCTTTTCGTACACGCGGTCGATGAGCCCGTATGCAAGGGCTTCGTCCGCCGACAGGAAGTTATCCCTGTCCGTATCGCGCTCGATGATCTCGAGCGGCTTGCCCGTGTTTTGCGCAAGGATGCGGTTGAGCTTCTCCTTCGTCTTCAAGATGTGTTCCGCATGGATCTTGATGTCGCTGGCCTGCCCCTGTGCGCCGCCGAGGGGCTGGTGGATCATCACTTCGCTGTTTTTGAGGGCGAAGCGCTTCCCCCTTGCGCCCGAGGAGAGGAGGAACGCAGCCATGCTCGCCGCCATGCCGATGCAGATGGTGGAGACGTCGCACTTGATGTAGTTCATCGTGTCGTAGATAGCCATGCCCGCCGATACCGAGCCGCCCGGGCTGTTGATATAGAGGCTGATGTCCTTGCCGGGGTCCTTCGCTTCGAGGTAGATGAGCTGCGCGACGACCGTGTTGGCGACGGCGTCGTCGATCTCCCCCGCGAGGAAGATGATGCGGTCTTCGAGAAGGCGGGAATAGAGGTCATAGCTCCTCTCGCCGCCCGACGTGCGCTCCACGACATAGGGAATGAGCACGTTTCTTTCCATTACTTATTCTCCTCTTGCTTGATCATTTCGTTGTTGGCTTTGAGGAAGTCGAAGAGCTTCGTCACCTTGATGTCCGACTCGATGTACTCGAGCTGGCGGGGATCCATCGTCTTCTTGTATTCCTCTGCCTCTTTGCCGACGCTCTTGGCCTGTTCTGCGATCTTATTTTCGATCTCTTCCTGGCTCGCCTCGATGTTTTCGAGCTTGATGAGCTTCTCGACGATGAGCTGGTGCAGCACGGTGCGCCTCGATTCCTCGTCAAAGGTATGAAGGTAGGCCTCTCTCGTCGTGTTGAGATATTTGAGATAGTCGTCGAGGCGGATGCCCTGGTACATGAGGTTGTATTCAAGGCGCTGAAGGGCAAACTCGTTCTGCTTGTCGATCATGGCCTGAGGGATCTCTGCCTTGGCGCCCTTGGCGATCTCGGTGATGATGGAGTTCTCCGTCTCGTTGAGGGAGCGGGAAGCGGCGTTGCGCTCGAGGCGCTCTCTCACCTTGGCGCGGTAAGCCTCTACGGAATCGCTGCCCATCTTCTTGGCAAATTCTTCATCGAGCGCGGGCAGCGCCTTGCCCGTGATCTTATGAAGGGTCACGGTGAAGACGGCCTTCTTTCCCTTGAGCTCTTCTGCCTGATAGTCCTCGGGGAAGGTGACTTCAACGTCTCTCGTCTCGCCGATGTTCATGCCGACGACGCCCTCTTCAAAGCCGGGGATGAATTGGTGGGAGCCGAGCGTGAGGTCATACCCTTCCGCGGTGCCGCCCTCGAACTCTTTGCCGTCCATCTTGCCCGTAAAGTCGATGTTGACGGTATCCGTCATCTCTGCGGCGCGGTCCGTCACTTCCTCGTCCTTTGCAAGGCGCAGGCGGGTGTCCTCGATGTCCTTGTCGACGTCGGCGTCCGAAACAGTATATACGAATTCGGGGATCTTTATACCCTTGTAGCTCTCGATCTCCACATCGGGCTTTACAGGGACTTCGGCGATGAGCACGACCTTCTCGTCGGAAATGTCGTCGACGGAGAGTGCAGGATCGCCGACAGCCGTGAAGTTGTCCTTCTCCTTTTCAAGGATGGCGCCATAGTGCTCGGCATAGAGCAGATTGAGCGCGTCCTCATAGAAGAGCCCCTTGCCGTAGTACATTTCAAGGACGTTCTTGGGCACCTTGCCCTTGCGGAAGCCGTTGACGGCATACTTGCCGCGGTTCTGCTGATAGGCCTTGTTGATGGCCCCGTTCCACTCTTCGGGCGTGAAGGTGATGGTCAACTTAACGGTACTCTTTTCTGCTGTCTCTACCTGGTAATTCATAAAATGCTCCTCATTTTTCCGACGGCGGTGATTGTTGTTTCGTATCGGATCTTATGCCTAACTATTTTAACATAACGGGGCAAGAAAGAAAAGCGTTTTTATTTACAATTTTGCTTTTTTCGGGTATAATGGCTGCATAGCAAAGGAGGACTTCCCATGCCGCAGGATACATTCACCATTCGGCTTCTTGCCCGCGAGCTCGACTCATCCCTCCGCGGCGGACGCATCAACCGCATCAACCAGCCGGGGAAAGAAGAACTCTCCCTTCTTATATACACGCAAAAGAGCACCTTAAAACTCACGATCAACGCGAATGCTGCCGATTGCGGGGTTTATTTTACGACGGACAACCCGCCCAACCCCTTGACTGCCCCCAACTTCTGTATGCTGCTGCGCAAGTACTTGCAGGGTGCGGAAATTTTGAGCGTCTCGACGCCCGGCTTTGAGCGCATCCTCATCTTCCGCATCCTCTGCTTTTCCGACTTCTCGACGGCAGAGCGCGAACTGCGCGTGGAGATCATGGGCAAGTATTCCAATATCCTCCTTCTCGAAAAGGGCGTCATCTTGGGCGCGCTCAAGACGACAACCATCGACGAGAACTGCCGCCGCGCCATCCTGCCCGGCGTTCCCTATCTCCCCCCCGTCCGGCAGGACAAGGCGGACCCCTCCGATCTTCCCGCCCTCCGCGCGCTCCTCTCCCCTCCCCTGCCCGCCGATCTCTCCCGCTTTCTCTTTCAGCACGTCATGGGGCTTGCCCCCTGCACGGCGGAGCAGATCGTCAATGGTTTTACGGGCGGCGACTTTGCGGAGTATGTGCATAAGGCCATCTTCTCGGACGACATCTCCCCCTGCGTGGTGGAAAAGAACGGCGTGCCCACCGACTTCTTTGCGCGCTCTGTGGCGGGAGGCATCCCCTTTGAGAACATCTCGGCGGCGGAACAGTACTTCTATGCGGGCAGACGCCGAAAAAAGGGCTTTGACGAATTACAGCGCAAGCTCACTTCCGCCGTCTCTGCCGCCAAAAAGAAGCAAGAAAAGCGCCTTTCTCAGATCCTCGAAAAGCGCCGCCAATGCGAAGGCATGGAGGACGATCGCATCAAGGGCGAACTTCTCACCGCCAATCTCTACCGCTTAAAGCAGGGGATGCGCTCCTGTGAGCTGGAAAATTACTACGACGAGCAGGGCGGCACGGTGAAGATCGTGCTCGACGAACGCCTCTCCCCCGCCGACAACGCGCAGGCGTATTTCAAGCGCTACCGCAAGCAAAAGCGCACCCTCGAGGCGCTCGGCCCGCAGGAAACGGAGGTGCGCGCCGAGCTCGACTATTCTCTCAGCCTGCTCGCCGCCATTTCCTCTGCCGAGAGCATGGACGATCTCAAATGCCTCGAGGAGGAGCTGCAGCTTGCAGGGTTGCTGAAACAGCCCGAAAAGCGCAAAAAGCAGGCGGCGCCCGAGTATCCCTTCCGCCGCTTTGAAAAGGACGGGTTTGAGATCATGGCGGGGCGCAACAACTTGCAGAACGACCGCCTCATCCGCTCCTCCGCGCCCGACGACATCTGGCTGCACGCGCAGAAGTATCACTCCGCGCACGTCATCATCCGCAGCAAGGGCCGCTCCGTGCCCGAAGATGTGCTGCTCTTGGCGGCGGGCATCTGCGCGCGCTATTCGGACGCCAAACAGGGCGGGCGCATCCCCGTCGACTACTGCCCCGTAAGGCAGGTGAAAAAGCCGCCTAAGGCGAGGGCGGGCTTTGTCATCTATCATGAATATAAGACGGTGCTCGCCGAGCCCGAGGACGCAAAGGACGCAAGAGAGCTCGGGGAAACGACATGATCTATCTCTCCGAATTTGTCTTTCCCTCATACGACGAGGAGTACAGGGTACGCCTTGAGGAGAAGCGCACCTGCTTCAACACCATGTACCCCTTCTTCGTGCTCTCTTCGCGCGGGCTGGAGCGGCTGGACTTTGCGCCCGTCACCCTCCTCTACGGCGGCAACGGCTCGGGCAAGACGACGGCGCTCAACGTCATTTCGGAAGCACTCTCGCTAAAACGCGACTCCCCCTTCAACCGTTCGAGCTTTTTTGCCGATTATATAAAGCTGTGCCGCTTCCGCACGGCGCGCTCCCTGCCCGAGGAGAGCCGTACCGTCTCGAGCGACGACGTCTTCGACTATATGCTCTCCCTCCGCGCCGTCAACGAGGGCATCGACTTAAAGCGCGAGGAACTCTTTGAAGAATACTTTCAAAAGCGCGGCAGCGGGCCCTTCCGTATGCAGTCTCTCGCAGACTACGACGAGCTCAAAAAGGTGACGGACGCGCGCAAAAAGACGCTCTCGGGCTATGTCCGCGACGGCGGCATGGACAAGAACGTGCGCGAGCAGTCCAACGGCGAGAGCGCCTTCTTTTACTTCACCTCCCGCATCCGAGGGGCGGGGCTCTATCTTTTAGACGAGCCCGAGAACAGCCTTTCCCCACAAAAACAGCTCGAATTCAAGCAGTTTTTAGAGGAGGAGGCGCGCTTTTTTGACAGCCAATTCATCATCGCCACCCACTCCCCCTTTCTCCTTTCCCTGCGCGGGGCGAAGATCTACGACTTCGACGGCGACCCCGTGGACGTCAAGCGCTGGACGCAGTTGGAGAGCGTCAAGGCATATTTTGAGTTCTTCGAAGCGCCCCGAAGTGAATTCCGCACCTCGCCCGCACCCAAAGGACAAAGATAAGCAAGAGCCGCCCCGTGCTAAAAGGGCGGCTCGGTTTATGCGGCAAGTTACTTGCGGCCGGGCGTGCGGCTCTCGGGATAGAGCGGCAGTTCAAAAAAGCCCGTGCAGACCTCCTGCGAGTACTCCTGGGCGGGCGGGATGGCACAGTAGCCGTAGCTGGGCACCAGAATTTCCACCTGCATGGAGACTTTGAGGATGACCGTGAGGCAGGCGCTCAAAATAAAGGAATTGGAGACGGCGTCCCACCTCCCTTCGGGCGAGACGCAGGAGGCGATCGCCGAGACCGTGAAGGGCATGACGGACGCCTGCGGCACGAACATGAGGACGTCCTCGTTGAGGACGACGGAGCCGAGCGCCTTGCCCTCTGCCCCGCCCGCGTCGAGATAGACGATCTCAACGGGGATGGTGATCTTCGCCTGGATGCGCGCGTACTGCCCGTCGGGCTGGCGCTCCACGTTGAGGTCGGAGACGATGCCCTCCGAGGAGAGCGAGCGGGCACTTAAAAAGGTGAGCGGATATGTAGGGGAGGCCGGGAGAAAGCTTGCGGGGACGACGGAGTAATTCTCGATGCGCGTCTGCACGATGCCGGCATCGAAGATCTTTTCCGCCTGGATACACACTTTCTCGCAAAGACCGTTCAAGGGATTGCCCGTGATCGCCCCGGGGCAGTGATCGGATGAAAAGTTGGAGAAAAATGACATGGATAACCTCCGTGAAAGAACCGTTCGGGTTCTGTTTCATTGTATGCGGAAAGCCCCTTCCGCGTGCACCCGACCCGCGCACCCGCCGCCCGTTTGCCCATCAAGGCGCAAAAAAAGACCCGCTTTCAAAGCAGGTCTTTTGATGGACGGAAGTTACCCCTAAAAATTTATCTGTATTTGCGGATGAGGCGCTTAAGCCGCCCGAATGCCGCCATAGAGGGCATCTTTTTCAGCCGCCAGCACCAATTTCCGCCGTTGGTGCCCGGGTGGTTCATGCGGCAGCTGTTGTCGAGCCCCAAAAGGTCCTGCACGGGCACCACCGCAAGGTTTGCGCTCGAGGCCATCGCCATCTCCGTAAATGCCCTTGCAAAACTTTCGGGCGTGCGGCCGAGGCGGATATCCATGCCGACGAGTTCAAGTTCTTTGGCAACGCGCGAGCGGAACAAAAGAAATTCCTCGGGCGAGAGAGACTTGACGTAGCCCGCCACCGTATCGTTGTCGTGCGTGCCTGTGTAGCAGACGCAGTTTTCAATGATATTGTGGGGCAGGAAGGCATTGTCCTCATTGCCGTCAAAGGCAAAGAGCAGCACTTTCATGCCGGGGAGCCCCGTCCTCTTGATGAGCGCGCGCACGCCGTCGTCCATTTCGCCGAGGTCTTCCGCGATGATGCGCGATCTGTCGATGCCCTCAAAGAGTTCGTCCCGGGGCCCGTCCTGCCAGCAGCCGTTGACGGCAGTCGTCACCTCGGCGTTCACCTCGTAATAGCGGTCGAGGCCGCGGAAATGGTCGATGCGCACGACGTCGTATGTTTTAAGCGCCCGATCAAGGCGCGCCTTCCACCAGCGGTAGTTCTCTTTTCGGTGCGCCGCCCAATCGAACACGGGGTTGCCCCACAGCTGACCCGTTTCGGAGAAGTAGTCGGGCGGCACGCCCGCGACTTTTTCGGGCTTTAAGTCTTCTTTTAGCTTGAAGAGCTCGGGATGCGCCCAGACGTCGGCGCTGTCGTAGGCGACATAGAGCGGGATATCCCCGATGATGCGCACATTGAGCGCGTTGCAGTACTCTTTCAGCGCCTTCCATTGAAGATCGAACTCATATTGCAGGAACTGCCAGAAGAGGTACTCCTCGTGATAGTCCGTCCTGAGCTTTTCGAGCGCTGCGGGCTCGCGGCGGCGAAGCTCTTCCTTCCAATCGGCAAAGCTGCCGCCGAAGACCGTCTTGGCGGTCATGAAGAGCGCATAGTCCTCATGCGTGCCCTCGTCGACATAGGCGCGGAATTCGGCGCTGTCGAAGGCAAAGCGCGAGAAGGCGGTGCGCAGCGTCTGATAGCGCTCCGTGTAGAGAGCGCCGTAATCGACGTCTCCCCTGCGCACGAGGGGTTTGAGTTCCTTTTTCGTCAAAAGCCCCTGTTTTTCGAGCAGATCGAGGTCGATAAAATAGGGATTGCCCGAACTGCAAGAGACGGACTGATAGGGCGAATCGCCGTAGCCCGTCTGCACAAGGGGCAGGATCTGCCAATAGCGGACGCCCGCACGGGCGAGCTTTTTGGCAAAACGGTACGCCTCTTTTCCGAGCGAGCCGATGCCGTATTTCCCCGGAAGAGAGGAAATATGCAGCAGCACACCCGCCGATCTTATGTTATCCATCCCGTTACCCTCTTATTTCATAGACGAGAGGAACGCCTCCAGGCGGCGGCATGCCTCCCGCGTGTTTTCTTCCGTGCCGAATGCGGTCAGGCGGAAATAGCCCTCCCCGTTCTTGCCGAAGCCGCTTCCCGGGGTACCCACGACGTTGGCGTTTTCAAGCAGCAGATCGAAGAACGTCCAGCTGTCCATGCCGCCGGGGCACTTGAACCAGATGTAGGGCGAGTGCTTGCCGCCCGTGTACCAGATGCCGAGGCGGTCCATGCAGTCCGCAATGATCTTGGCGTTATTGCGGTAGTAGTTGAGGTTCTCCCCGATCTGCTTCTCCCCCTCCTCGCTGAAGACGACGGCTGCGCCCATCTGCGTGATGTAGGAGACGCCGTTGAACTTGGTAGACTGACGGCGCGCCCACATCTTGTTGAGGCTGTGCCCGTCGCGCACGAGCGCTTGGGGCACGATGGTATAGCCGCAGCGCACGCCCGTAAAGCCTGCCGTCTTGCTGTACGAGCAGATCTCGACAGCGCACTCCTTGGCGCCCTCCACCTGATAGATGCTGCGGGCAAGGCTTTCATCGCGGATAAAGTACTCATATGCCGCATCGTAGAGGATGACGGCGTCGTGCCTCTTGGCATACTCCACCCACGCCTTGAGCTGCTCCTTCGAATAGGCCGCGCCCGTGGGGTTGTTGGGCGAGCAGAGATAGATGAGATCGGCGTGCACGCTCTCGTCGGGCATGGGCAAAAAGCCGTTCCCCTCGTTGGCGTCCTGATAGATGACCTTTCTGCCCGACATCACGTTGGCGTCCACATAGGCAGGGTAGACGGGGTCGGGGATGAGCGCCACGGTGTCCTCCGCGAACAGCTCCAGAATGTTGCCGAGGTCGGACTTGGCGCCGTCGGAGATGAACACCTCCTCCGTTTCAAGAAAAACGCCCTTTTTTGCGTAGCTCCCCTTGATGCTCTCGATGAGGGCACCGTAGCCGTAGCAGGTCTGGTCGGGGCCGTAGCCGTGGAAGGTCTCCTTGCGGCTCATGTCGTCGACGGCTCTGTGCATCGCCTCGATGACGGCGGGCGCGAGCGGGCGGGTGACGTCGCCGATGCTCAGACGGATGACGTCCTTGTCGGGGTGTGCCTTCTTATACTCCGCCGTCTTTTTGCCGACGGTCGCAAAGAGATAGCTGTCCTGAATTTCAAAGTAATGATGGTTAACTTTCATCTTTATGCCTTCCTTTCCATGTAGCCGATGGCATGGCGGATAAATTCGCGGAAGAGCGGGTGCGCGTTGTTGGGGCGCGACTTGAACTCGGGGTGGAACTGCACGCCGACGAAGAAGTCGTTGTCGTCGAGCTCCACCGCCTCGCAGAGCGTGCCGTCGGGCGAGAGGCCCGCAAGCGTCATGCCGTGCTCCTCAAACTCCTCGCGGTATTCGTTGTTGAACTCGAAACGGTGGCGGTGGCGTTCGCTTATCTCGTCCGTACCGTACGCCTCCTTCATCTGCCTGCCGTACAGCTTGCAGGGATATGCCCCGAGGCGCATCGTGCCGCCCATCTTGACGCCGTACTGATCGGGCATGAGGTCGATGACGGAGTGCTTGCCCTCGGGGAAGAACTCCGAGGAGTTGGCGTCGGCATAGCCCAAAACATTGCGGGCAAATTCGATGACCGCGACCTGCATGCCGAGGCAGATGCCAAGATAGGGAACGTTGTTTTCGCGCGCATATTTGCAGGCGAGGACCTTCCCTTCGATGCCCCTGCCGCCGAAGCCGCCGGGGATGAGGATGCCGTCCGCATCCTTTAAGCGCTCATGGATGTTGTCGGGCGTGAGGGCTTCGGTGTCCACCCAATCGATGTCCACCTTGGCGCCCGTCTCGTAGCCGCCGTGGGCGAGCGCCTCGGCGACGGAGAGATACGCATCGTGCAGGCGCACATATTTGCCGCAGAGGGCGATCTTCACCGTCTTGCTGCGGGCGTGGATGCGGCCGAGCATCTCCTCCCACTCGGTGAGGTCGATCTCGCGCGGTTCAAGGTGCAGGATGCCGCAGACGATGGAGGAAAGGTTGCTCTTTTCCAGCATCATGGGCGCTTCATAGAGCACGGGGAGGGTCAGATTTTCGATGCAGCACTCGGGTTTGACGTTGCAGAACATGGCGATCTTCTCGCGGATCTCTTCGGGCATAGGCTGATCGACGCGCGCCACGATGATGTCGGGCGAGATGCCCATCCCCTGCAATTCCTTGACGGAGTGCTGCGTGGGCTTGCTCTTAAATTCGCAGGAGCCCGAGATGTAGGGCACGAGCGTGACGTGGATGAAACAGCAGTTGTCACGCCCCACCTCGCGGGCGACCTGGCGGATGGCCTCGATGAAGGGCTGGCTCTCGATGTCGCCCGTGGTGCCGCCGATCTCGGTGATGACGATGTCGGCATTCGTCGATTTGCCGACCTGATAGATGAAGGACTTGATCTCGTTGGTGATGTGCGGGATGACCTGCACCGTCTGGCCGAGATACTCCCCTGCGCGCTCCTTGTTGAGCACGTTCCAATAGACTTTGCCCGTCGTGAGGTTGGAGAACTTGTTGAGATTCTCGTCGATGAAGCGCTCGTAGTGGCCGAGGTCGAGGTCTGTCTCCGCGCCGTCCTCCGTCACGAACACTTCGCCGTGCTGATAGGGGCTCATGGTGCCGGGGTCGATGTTGATGTAGGGGTCGAGCTTCTGCGATGCCACTTTATAGCCGCGCATTTTCAAGAGGCGTCCCAAAGATGCCGCCGTGATGCCCTTGCCGAGCCCCGAGACGACGCCGCCTGTTACAAAGATATATTTCGTCATCTGTCCTTCCTTTAATGGTTTTCTTGTGTTATGCCGCTTTAGATCACGACGTCGCCCGTGAAGCTGAATTCGGCGGGCCCCGTCATGAAGACAGTCTCCCCCGTATAGTTGATGGTGAGGTCTCCGCCGCGCAGATGCACGAGGATGTCCTGCCCCTGATCCGCAAAGCCGTTGAGGATGGCTGCGACGGCGACGGCACAGGCGCCCGTGCCGCACGCCCACGTCTCCCCGCTGCCGCGCTCCCAGACGCGCATTTTCAGTTCGTTGCGGGCGAGCACTTCGACGAACTCGGTGTTGACGCCCTCGGGGAAAACTTCGTGATGTTCAAACGAAGGGCCGATCTTTTCAAGGTCGAGCGCATAGGGATCGCCGCCGAAGACGACGCAGTGCGGGTTCCCCATGGAGACCGCCGTCACGCGGTAGTCCTTCCCGCCGGCTGCAAGCGGCACACCGACCGCCCTCTCCCCTTCAAACTTTGCGGGGATGCGGGAAGGGACAAGCTCGGGCGCGCCCATATCGACGGTGACCGAACTCACTTTCCCGTTTGCAGCGTGCATTTTCAGCGTCTTGATGCCGCTCAAAGTCTCCACGGTGATGATATCCTTGCGGATACCCTTGACTTCGTAGAGGAACTTGCCCACACAGCGGATGCCGTTGCCGCACATCTTGCCCTCGCTGCCGTCGGCATTGAACATACGCATCTTGCCGTCCGCCACATCGCTCCTGCACACGAGGATGACGCCGTCGCCGCCGATGGAAAAGTGACGGTCGGAGAGCCTTACGGCAAGCGCAGAAGGGTCTTCGGGCATCCTGTCGAAGCAGTCGAAGTAGATATAATCGTTGCCGATGCCGTGCATCTTGTAAAATTTCATGGCGTTATCGATTGCCGAGGCCCGCAGGCAGCACCCGCGGGCTCGTCTTATAAGAGTTTATTTAAGTTTGATGACGGCGTCGCGCTCTGCACCGACGGCGACATAGGTGATGTTGCAGCTGCACTTTTCTTCGATATACTTGATGTAATCGAGCGCCTCTGGGGGAAGTTCTTCCTTTATGCGGCACTTGGAGATATCGGTGTGCCAGCCCTTGACCTTCTCAAAGACGGGCTTGCAGCGGTTGAGCGCATCGGGATAGGGGAAGTCGTGGATGATCTTGCCGTCCAGCTCGTAGGCGGTGCAGACTTCGATCTCCTCGTAGACGGAGAGGATGTCGAGCTTGGTGAGCACGATCTCGTCCGCGCCCTGGCAGCGGATGCCGTAGGAGGAGGCGACGACGTCGAAGGGACCCACCCTTCTCGGCCTGCCCGTAGCGGCGCCGTACTCGCCTCCCGCCGCTCTCAGCTTTTCCGCGGGCTCGCCGAAATATTCCGCCGTGAAGGGGCCCTCGCCCACGCAGGAGGAGTACGCCTTCATGATGCCGATGGACTTATCGAGCTTGAGGTTGGGCACGCCCGCGCCGATGGGAGCATAAGCCGCGATGGTCGAGGAGCTCGACGTATAGGGATAGATGCCGAAGTCGATGTCGCGGAGGGCGCCCAGCTGCGCCTCGAACATGATCTTCTTGCCCTCTTTGTTGGCGTTGTTGAGGTAGAGGCCCACGTCGCAGATATAGTCCTTGAGGGGCTCGCCGTATGTCTTCAGATAGTCGATGGTCTCCTCCGCTGTGACGGGCTCGTGATGATAGCCGTTTGCTACCGTGAGGTTCTTCCACTCCACGATGTCCTTGACGCGCGCATACATGAGGTCGGTATGCAGCAGCTCGCCCATGCGGAACGCCTTCTTCATGTACTTGTCGGCATAGACGGGCGCGATGCCGCGGCGGGTGGAGCCGAACTTCTTATCGGCAAGGCGCTCCTCTTCGAGGCAGTCCATGAGCACGTGATAGGGCATGGTGATGACCGCCCTGTCGCTTATTTTGAGGTTCTTAGGCCCTATTTTGACGCCCTTCTCGCGCAGGCGCCCCATCTCCTCCGTAAGGTGTTTGATATCGATGACCATGCCGGGGCCGAGCACGTTGACGACGTCCTCGCGCAGGATGCCCGAGGGCAGCAGGTTGAGGATGAACTTGCCCCTCTCGTTGATGACGGTATGGCCTGCGTTGTTGCCGCCTTGATAGCGGCAGACGATGTCGTACCCTTCGGAGAGGAAGTCTACCATCTTCCCCTTTCCTTCGTCGCCCCAATTGATCCCGCAAATGGATGTCAGCATTTGTTTTCCTCCCAAAGCCCGCATTGCACAGAGACGGGCATTATCAAAATACATTCCATTATACAATGCGCGAACGGAGGCTGTCAAGCGATAGGACGATGTTTTTGCCTTCATTCAAGCAAATGGGCGGCGGGCGGCGGAACGGGCGCCGCGAAGCTGTCATCCTTTACCATTTTATTGCAAATTTTTTACAAATAGGGGTTGACATTTGCGGCACGGCGGCGTAAAATAGAGAGAAAATAAATTCGGGAGGAAAGAGAGATGTATTGCACGGACTGCGGAGAAAAACTCACGCTGCGGTTCCTGGAGAACGAAGGCCTCGTGCCCTACTGCCCCAAGTGCGAAAAATTCAAGTTCCCCTTCTTTCCCGTTGCGGTGTCTATGACCGTCTTCAACCGGGCGGAGGACAAAGTCCTTTTAGCGCGGCACGTCGGAGACGAGGATTATAAGCTGTTTGCGGGTTACATCAAGAAGGGCGAGAACGCCGAGAAAGCGGTGGTGCGCGAACTGCGCGAGGAGACCCGCCTCAACGCCGTCAAGTGGCACTATCACGGCTCGCGCTATCACGACCAGAAGGATGTGCTCATGATCAACTTCGTGGTGATCGCCGACGAGAACGCGGAGATCGTCCTCAATGAGGAGCTCACCGACGTCAGGTGGTGCACCTTCGAGGAGGCGAAGGCGATCATCCGTGAAAATTCGACGGCCAAGCACTTCCTCATGGGCGCCCTTGCGGAACTGCACCCTAAAAAGAAGTAATTTTAGAAAAGCGAGCGGGCGCCGCGGCTAACTGCCGCGGCGCCCGCATTTTATTTTCCGGCTTTCAGCCCTCTGCGACGGCGCGCATGAGCTCTGCCGCATCCTTGAAGCCGCTGCCCGTGCGCTGCGCGGAGAGCCGTACGCACATTTCAAGCACGCGCGCCATATGCTCGCCGGAAACGCCGCACGCGGCAGAAAGTTCCTCTGCCGAAGGCGCTCTCCCCGAAGCAGCGCAAAGCCCCGCCCCGGTCAGAAGGTACGCATATCCCTTCAGGTGCGGTTTGATCCCGAGCGCAAAGAGACGTCCGGAAAATTTTTCCCGTTCCGCCTTTTCCATAATTTTCCATTACCTCCTATCCGTTCTGTCTTCGTGATTAAAATTATAAAATATCGTCTTTTGATTGTAAAGTATTTTTTACAATAATATCTACGGGAAGCGGCGCAAATTTGCACGATTTTTGTCGAAAAATGCCGAATTTCAAAATTTATTTCGTGCCCCGCCGCCCTACTTCGCCCTCGTTTGCGCATCATAGGCCCCGCTTTGCGATTTTCTTGACATTTCCCCCCGAAAGAAGTATAATTTTGTCAAGTGAATAAAGGATGGATGAGAATATGATCGAGATCAAAGAGGTGCGCTCGCCCAGGGAGCAGCGGGCGTTCGTCAATTTTCCCCTGATGCTCTACAAGGGCAGCCCCTACTTCGTGCCGCCCCTTTATGCGGACGAGATGAAGCTCTTCAGGAGCGATTATCACTACTACGAAACTTCGGAGGCGGTCTACTACCTCGCCTATAAGGACGGCGAAGTCGCAGGGCGCATCTCGGGCATCCTGCAAAGGGCCGCCAACGAGAAGTGGCAGCAAAAGCGCGTGCGCTTCACCCGCTTCGACAGCATCGACGACCAGGAAGTTGCAAATGCCCTCTTTGGCGCTGTCGAAACGTGGGCGAAAGAGAAGGGCATGGAGGAAGTCGTCGGCCCCCTCGGCTTTTCCGACTTCGAGCGCGAGGGTCTGCTCATCGAGGGCTTCGAGGAGCTCTCCACCTTCGAGGAGCAGTACAACTACCCCTACTATCAGAAGCTCATCGAACATCTGGGGTACCAAAAGGAAGTAGATTGGGTGGAACACAAACTCTATCCCCCCAAGGAGCCCGACAAGCGCCTTCCCGAGCTGCGCGACAAGATCATGAAGCGCTACAAAGTGCATCTGAGCGAAACGAAGTCGGCAGACGAGTTCATCCGCCTCTACAAGGACGACTTCTTCCGCATCCTCGACGAGACGTATGCCGAGATCTACGGCACCGTTCCCTTCACCGAGAACATGAAAAAGGAGCTCATCAAGAGCTTCCGCCAGATCATCGACATCCGCTATGTCGCCATGATCCTCGACGAAAACGAAAAACCCGTCTGCTTCGGGCTGTGCTTCCCCTCCATCTCCAAGGCGCTGCAAAAGTCGGGCGGCAGGATGACCCTCCCCACCCTCTTCCGCGTCTTGAAGTCGGTGCAGAAGCCCGAGATCATCGACCTCGCCCTCATCGGCGTGCTGCCCGCCTACCGCGGTGTCAGCCTTGTGATGATCGACGCCATCGGCCGCATGATGACGGAGGGCACCGCCAAGTACTGCGAGACCAATTTGAACCTCGAGGAGAACTATAACATCCTCAATCAATGGAAGCACTTCGATAACGTGCTCCACAAGCGCCGCCGCTCCTTCGTCAAGAAGATCTGAGAGAATACGTCGGGCGGGGCTGCGCAGCTGCGCAGCCCCGCCCTCTTTTCTGCCCTTTATCTTTTCTGCCCTTTATACTGCAAGGGGATGATAGGGACCCGATCAGAAGCGTGGTTCATACTATTCCCTTTCAGTATCGCCCAAACGGAAGAAGGGACAGCCGTTATGGCTGTCCCCTTCCGAAAGTATTTCCGGCGAATGTTGCCGCGCGGAAGATCTATGCCCGCGCCCGCCGGCGATCATGCAATCGTAAGATCATTGGCAGTTTTCGGCGCCGAAGATGGTATATTCGCCGTTCTCGTCCAGGTAGGCAGAGAGGTCGATGCCCATCAGATCGAGCAGCCACTTCTGCGCCTCGATCTCCTCTTTGGAAGGGATCTGACCGACGAAGTCCGCCGCCGTCTCCGCACCGTCCACGCTGACTTTGACCGCGCTCGCATCGCAGTCCCTGACCTTCATATCGTCGGTGCCGTTGAGGAAGAGCATGGAGGTCGTCATGTCATAGCCGCCCAGCACTTTGCCGACGCGGTACGTTCCCGCGCCCGCCGCCTTGACAAGCGAAACGGGGGCCGTCACGGTGCAGGTATTGAGATAGCCGTAGCGCTGGATGCCCGCAACGCCGCCCACATAGGCATTGACGGCAGAGGCGAGAACGCCCGAGCAGTCGATGGAAATGGAGCCGCCGATATCGTCGTTGCCCGCGGTGTAGGCAGCGCTGCCGCCCAAACCGCCCACATAGAGGGAGATCTGCGAACCTTCGGGCACTTCCGTGCGCGCATCGGAGACAGTCATGTCGATGTCAACGCCGGAAGCGCAGCCCTCTTCGACCCAGCAGTAGCCCTCGCCGACGAGGCCGCCCACATAGAGGTGGTTGGCAGCCGAGGTATGGCCCTCGCTGTAAGAAAAGTCTGCCGTGATGGTGCCGCTTGCCGAGCTGCCCGTCATGTGGCCGCCCCAATGGCCGCCCAGAAGGCCTCCCGCCGCCACATAATAGATATTATCAAGATCGAGCACCATCGTCATGTCCGTCACATGGCAGTTGGTGATGACGGTGCTGTTCCCGTGCACGAAGGCGGCGAGCGGCGCCGCATAGGCGTGCGCGGAATCGCCGGAATTGGTAAGGTCGATGACGGGGGATGCGAGCGTGAGGTCTTTCACTTCACCGTCGCAGAGGCTGCCGAAGAAGCCCGTCGTGCCGTCGGCGGAGCCCTCTTCCTCGCGGTCGAAGTCAAAGTCGAGCGTCGAGAGCTTCATCCCGGAAATGGTGTAGCCGTTGCCGTCAAAGAGGCCGTCGAAGGCGAACTTCCACCAATTGGTCTCGAGGAACTCATAGGCGCCGTAGTACTGCCCCACGGGCACCCATTCCCCGGTGAGGGTGATGTCGTTTTCCAGCACATACCAGCCGCCGAGGTCTTCAGCGATGGCGCGCAGCTCCTCCTCCGTGCCGATAGAAGTGGGCTGTACCCAGCGGGCGTAGAGCGTCATATCCCCCGTGACTTCCATGACGTCGTTCACGACGGGAGAATCGGGGATGGAATAGACGGAAGACTGCTTCTCGCCGAGGATCCACTCCGTCGTGGAGGCGCCGTCTTCGAGGACGGGCGTTTTTTCGGTATCCCAGCCCGCAAAGCGGTACCCCTCGCGCTCGGGGAGAGCGGGCTCGTCGGAGAGCTTGACATACTGCTTCTTCGTACCGTCGTCGGCGGTGAAGGTGGACGTGGTGACGCTGACGCTCTCGGACGTGCCGTCGTTCAGATCGAAGGTAACGATAAACGTCTCTTCCGTCTCTTTGACGGCAAATTCAAAGACTGCCTCGCCCACGACGGGGATGTTGACCGTGATGGTACCGCTGTACTCGAACGTCTTATAGTCGACGGGGAAGGTATAGCTGTCCTCGGGGAGCATACTGCCCGCGTCCTCCGTCACGGTGAGCACCATGCTGTAGGCCTCATCAAGCGCCCAGGTGCCCGCCGCCGCGGTCGAAAACTCCATGCCCGTATAGTAGCTGATGGCAAGTTCCCAGCTATTGTCGGCATAGAAGTAGAGCTCGGCAGACTGCCCGCCCGCCGTCTCCGCTGCCAAAGTCAGCTGCACGTCAGGCGCAACGGGCTCTTCTCCCATCTCTTCGCCGCAGACGTCGCACTTGCCGTCGCCGTCCTCGTCGACGTGCTCGGTGCAGGGCTCGTCGGGTTCGTCTGGCTCGTCGGGTTCGTCTGGCTCATCGGGCTCGTCGGGTCCATCGGGTCCCGGCGTCTCGCCCTCGGTGACCTTATCCGCAACGGGATCGAGCGTGAACTCGACGCTGGCACTGGGCAGCTCTACGCCGATGGTATAGACTCCGCCCTCGAGCGCGTACTCCTTGGGCTCACCCGAAACGGCGTCCGCGAGATAGGTGGCATTCTCCCCCTCCTCCCACTCTGCCGTCAGCGTGAGGGGGCCGTTCTCTTCCATCACCCAGCCGCCCGAAAGCCACGATTCATAGCCGCTGCCCGAATCGACGTTGACATTAAAGACCTGCTCGCCCGCGTTGTTCTCAAACGTGAGATAGGCCTTGCCGATGCCCACCCAAAAGCTCTCGACGGACGTCTGATAGATGACGCCCTCCTGCACTTCCGGCTCTTCTTCGGGCTTGCAGGCAGCAAAACCCGCCGCAGAACAGGCAACGCAGAGTGCCGCAAGTCCTGCCATGATCGTTTTCCTTCTCATTCTTATCCTCCATTTATTTTTTGCGGCCGCAGAGCCGCCATTTATCATCTGAATTCAAAACGTGTATTCGCCCGCGGAGAGCGTCTCCCTTCTGCCGTCGGGGAGGATGAGCTCCGCCGCCGTGTTGCAGGGCACGGTGACGGTATAGGCATAGCCGTTTTCCCCCTTTTGCCAGCCGCAGGAGACTTTGCCGTAGATGCTCTGATACTCCGCCCGCGCGAAGGTGAGCGTGCCGCCCGGTTTGGGCGCAAGGGTAAATTTGTTCTCCCCCGCCACGCGGATGCCGCACATCTCGCTCATCAGCCATTCGCAGACGGCGCCCTTCGAGTAGTGGTTGAGGGAGGCGATGCCGCTCTGCGCGCCGATGGCGCTCTCCCGGGCGTTGCCCTCCCACGCCTCCCAGATGGTGGTGGCGCCGTGCTTGGGCATATACAGCCAGCCGGGGAGCTCCTCGTTTTCAAGCAGCCGATAAGCGTACTCGATGCCGATCTTTTCCAACACGAAGAGGATGAAGGGCGTCGATAAAAAGCCCGTGCCCAGCCGCCAACCGTAGTTTTCGAGCGCCCGAATGAGCCGCTTTTTGGCAAATTCCTCCTGTTCCTTTGTGAGAAGACCCATGTAGAGCGGCCGCACGAGCTTGCTCTGGCGGTCGGTGTCGAGCGAATAGCCCTTCTTTGTGACGAGCTCCCGATAGGCGTTCCTTGCCCCCTCGCTGTACTTTTTGATGCGGGCAAGGCGCTTTGACTTCGGCTTTTTCAAAATGGCGGCAACTTCCAGAACGCGCTGCAAAGTGAAATAGGTGTACGCCGTCGATTCCTCGGGCTTGGGCGTCATGAAGTCGTACCACATGATGGGCTTGACGTCGGCGGGCTCCGCCCACTCGCCGTAGGAACGCCCGCAGTTGACGAGGTACCCGGCATTCTTCAAGGAGAGGAAGATGGGCTTGGCGTACACGCCGCCCCACCTGCCCGCGCGGCGGATCATGAAGTCGGCGTAGTCGAGCATATCCTCATAGTATTCCTCGAGGATGCGCTCGTCGCCGTAGCGCCGATAGAGATAGAGGGGGATATACACGCCCGCGCACGACCAGCCCACCGAGCCGTTGAGCCCGTAGAGGATGAAGTCCTCGTTGGACCACGGAGCGATCTGCGGCAGTTTGCCGTTCTTCAAGCGGCGGTCGAAGATATCGCGAACGTGCTTGCGGGCGAAGGCGGCGTAATCGGTCATATAGGCCGCCGTATTGAAGAAGACCTCGCTGTCTCCCGTCCAGCCCATGCGCTCGCGCGTGGGGCAGTCGGTGGGAACGTCCGTCGAATTGCTCTTCAACGACCAGCGGGTGTTCTCGAAAAACTTGTTGATGAGCGGGTGCGAGCAGGCGAAGGAGGCCGTCTCCTCCAGATCGCTGTAAACGGCGTCCGCCCAAAAATCGTCCTTATCAAAGGGGATGTCGGTGTCCACTTCGGCATATTGGAAGCCCGCAAAAAAGAACTTGGGGGTGTACTCGTTGTTGCCGTCGCGGCAGATGTAGTCGATCTCTTGCAGCGGCGTGGGCCTCCCTCTGTGCATATTTTGGATGTTCTTCTGCGTCAGTTCGCCGTTCTCCGTCATCTCGCCGAGGCGGATGCGGATGCGCTGCCCCGCGCGGGCGTTGAGGCGGAAGCAGAGAAAGCCCGAAAGGTTCTGCGGGAACTTCAAGAGCTTTTTGCCCGAGGGGGTCACGCTCATCTTTTCGGGGAAGAAGCGCTCGTGCGCTTTTACAAGGACGTTGTCGGAAGCGGTGAGATTCGCCGTAAATTTGACGGCCTTTGCCCTGCCCTGATAGGAGGCGCGCTTTCTCGCGTCCACCCGTTCACCGTCGCGAAGATCGGCAAAGGTGAGGGGGCCGTCGCAGCTCCACGCCCAGCTGCCGTCCGTCACGACGCGCGTGATGTGCCCCGCAGCGTCATAAAGTTCGAGCTGCAAGAAAAGCTTCGTCTCTCTGCCAAAGGCATTGCGCCGCCCCTGCGGACCGTTACTACCGCGGTACCAGCCGTCTGCAAGCTCCGCCGTCATCACGTTGACGCCGCCCTTGATGAGCGCGGTGACGTCGTATGCCTCGTATTGGATGCGCTTCCTGTAATCGGTGGAGCCGGGGGTCAGGAGCGCATCACTCACGCGCACGCCGTTGAGTTTGACCTCATATAGCCCGCACGCCGAAGCATAGAGGCGCGCCCTTTTGACGCCGAGGGCAGTAAACTGCTTTTTGAAGCAGTCGACGGGATAGCGCCGCTTTTTATCCGCCCTGTAATTGCCCGCGATCCACTGCGCCTTGAAGTCGGCGGGAGAAAGCAGGCCCATTTCGAAGAAGGCCTCCTGCGACCACTCCCCTTCCGCGCCCTGCTCGTCCCACAGCTTCACCTGCCAAATAACGCGCTGCCGTGAGGAGAGCTTTGGGGGAAATTCCGCGCGCATAGCTGAGGCGGCGACTTTGCCGCTGTCCCACACGGTCCTGCCGTCCGAGGCGGCAACGATGCGGTAGGCGCTCTGCTTGATGCCCCCTTCCGCGTTCCAGAAGAGCCGCGGCCGCTCAATATCGATGCCGATGGGATCTTTGAGGTATTCCGTTCTCAAACGAATGGCTTTCATGCTTTACTCCCGTTTATTGCACGGGCACAAAGCGCACGGCGTGCACGGTGAGCTCGCCCGAGGCGGTGAGCACCACTTCATGGACGCCCTTTTCGGCACTTTCGAGCGGCTTGCCGTCCGCCGTCGCCGAGAGCGTGCCCTCGCCCTCCGCCTCCACTTCCATCTTCACGGGGCCCGAGAATGCACAGTAACGGATGACGGCGGAGCTCCCCTTCTTCATCAAGAGGTCGGTGCCCTTGATATATGCCCCGCCCTCCACTTCGCAGGCGCGCCATCCTTCGATGCGCTCGCCCTCGGCAAACGGTTCGCCCGCGCCCTGGGAGGTCATCTTCACCTCGTCGATGGTGCCGTCCTCGTTAAAGTAAATTTTCTCCACGCAGAGGCGGCGGAACTCCCTCGCATTGCCCGAACAGCGGTGATAGAAGACATACCACTGCCCGTTGAACTCCTCGATGCTGCCGTGGATGTTCCAGCTCTCGGGGTCACACTTGGCGTTGTCGATGATGATGCCGCGGTAGGTGAAGGGCCCCAGGGGGCTGCTGCTCGTGGCATAGGCAAGGCAGGTCGGCCTCCCCTTGCGGTAGATGCAGGGGTAGACATAGTAGTAGATGCCGTTGCGCTTGCGCATGGAGCTGCCTTCGTGGAAGCCGTGCTCCTCCTCGGTGACGATGCGTTTTACGACCTTTTTCTCGTCGAAGGAGCGCATATCGTCATTGAGCTTGACCGCGTTGGCGCGGAACTGCCCCCAATAGTAGTAGGCAGAGCCGTCGTCGTCGATAAAGACGGCGGGATCGATGCCGCCGCAGGGCAGGCGCACGGGATCCGTGAAGGGCCCTTCGGGGCTCTCGGAGACGGCGACGCCCTCGCTGTAATCGCTCATGCAGAAATAAAGGTAATACTTGCCGTCCTTATTGGCGCAGTCGGGCGCAAAGAGGAGCTGTTTATCGGGCACGAAGGCGGCGAAGTCGATGTTCTGCGGCCGCACGCACTTGGGGATGACGCCGAGGGGGATGTGCATACCCTTGATGATCTCGCGGTAGACGGGCGTGGGGTCTTTGAGACCCATATCGACGACGTAATACCTCTTGCTCTTTTTGTTGAGCGGCCAGGAGATCTCTTTGCCGTCGAGGGACTTCTCCCCCACCCGCCAATGGAGCATATCGGAAGTGGAGGCGACGTGATATTCGTGGCTGCAATAGACGCCCTTCTGCGTATCGTAGCTGCCGTAGACATAAAGTTTGCCGTCAAAGACGTGCGCTTCGCCGTCGGGGATGCACACCTCGGGCGGCAGTACGGGGTTGCGGCCCATGCCGCAGCTGATTTTTTCCGCCATATTACTTTGCCTCCTCTTTGGGTAATTTGGGTGCCTTTATCTTCGTGCAGAAGCACTTGATGCCCTTAAAAATACGTCCGTTGGCAAGCGCCATGAAGCCTTCCGCAAAGTTATAGGGAAAGGTGAGCCCCGCCGACATGGACATGGAGATGAGCGAATTGCTCTCCAAAATGCGGTACATGAACATGGCGCCCTTGATTTTGTTGTCCTTTTCGGCGCCCTCGGGGAGCATCTTTGCTTCCTTCATCGTCTTGTCCGCCACGCCCAAAACGGCGGAGTGCAGGATGTTCCCCAAAAAGTCCGCTCCCTTGAGGTCGGAGAAGCGGCTCTCGAGCGTGATGGGCTTCCGGGGCGGAAGCGGCGGGATGCGCTGTCCGCTCATCTTCTCAAAGAGCGCGTCCGAAACTTGCAGCGGCGCCGTGGTGTAGGCCCTATATACCTCCTCGCCGTAGGGTGCATTGTGCTCGCCCTGAAGGGTGATCGTCTCCTCGAGGACGACGGTATCTGCATCAGAGCAGAACTGCAGTTTATACTCTCCCCCTTCCAATATCCAGGCGTGCTTTTGCGGATCGAAATAGCTTAGATCGCTCTTTTGGACGGTGAGGACGACTTCCCTCTCCTCGCCCGCTTCAAGGCGCACCTTTTGGAAGGCTTTGAGTTCACGCAGGGGCTTGAAGACCTTGCTTTGAGGGGCGGAGACGAAGAGCTCGATGACCTCCGCGCCGCCGCGCCCGCCCGTGTTCTTCACGCGGCAGGAGACGACCATCTTCTCCCCTTCTTCCCGCACCTTCATCCCCGACCAGGCAAAGCTCGTATAGGAGAGGCCGAAGCCGAAGGGATAGCGCACCTTCTTCTGGAAGGTCGTATAATAGCGGTAGCCGACAAAGATGCTCTCTTTATACACTTCGTTGGCGCTCCTCGCAAAATTTGCACCGAAGGGCACGTCCGCATAGGTGAGCGGCCACGTCTCTGCGAGCCTGCCCGCGGGCTCCGCCCTGCCGAAGAGCAGATCGCAGCACGCCCTGCCGCCGCTCTGCCCGGGCAGATACATATTGAGGATGGCGGCGGCGTTCTCTGCAAAGGGAAGCTCCACGGGCGAGCCGCCGAAGAGCACGACGATGACCTTCTTGCCCGCCGCGATGAGCCCTTCGATGAGCGCGAGCTGGTTTGCGGGCAGCTTCATGTTCTCCCGGTCGCAGCCCTCGCTCTCCACATAGTCGGTAAGGCCCGCAAAGACGAGCGCCTTTCGATAGGGCCGCGCCGCAGCTAAGGCTTCGTTGAGGAGCGTGGCGTTGGTCGCCGTCGCATTCTCGGCATAGCCGCGGCGGAAGGTATAGCGGATGCCCGCACGCTCAAAGGCATCTTTGGGCGTCGTGAGCTTGGTAGGGTTGATCATCGAGCTGCCCGCGCCCTGATAGCGCATCTTCTCGAAGAGATCGCCCGCCACGAACAGCTCCTCCCCTTCATCGAGGGGGAGTGTGCCGTCGTTCTTTAAGAGCACGGCGCAGTCCGCCGCCACCTTGGAGGCGAGGACATCGTTCTCCTTAAAGTCACAGTCGTCGGCAAACGTTTTGACGTATTTTTCAACGAGCACGAGCACGTTCTTCACCGCCGCATCGAGATCGGATACGGCAAGTTTGCCGCTCTTGACGCCCTCGACGATCTGTCTGCGGCAGACGGCGGTATCGCCCGGCATTTCAAGATCGAGCCCCGCTTGAAGGCTTGCGATGCGGTCGTGCATGGCGCCCCAATCGGTCATCACAAGGCCCTCAAAGCCCCATTCTCTGCGCAGAACGTCGGTAAGCAGCCACTTGTTCTGGCTGCAATAGCTGCCGTTGATCTTATTGTAGGCGCACATCAAAGAGGCGGGATGCCCCTCCTTGACGGCGATCTCAAAGACTTTCAGATAGATCTCGCGCACGGCGCGCTCATCTGCCACGGAATCGCCCATGAAGCGGTAGTTTTCCGCATTATTGAGGGCAAAATGCTTGAGGGAAACGCCCACGTTCTCGCTCTCGATGCCCTTTATTTCCGCCGCCGCCAGCTTGCCCGCAAGGAGCGGGTCTTCGGAGAAGTACTCAAAGTTGCGCCCCGCCGTGGGGTTTCTCTTGATATTGGCGCCCGGGCCGAGCACGACATGCACGCCGTACTTGTGCGCCTCTTTGCCGATGGCGGCGCCGATCATATAAGAATTTTCGGGGTCCCAGCCGCTCGCAACGGTGGCAACCGTGGGAAACGCCGTGGCGGGAAGGCTGCCCTTGACGCCGTTGTCTCCCCCCTCCTGCTGCACCCTGAGGCCGTGCGGGCCGTCCGACATCCTGAGGGAGGGGATATTGAGGCGCGGCACGGGGTTGGTGTACATGAAATCGGTGCCCGCGACGAGCGCCGCCTTCTCCTCCAAAGTCAATTCCGATAAGATACGCTGCACTTGCATATGGGAACCCCCTTTCTCGTTTTCGGCAAGATTATAACACGGATATTTTCCTCAAGTCTTGCACTTTTGTTATAAGTTCGTTATTTTTGTTTTATGTTTAGGCAAAAAGAAGGAGCAGCCGTTATAGCTGCTCCCGAGATATGCCCGATCAAATTATTATGCTCAAACGATGCGTTATTTGACCCAAACGACACGCCCTTCTTTGCGCGGTTTGGGTGCGGGCGGCTCGCCCTCGATATAGCCGAGCGCCACATGGCCGATGCCGATGTACTCCCCCTCGAGCCCCAAAGACGCCAGAAGCTGCTTGCCGAAGGGGCGTTCGAGCTCTTCTTTGGCGCGGTGGATCCAGCACGACCCCAGCCCCATCGCCCAGGCGGCGTTCAAAAGGTTGTCCATCACGCAGCTGCCGTCATAGACGGCGTTGGGGCAGGCTTTCGCCGCGACCAACAGGATGACGGGCGCGCCGTAGAAGGGATCGCTCCCCTCTCTGCCCATGACGGCGGCATTTTCCGCCATGATCTTGTCGCGCAGTTCCTTCTGAGTGACGGCGATGATGACGGGGTCCTGCAACCCCATCCCCGTGGGTGCATAGAGCCCCGCCTCGACGATCTTTTGGATGATGTCCTCGGGCACGGGGTCGCTCTTAAAGGAGCGGACGCTCCGCCTCGTCAATAAAACTTCCATTGCTTCCATAAAATTCCTCCTTCTTGGCGTCCGCTTCTAAAAGCGCGCCCCTTTTTTTTCCATTATAACAGAAAAGCCCCGCGCTTTCAAGCCCTCGGGGCAAATTTTCACGGCTTTTTGAGTTTCGCTACAAAGAAGCCCTCAAACAACCCGTCGGGCGCCACGCACAGCGTCCCTTGCAGCGAAGGAAGAAGCGGAACGCCCGCGGGGGGAGCAAGCGGTATAAGCCGCACCCCCTTCAAAGATGCAACGGCCTCCTCGTTCTCCTCGCGCAGGATAGAGCAGGTGGAATAGACGAGCGTCCCACCCGGTTTTAACAGTTCATACGCCTTTTTAAGGAGCGCACGCTGCAGCGAAACGCACTTGAAAAGCAGCTTCTCGCTCCATTTGACGGAATGCGAAGGCGAAATGATACCGCTCCCCGAACAGGGCGCATCGAGCAAGATCTTATCAAAGCGGAAATAGGGGCTCAAACTGCGGGCGTCCTCATTGAGGAGAGTGACGCGCCCCGCTCCCTGTTTTTCCACATTATATTTGAGCCGCTCGAAGCGGAATCTATCGCGCTCGCAGGCGGTGATGAGCGCGCTCCCCCCCGAGAGCGCCGCAAGCTGCGTCGTTTTGCCGCCGGGGGCCGCCGTCATGTCGAGGATGCTCTCCCCCGCCTCGGGCGCTACGAAAAGAGGCGGCAGCATGGAAGAGAGGCTCTGCAAATAGATGCCGCCTTCTTGGTAGAGAGCCGTTTCCTCGAACTCGCGCTCCGAAGCGCCCTCCGCAATAAAGGCGTCCTCATAGAAGGCAGCGCGCCGCAGGGAGATGTCGGAAAGTCCGCGCTCCACACGCGCCGCATCTGCTTTCAGGCGGTTGACGCGGAAGGTGACGGGCCGCTCTCGCCCAAATGCCGCCAAAAGTTTTTCGGACGTCTCCTCCCCGAACTGTGCCGCAAGTTTTTGCGCAAGCGCGGCGGGAATCTCATTTTTGAATACTATGTCTGACATATTACTATGCAAAAACGGTAAAAATGCCCTATATTAGTCAAAAAACGGCATCTTGCCCCGCTTCCTTGCAGGAGATGCCGCTTTCAGTCCGTTATCTTATTTGCCGCTCCATGCGCTTGATGGCGGTATTCGAGCCGAACACAACGACCGAATCACCAGGCAGGAACCTGTCCTCGCCCGTGGGCGTGATGCGCTGTTCCCCTCGGCAGATGAGCAGCACGTTGAGGTGATAGCGGTTTCTCAGGTCCATTTCCATCAGCTTTTTAGAGGGCTCCCTGCCGCTGTAGACGAGCGTCGCTACGCTTGACTCCTCCGTCACGCGGAAGAACTGTTTGACGCCGTGATTGAGAAGCCTCCCGCAGAGATTGTTGACGGCGAGCTCCCTCGCATCGAATACCTCGTCCGCGCCGAGGCGCAGAAGGACGCGCTTGGCACTTTCCTCCTCCGCGCGCACGATGACATACTTGACGCCCAGCTCCTTCAAAAGGACGAGGATGAGGATACTTGCCTCGAAGTTCTTACCGATAGCGACGATGACGCAGTCCACATCGCTCAACTCGAGCTTTTTCAGCGTTTCCTCCTTGGAGCAGTCACAGCAATAGGCGAGCGGGATCTGCTCCGCGATACGGTTGACGCGCTCCTCGTCCACGTCGACGGCAACCACATTTGCACCCTGCGCGCTCAGCTCCAGGCACAGCTTACTGCCGAAAGAGCCGAGGCCGATGACGGCAAAATCTCTTTTCATACATTCCTCCCCGCTTGTCGCGGCTATTTTTTGACCCGACGGTATGTCGCGGTATTTTATCCGACGATAACGTCGGCATCCACATAGCGGATGGCCTCGTCCTCGCCCCTGTTCCAATTTCGGCGCAGCACCATGAGAACGGTCATGCAGCCGAGCCGCCCGAAGAACATCGCTAAGATGAGAAGCGCCTTACTGCCCGACTCCAGCCCCGTGGTGATGCCCGCGGAGCTCCCCACATTGGCAAAGGCGGAGACCGTCTCCAATACGACGTGCGAGGTAGGCGTCTGCGGTTCGAAGGCGGCAACGCCCGTCGCCACCGCAAACACGCACATCAGCGTCATCACCGTGATGAGCATGGCGCGCGAGACGATGCGGACAGGGATCTTGCGCTGGAAGGCAACGGGCTGCTTCCCGCGCATGAAGGAGACGATGGCGACGACGAGCACAAACAGCGTCGTGCACTTGATGCCGCCGCCCGTGGAGGCAGGCCCCGCGCCGACGAACATCAAAAAGTCATAGAGCATGAGCGAAGAGTTCTTCCACGTCGAAAGATCGCAGCAGGAAAACCCGCAGGTACGCGCCATGGCGCTCATGAACATGGCATCGCCGATGGAGACGCCGCCCCACTCCGAAAGATAGATGCAGAGCCCCCCGCCGAAGAGCAGGATGGGCGTGATGGTCAGCACGATCTTGCTGTGCGTGCTCAAATGGCGCGGGCTCCTGCGCAGCGTGATGACCTCGTTGATGACGATGAACCCCAGCCCGCCGAGGACGGTCAAAAGCGCCGTACTGAAGAGGAGCAGCGGGTTGTGATCGCCCGCATACGCCTGCATACTTGTGGCGCCGAAGAGGTCGAAGCCCGCATTGTTGAAGGCGGAGACCGCCTGGAAGAGGGAGACGAAAAACAGGCTCCCGCCCGAATAGTCGTTCCTCAGTGCGATGAGGTTGAGGACGACGCCGAACGCCTCGATGACAAAGGTGATGAGAAGGGCGCGCCCCAGGAAGGTGCGCACATTGAGGCGGCTCTCGCCCAGCGTCTCGCCCATCAGAAATTTTTCCGAAAGGCCGAGCTTGACGCCGAACAGCGTCAGAACGCCCGTCATGACGGTGACAAAGCCGAGCCCGCCGATCTGGATGAGCAGCATGATGACGATCTGCCCGAAGAGCGTGAAGGTATCGATAACGACGACGGTGGAGAGCCCCGTGATGCACACCGCGCTCGTGGAGACGAACAGCGCATCGATGAAGGCGATGCCGTCCTTCGTCGCCGCGGGCAGCATCAGAAGGAGCGAGCCCACGAGAATGATGCCCAAAAACCCCAATAAGATGAAGAGATAGGGAAACTTCAGCTTGAAGGGCGATCGGTTGACTTTAACGTTTGCCATGATCAATAGAAAGTTGCCAGCTCCTCAGCGGGCGGATCGCAGTAGTCGAGGGCGCTCGCCTTCAAAACGGGCCCTTCCTGACCGTAGATCTTATCGTATTGAATGTCGATGCGCGCGGTGATCTTCACCCAATCGCGCGTCTTCAAGGGAAGCGTGGAGGCGTGCTTTACCACCATGCCGCTGTAAGCGATGTCCGCCTCGCAGCAGGTCATGATATGCCGCCCGATGACGATGGTGCCCTGCTTCATCTTGCGGTCGACGGCGACGAGCCCCTTGAAAGAGACCACCTTGCCGTCGTATTTTCCCATTTCCTCCATGAGATCGCGGTAGAAAAAGGCGTAGTCCCTGTCCTCGATCTCGATGACTTTGGCGTTGATGTCGTACGGGAGCGGGTCCTCGATCTCGTCGTACTCCGCCCTGCCGCCGGGATATTCAAAGACGATGCCCGGCCTTCTCGACGCCCCGCGCACGATCTTATGGAACTCCTCTTTGGAGAATTTGTCGTCAAAGCGGTTGAAGACCACCATGTCGGCATAGGGCATCTTGTCGTAGACGAGCTGCCGCATATTTTTGTTGTAGGCAAGGAAGGTCGTCGCATCGAAGAAGGTCATCACCTGCGCGATGAGCCAGCCGTCGGGCATGGCATCGAAGAGCTTCTGAAGCTCCCACATGCCGTTGTATTCCATGACTACGCGGTCACTTCGGTGCTTGGCGACGAGGGCGGCAAGGTTTTTGCCGTTCAGCCCTTCCTCATCCACTTCCTCGACGGCGAAATGCTCCACGGCGAAGCGGGAGGGATCGTATTCCTCCACCCCTTCCTCACAGACGAGAAGAAGGGTGCGCTCCCCCGAATCGAAGCGCTCATCCTCCATCGTCTCCTGAATGAATGTCGTCTTGCCCGCCTCCAAAAAGCCGAGGAACAGGTAGACGGGGATCTCTTTCGGCGCCATGGCTTACCCCAAAAAGAGCGACTTTATCTTATCTTCCGCCAGATGGCAGCCGATCACGCACAACCTGCCCGTGACGGAGGGCTCCCCGCCGCGCAGGTCGGGTTCGCCGGGCACATAGTCAAAGTAGATCCAGCCGCCCTCGCCGTCCACATAGCCCTTGGCGCGGAGGATATCGCCGTACTCGCCCGAAGAGAGCGCTTCGAGGGCGCGCTCGAGCTCCTCCTTCGTGAACTTCTTGGCGGTCTCCGTGCCCCAGCTTGCAAACACTTCGTCCGCATGATGATGGTGATGGTCATGATCGTGGCAGCACTCGTCATGTTCATGATGGTGCTCATGATGATGCTCGTGCTCGTCCTCGTCATGATGATGGCAGCACTCGCCGTGCTCGTGATGATGCTCGTGCTCGTCCTCGTCGTGGTGATGGCAGCACTCGCCGTGCTCATGATGATGCTCGTGCTCCTCGTGGTGATGCTCCTCCGCCTCTTTGGCGAGGCGCTCGAGCTCCGCCCTGAGGCTGTCGCGCTGTTCCATGGCGGCGAGCAGCTCCTTGCCGTCCAGCTTCTCCCATTCGGTGGTGACGATGGTCGCCTGCGTATGTTCGCGCAAAAGCGCCACGGCCTCGTCGAGCTTCTCGTGCGGCAGCGCCGTGTGCGAGAGGATGATGCAGCTCGCGTTCTCCACCTGGTCGAGGAAAAATTCGCCGAAATTCTTCAAATACATCTTGCACTTCTTAGCGTCGACGACGGTGCAGAAGGCGTTGAGCTCGGAATGAGCGAGCCCCGCGCGCTGCACGGCGCGGATGACGTCCGAAAGCTTGCCCACGCCCGAGGGTTCGATGACGATGCGGTCGGGGGCGAACTTGCCCTCCACGTCCTTCAAAGCCTTGGCAAAATCGCCCACCAGCGAGCAGCAGATGCAGCCTGAATTCATCTCGGTGATCTCGATGCCCGCGTCCTTCAAAAAGCCGCCGTCCACGCCGATCTCGCCGAACTCATTCTCGATGAGCACGACCTTTTCGCCCGCGTAGGCCTCTTTAATGAGTTTCTTGATGAGCGTCGTCTTGCCGGCGCCCAAAAATCCGGAAATAATATCGATTTTCGTCATAGCAAATGCCGGTCCTTATATTTGAACGTGCGCCTTAAAATGCCCAATTCCCCTTTTGGAAGATGGGAACGCGCTCGCCGTTCTTCGTGATGCCGACGATCTCCAGATCCTCCGCGCCGATCATGAAATCGACGTGGATCATGGAGTCGTTGATGCCCTTTTCGTGGATCTCCTCCTTCGTCATGCTCTCGAAGCCCTTCAAGGTGTTGTCGAAGCCGCGCCCGAGCGCCAGATGGCAGCTGGCGTTCTCGTCGAAGAGGGTGTTGTAATAGAGGATGCCCTGGTTATTGATGGGCGAATCGTAGGCGATGAGCGCGCACTCGCCAAGCTTCGCGGCGCCCTCGTCCATTGCGATCATCTTTTCGAGGAGATGCTGGTTCTTCTCCGCCTTGACCTCGACTGCCCTGCCGCCCTCGAAGCGCACGGAGAAGTTCTCGATGAGCTCGCCCTGATAGGAGAGCGGCTTGGTGGAGTAGACGATGCCCTCCGCCTCCCCCGCTTTGGGCGAGATGAAGATCTCCTCCGAAGGGATATTGGGGTTGAAATAGCGGCCGCCCGTAGTCTCCTCGCCGCCGCCCATGAAGACGGAATCGGGGATGAGCCCCACCTTGAAGTCGGTGCCGTTGGAGGAGCGGTATTCGAGCGACACGAGCCCGAGGCGGTTGAGATAGTCGCAGCGGGCGGCGAGCGCGTCGTTGTGGCGCGCCCACTCGCGCACGGGGTCTGCCCCGTCCGCGCGGGAGGCCTTCAAGATATAGTCCCACAGCTTCTCGACGGCGGTATTCACCATCAGATCGGGGAACACCTTCTTGGCCCACGCCTTGCCGGGCACGGCGGCGATGCACCACTGATACTTACACTCCATGCGGTCGCGGTAGGGCTTGATGACTTTGGTGCGCGCCGTACGGACTGCCGTGAACTTCTCCTGGTCGATGCCCTTGAGCCCGTCGGGGTCGGACGATTCCAAATAGAGCATGGCGGGAAGTTCGTTTGCCGTCCATTCGAGCTTCTCCGTCTCCCACTTCAAAAGCTCGGAGAGCTTCTTCTCGTCCGCATACTTATAGTTGATCTTTGCAAGGGGCTGGTGGCTCCATTCGACGATCACCCTGCCCGCACCGGCGCGGTAGAGTTCCTCGACGCACATCTCCACAAATTCGGGCTGATCGAGGTCGGCCTGTACGATCACCCACTGCCCCTTCTTGACGTTGATGCCCACTTTCGCGAGCAATTTTGCATAGCGTTTGAGCTGCGTTTTATTCATGCGTTTCCTCCGTTTTCGTTCGGTAATATTATCGCGTCTATTATACCCGTTTTTGCGCTTTGCGTCAATCTTTTCGCTTAAAAAGCACGAAAGACGCGGCAAATTTTGCCGCGTCCCCCGTTTAGGTGAGATAAAGAATGACTTTATGTGCCTGCAAACTCTTTTTTACGTCGATGACGCGCTGGTTGGAGGACCCGCGGAATACAAGGCGGATGTCCTTGAGCTCCTCCTCGAACTTCCCGTCCACGAGGACGTCCAAAAGAGAGATCAATTCCCTCGTCACCTCCGTCCTTGCGTGCGGCTCCAAAATATCGCCGTCGTCATAGGTATAGCCCGTGAAGCACCAGATGTCCTTTTCGGGGAAGCGCTCCTTTACCTTCTTTACAAAGGGCAGGAGCGCCCGCTGGTTTTCGGGCTCGAAGGGGTCGCCCCCCAAAAGCGTCAGCCCGCGGATGAAGGAGGGCGCGAGCGCCGAAAGCACTTCCTCCTCGGCGGCCTCGTCGAAGGGCTTGCCGTATGCAAAATCCCAGGCGATCTCGTTGAAGCACCCCTTACAGTGCCGCCGGCAGCCCGAGACAAAGAGGGAGACTCTCACCCCCTCTCCGTTGGCAATATCCGTCTTTTTGAGTTCTGCGTAGTTCATTTTCTCTTAAAGGTGCAGTACCCTGTCGCGGATCTCCTGCGTTCTGCCCTGGTTCCAGAACTGCGTTCCGATGTAGCCGCACGTTCTCCTCGCGACGTTCATCTTGCTCTGATCGCGGTTATGGCAGTGCGGGCACTCCCACAGCAGCTTGCCGTCCTCCTCGACGATCTGGATCTCCCCGTCGTAGCCGCACACCTGGCAGTAGTCGCTCTTGGTGTTGAGCTCGGCGTACATGATGTTGTCGTAGATATACTGCATGACGGCGAGCACCGCGGGGATGTTGTTCTGCATATTGGGCACCTCGATATAGGAGATGGCGCCGCCCGGCGAGAGCTGCTGGAACTCGCTCTCGAACTTGAGCTTGGTGAAGGCGTCTATCTTCTCACTGACGTGCACATGATAGCTGTTGGTGATGTAGTTCTTATCGGTGACGCCCGGGATGATGCCGAAGCGCTTCTGCAAACACTTGCTGAATTTATACGTCGTGCTCTCGAGCGGCGTGCCGTAGAGGGAGAAGTCGATGTTGTGCTCCTTCTTCCACTCCTTGCACTTGTCGTTCATGTGCTGCATGACGGAGAGCGCGAAGGGCTTGGCCCCCTCGTCGGTATGCGACTTGCCCGTCATGTACTTGACGCACTCGTAAAGGCCCGCATAGCCCAAAGAGATGGTCGAATAGCCGCCGTAGAGGAGCTTATCGATGGTCTCGCCCTTCTTGAGGCGGGCGAGCGCGCCGTACTGCCAGAGGATGGGCGCCGCATCGGAGAGCGTGCCCTTCAAGCGGTTGTGGCGGTACATGAGGGCGCGGTGGCAAAGTTCAAGGCGTTCGTCGAAGATCTCCCAGAACTTGTCCATGTTCTTCTCGGAGGAGAGCGCCACGTCCACGAGGTTGATGGTGACGACACCCTGATTGAAGCGCCCGTAGTACTTGGGCTTGCCGTTCTCGTCCACATAGGGGGTGAGGAAGCTGCGGCAGCCCATGCAGGTATAGCAGTGCCCCTCGCCGTTCTTATCGATCTTGTACTCGAGCATCTTCTTTTCGGAGATGTAGTCGGGCACCATGCGCTTGGCGGTGCATCTTGCGGCAAGCTCGGTCAAATACCAATACCTGCTGCCCTCGCGCACGTTGTCCTCCTCGAGGACGTAGATGAGCTTGGGGAAGGCGGGCGTCACCCACACGCCCGACTCGTTCTTCACGCCCTGGATGCGCTGGTTGAGCGTCTCCTCGATGATGAGGGCAAGGTCTGCGCGCTCCTGTTCGCTGCGCGCCTCGCCGAGGTACATGAACACCGTCACGAAGGGCGCCTGCCCGTTGGTGGTGAGCAGCGTCACGACCTGATACTGGATGGTCTGGATGCCCTTCTTGATCTCCTCGCGCAGCCGCTTTTCGGCGATCTTGTTGATGGCGTCCTCATCCTGCGAGCCGACGGCGGCAAGTTCTTCCTTGACCTCCCGCCTGATCTTCTGACGGCTGACGTCCACGAAGGGCGCAAGGTGCGTCAAAGAGATGCTCTGCCCGCCGTATTGGTTGGAGGCGACCTGCGCGATGATCTGCGTCGCGATGTTGCACGCCGTCGAGAAGGAATGCGGCTTCTCGATGAACGTCCCCGAAATGACGGTGCCGTTCTGCAGCATATCCTCGAGGTTGACGAGGTCGCAGTTGTGCATGTGCTGAGCGAAGTAGTCGGCATCGTGGAAGTGGATGAGCCCCTCGTCGTGCGCCGCCACGATGTCGGGCGGCAGCAAAATGCGCCGCGTGAGGTCCTTGCTCACTTCGCCCGCCATATAGTCGCGCTGCACCGAGTTGACGGTGGGATTCTTGTTGGAATTTTCCTGCTTGACTTCCTCGTTGTTGCACTCGATGAGGGTGAGGATCTGCGCGTCGGTGGTGTTGGCGCGGCGGACGAGCGCACGCGTATAGCGGTAGGTGATGTACTTGCGCGCCACGGCGAACGCCTTCTCGTTCATGATCTGATTTTCGACGAAGTCCTGGATCTCCTCGACGTTGACCGCACGGTTGAGATCGCCCGCAAGCGCCGTGACCTTCTTGCAGATCTTCTCGATCTGCTCGTCGCTGAGGCGGTTGTCCTCACTCACTTCGTTGTTCGCCTTGCGCACCGCGTTGGCGATCTTGTTGACGTCGAATGAAACTTCCGTTCCGTTTCTCTTGATGATCTTCATAGCCGAACCCTTCCTTTTCCTGTTGATCGATAGTTGATTGATAAAGGCGCCCCCGAAACAAGGAACGCCCTGCCCGTTCTCCCCCTTGTCCGCTTCAACGGCTGCAAGAACGGCAAAAGCGCCCCCTCATCACGAAGGAACGCTTTCAGCATACCACATTTTCTTCCCTTTGTCAAGGGTTTCCCCCAATATTTATGGAAATTTTTTTCTTTCGACCACAAGATATAGTGGTTTCAGTCGTTCAGTTACATTACAACCCCGCGTGAAACAGAGGGCGCGCTTTGTTCCGCGGCACTTCCCGCCGCAAAATGCCGCCGGGCTCAAAATTCCGTCACGAGAAGGTTCCTGTAGATCTCCTCATACTTTTCCTTCGTGAAGGAGATGGTGCCGAAGGTGGTGACGGTCGCAGTCCCTGCCGCGACGCCCGCGCGCAAAATTTCGGGAAGCTCCGCCCCCTCCTGCATCTTGACTGCCGCCGCCGCGACCATGCCGTCGCCCGCGCCCACCGTGGAGTTGACCGCCACGTTGATGCTGCGGCAGTAGTAGTTCTTGCTGCCGTTGGTGATGACGGCGCCGTCCTTGCCCAGCGATAAGAGCACCGTCTTGGCGCCGCGGTCCAAAATTTCGCGGCAGCCCGACAGCATATCCTCCTTGTCCTTGAACTCGCGGCCCAGCGTCTCCTGCAATTCCTCGAGATTGGGCTTGACGAGGTCGACCTCCGCTTCGAGTGCCGAGAAGAGCTTGGCTCCCTCCGTATCGACGATCTTCAGCGAGTTGGGATCGACCGCCTTTACAAGGTCGCGGTAATAGGCGGCATCGACGCCGCGTGGCAGGCTGCCCGCGATGACCGTGATGTTGGCGCGCGAGGAGAGGTTGCGCACCATGGAGAGAAGTTCGACGAGCTTCTCCGTCGAGACGTGCTCGCCCACGTCATTGATCTCGGTGAGCATGGAGCGCTTGTCGATGAACTTATAGTTCTCGCGCACGCGGCCGCTGTTCCAGACGAAAGCGAAGGGCACGCCCTCCTTATCGAGCGCCTGCTCGAACATGACGCCGTTCTCGTTGTACATGAATCCCGTGGAATACGCCTCTGCGCCGAGGCGGGAAACGCCGATCGCGACGTTGATCGCCTTGCCCGTGAAGGAGAAGGTCTTGCTCTTGACGAGGTTGACCTTGCCGATGTTGAGCTGATCGAGTTCGATGGTCACGTCGACGCTTGGACTGATGCAAACCGTTAATATCATAGGACCCCCTTTTCCGCCCGCGCCCAAAGATACACACGCGGACGTCGGCAGGAAGCGCGCGGCAAATGCACAGCGCTCCTCCCCGTTATGGGGATATTATAGTACATTCTGCGGAAAATTTCAATAGGAAGCGGCAAAATATTTTTGCCAATTTGTAAAAAATGTAAACGAAAGGCCCGCCCCGCGCGGACAGGCCCCATCATTATACAAGAATATACAAAGTTTGCAGAAGCTCCGCCGAGGCTGCCTCACATGGAGATCATCTGCAGCGTCTCGTAGAGCTCGTAATTGAACTTCTTCTTCATGGAGACGGCTTCGATGATGTCCATATCGATGATCTCGTTACGGTGGATGCCGACGACGCGGTTGCCGATGCCATCCTTTAAGAGGCGCACGGCCTTGTTGCCGAACTGCGCCGCCAGCATACGGTCTGCCATCGAGGGCGAGCCGCCGCGCTGGATATGCCCGATGTTGGTAGAGCGCACCGAATAGGTGGTGTTCTCCTGCAGCTGCTTGGCAAAGTCCTCCGCGCTGATGGCGCCCTCGGCGACGACGATGATGTTGGAGTGCTTGCCGTTGGCGCGCGAGCGATTGATGCGCATGACGATGTCGTCCATGTCGTAGGCGATCTCGGGCACGATGATGATCTCGGCGCCCGAGGTGATGCCCGCATAGAGGGCGATGTCGCCGCAATGGCGGCCCATCACTTCCACGACGGAGATGCGCTCGTGCGAATTCATGGTGTCGCGCAGCTTATTGATGACTTCGAGGCAGGTGTTGACCGCCGTATCGAAGCCCAAAGTATAGTCGGTATATTCGAGGTCGTTGTCGATGGTGCCGGGGATGCCGATGGTGGGGATGCCGTAATTTTCGGTGAGCGCCTTGGCGCCGCGGAAGGAACCGTCGCCGCCGATGACAACGAGCCCCTCGATGCCGTGGCGTTCGAGCGTCTTCACCGCCTTCTTCTGGCCGTCCTGCGTGAGCATTTCAAGGCATCTTGCCGTGCGCAGCTTGGTACCGCCGCGCTGGACGATGTCGGAGACGCTCCTCATCTCCATGGGCATCATGGTGTCCTCGATGAGGCCCGCATAGCCGCGCTCGATGCCGTACACCTCCATGCCGAAATAGATGGCGGTGCGCACGACGGCGCGGATGGCCGCGTTCATGCCGGGGGCATCGCCGCCGCTCGTGAGTAATCCGATCCTCTTCATCTTCCTATCCTCCGTATGGTATCTTTCACTCATTCTCCCCGCGTCCATTATATCATTTGGCGCGCAAAAAGGAAAGAGTTTTCACACGCTTTTTCACGCAGTTAAACGGCTTTTTCACGCCTGGACGCGCTTTTTTGCGCCCTCGTCCCATCAAAGCGCCGCCCTATACCAATTTGATGGCAGTTTCGGGCAAAAACGTCCTCAACTCCGCCATCAGGGCGCGCGTGAGGCGCACGGGGAATTCGTACCGCCTGCCGCCGTGCAGCACTTTGGCGGGCGTCTCCCCCTCGTAGCCCGAGAGGGTATCGAGGAGCTCTTCAAAGTCCTCCTCCCCCATCGTTCTCGCGTCCAGCCACAGCACCTTTTCGCCGCTCTGCGCGCCGCCGCGCACGGGTGCTTCCCGCTTTTCCTCGGGCGGCACGAACTCTTCGATCTTATCCGCCACGATGACGGGGAGCTTGTCGGGCGCGATGTCGATCTTGCCCGTCACCCTCACCACGGCATCCGCTTTTAAGAAGTGCCGCGCGCGCTCGTAGATGCGCGGGAAGGCGACGCAGTCGATGCTGCCGTAGAGATCTTCGACGGTGACGAACGCCATCGTCGCGCCCGCGCGGGTGTTGATCTTTTTGACGCCCGCGATGAGCCCGCCGAAGACGACCTGCCTGCCGCTCTCGATCTGCGCGTACGTCCTCTCCCCCGTCTCCTCGTCCTCCTCATAGTCGGCGAGCAGGCCGCAGTTGAAGTTGGCGTCGCGGAAATAGCCCGCAAACGGCTCGAAGGGATGCCCGCTGACATAGACGCCGAGGACGGACTTCTCCTTGGAAAGCAGGTCCTCGGAGGGCCACTCGGGGATAGCGGGATAGTCGGCCTTCGGCGTCTCCTCGGCGATGAGGGTGCCGAAGAGGGAGAGCTGCGCGCCGCTCTTCTGCTTGTCCATGCCCGCGATGCGGTGCATGAGGTCCTCATAGACGGCGGCATACTGCGAGCGGTGATAGCCGAAGCTGTCGAAGGCGCCGCCTAAGATGAGGCTCTCCACCATGCGCTTGTTGACGTACTTGGTGCAGCGCATCAAAAAGTCGGGGAAGTCCTTGAAGGGCCCGTTTTCGTCGCGCTCCTTGATGACCTCCTCCATGGCGCCGATGCCCACGCCGCGCAGGGCGCAGAGGCCGAAGCGCAGGCCGTCCCCCTGCACGGAGAAATACGCCTTGGAGCGGTTGACGTCGGGCGGGTACACCGCGATGTGCTTCTCCTTCATGTAGACGACGTATTTTGCGATCTCCTCGATCTTATCGATGCGGTTGTTGAGGACGCCCGCCAAAAATTCTTTGGGATAATAGGCTTTGAGATACGCCGTCTCGTAGGTGACGACGGCATAGGCGGCGGCGTGAGACTTGTTGAAAGCATAGGAGGCGAAGCTCTCCATCTTGGCAAAGAGCTCGGCGCTCACCTCGGGCGGGATGCCCTTACTGATGCACCCCGTGATGTTGCCGCCCTTGTCGATGTCGCCGTAGATGAACTTATCCTTCTGCGCCATCAGCTCGGAGCGGTGCTTTTTCGCCATGGCGCGGCGCACGAGGTCTGCCTGCCCCAGCGAATAGCCCGCAAGATTTTGGAAGATCTGCATGACCTGCTCCTGATAGATGATGACACCGAAGGTCTTTTCGAGGATGGGCTTTAAGAGGGGGGTGAGGTAGTGGATATGGGCGGGATCCGACCTGTTCTTCAAATATTCGGGGATAAAGTCCATCGGCCCCGGGCGGTAGAGCGAGATGCCCGCGATGAGATCTTCGAGGCAGTTGGGCTGCAGCTGCTTCATGAATTTCTTCATGCCGCCCTGCTCGAGCTGGAACACGGCGTCCGTATCGCCGTCGGAGATGAGCTGATAGGCCTTAGCATCGTCGCACGCCTGGGTGAATTCCACCGTCTCGCCTGTGTCCTCCTTGATGTAGTCGAGCGTCTTTTTGATGTCGGTGAGGGTGGTGAGCGCCAGAAAGTCCATCTTCAGCATACCGATGGACTCCACCTCCTTCATGTCGAATTGGGTGGTGATGTCCTCGCCGTTGCGCGAGAGCGGCACGTTGTCGGCGATCTTCTTGCGGCAGATGACGACGCCCGCGGCGTGCATGCCCGTCTGGCGGGGCATGCCCTCGAGCTTGAGGCCCATGTCGATGACGCGCTTCAAGGTGGCGTCGCTCTCATAGAGGTCGATGAACTCCTGGTTGCGCTTGCTCTCCTGGTCGGCGAGCTTTTTGAGCGCCTCGTCGTGCTTATCGGGATCGTTCTCCGTCTCGATGACCGCCTTCCTGCACTTTTCAAGGTTGAGCCCTAAGAGTTCGCGGATGGTCGACTTGCCGTCCATGAGCTTGGTGACGCGGTCGGTCTCGGCGTAAGGGACGCGCATGACGCGACCCACGTCCTTGATGACGGCGCGCGAGGCAAGCGTGCCGAAGGTGACGATCTGCGCCACGTTCTCGGGATGATAGCGCTCCCGCACATAGGCGATGGTCTCCTCGCGGCGGGCGGTGCAGAAGTCGACGTCGAAGTCGGGCATGGAGACGCGGTCGGGGTTCAAAAAGCGCTCGAAAAGCAGGTCGTAGCGCAGCGGATCGACGCTGGTGATGCCGATGGCATAGGCGACGATGCTCCCCACGCCCGAGCCGCGCCCGGGGCCGACGGGGATATCATGCAGGCGCGACCAATTGATGTAGTCCCACACGATGAGAAAGTAGTCGGCAAAGCCCATCTTGATGATGATGGAAAGCTCGTACTCGGCGCGCTTTTTGATCTCCTCCGTGACGACGGGATAGCGCTTGGGAAGGCCCTCCCATGTGAGGCGCGTCAGGTATTCGGGCGAGGGCGTGCCGTCGTCCGCCGTGTAGAGCGGGATGAGCGACTTATCATAGACGGGGTTGCCGTCCGGCTTTAAGTTGAAGGGCGTGTCGGTATCGGAGACTTTGTCGGCGATGACACGCGTATTGGCGATGGCTTCGGGCAGGTCGGGAAAGAGCGCCGCCATCTCGTCGCCCGACTTCATGTAAAATTCATGCGTCTCCATGCGCATACGGTCGGGATCGTCGAGCGTCTTCTTCATCTGGATGCACATGAGAACGTCCTGCATCTCCCAATCTTCCTTGCGAAGATAGTGCACGTCGTTGGTGGCGACGAGCGGGATGCCCGTCTCCCGCGAGATGCGCACGATGAGCGGCAGAATTTGCTTCTGCTCGGGGATGCCGTGGTCCTGGATCTCGAGATAGAAATCTTCCCCGTAAATTTCCTTCATGGAGAGCGCGAACGCCTTCGCCCCCTCGTAGTCTCCCTTCATGAGGAGGCGCGGGAGCCTGCCCGCGAGACACGCCGAAAGGCAGATGACCCCCTCCGCGTGGTCCTTTAATACATTATAATCGATGCGCGGGCGGTAGTAAAAGCCGTCCACAAAGGCGAGGGAGTCCATCTGCACGAGGTTGATATACCCCGCCTTGTTCTTGGCGAGCAGGATGAGATGATCTGCGTGCTGATCCTTCTTGACGCGGTAGTCGTCCGTCACATAGAACTCGCAGCCGATGATGTATTTGATGCCCTTTTTCTTGCACGCCTCGGCAAAGCGCAGGGAGGTGTACATATTGCCGTGGTCGGTGACGGCGACGGCGTTGATGTTGTTCTTGACGCAGTGGTCGACGAGCTCCTTCACCTTCACCGCCCCGTCGAGAAGGCTGTATTCGGTATGCAGATGCAGATGGACAAAATCGGTCATGGATGTTCCTCCGTGCTTTTGTAAAGTTCCATGAGCTTGCGGAAGCGGTGATTTAAGCAGCTCTTGGAGACCCCCAGCCGCTCTGCAAGCTCAAAAAGCGACTCGGTGGGATGTTCGACGCGCGCCCTCGCCGCCTCCTTCAAGGGCTCGGGCAGCCCCTCGAAGACACCCTTTTCGTACAGCTCGCGGAAGGCCGTGAGTTGGTTGACGCTGGCGATGGCGGTACGGTCGGCATTGCGGGCGTAGCAGTTGGAGACGCGGTTGGAGTTGTTCCGTTCCTGCCGCTCGGCGGCGAGCTCGTTTAGCTTTCTGAGCGCCCCCTCCGCCCCCACAACGGCGCAGAAGTCGGAGAGCATATCCCCGCTCTTGAGGTACACGACGGTGCGCTCCCCTCTCCGCGCAAATTTCCCTAAGAGGTCGAACTCTACAAGCAGCGCCTGAAAGGCCTCGGCGTCCGCCGCCCGCGGGAAGACGAATTCAAGGTGATAGCCCGTCCTCGTGCCCGCGGCGGGCACGGTGCAGCTGCCGCCGCCCAAAAAGGCGGCTTTGAGGCAAGAAAGCGCACAGCACTCCACCTCCGCCGCCCGGCGGAAGGCAGAACCGTCCGCAAACCCCGCCTCGGTGGCGATGAAAAGCGCCTTTTCGCCCGCATAGGAGAAGGTGAGCCTGTCCCGCTCGCGCTTTGGGTCGAAGGCGGCCTCCTTGATGTCGAAGCGCACGGCAAAGACGCTCTCCGCAAGCGCCAAAAAGAGGGCGGAGAGCCGCTCGTTCTCGCTCACGAACTCGATGCGCCCCTCCTGAAAGCTGCCGCACGTTGCAAGCAGCGCAAAAAACGCCGCCCGTTTGCAGCACGGTTTTTGCGGGGGAGCCGCAAAGAGCTCCCGTTTGACTTCCGAAGTAAAATTAGCCATGATGTAAATTTAGCCGCACCGTCCTTACGCGGGCGGCAAGCGGCAGGATCTCAATGCGTGCGCTTGTATGCTTGCAGGCGGAAGGAAGGGAGCCTTCCTTCAATGTTGGCGATCTGATGAAGGGGCACCCCCACCCGCCTTATCTGCTCCTCGGCAAGAGTAATATCCCCGATGCGCCCCGGGGCGTGCGCGTCCGAGTTGACGACGAACTTCACGCCCGTCGCCGCGGCTTCTGCAAGCTCTTCGTCGGAAAAATGCCCTTTCTTGCCGCTGATCTCGAGGTACGTCCCATAGTCGCGGCAGCACTTGGCGACTTCCTTCACGTCGGCAAAGCAGTGATAATTGACGTGCGTCAGGATGTCGACGGGGTTGTTTTTCACCGCCAAAACATAGGCGCGCGTCATCTCCCGCACCATGCGATCGGAAGGCTTGATGCCCGTGCGGTAGCGGAAGGTCGTCCATCCCCCCTCCCAAAAGGAGGGAAGATCCCGATACTTGACGACGGGGTGAAAGCCGACGAGATAGACGTCGAAATCGTCATAGTCCGCTTCGGTGAGCTCGCACGCGCCGTCGAGGCTCAAAATGTTCTCCTCGATGCCGCGAAGAACGGGAAAGCCCGTCTTGCGGGCAGCTTCGTCGATCTCGGCAAAATAACGCTCCTTCTGCCGCCGCCTGACCCCGAAAATGACGTGCGAAAAACCGTGGTCGGTGATGGCGATGCCCTTCAAGCCCCGCTCCTTGGCGGCAAGCGCATTTTCAAGGGCGGTCGACTTGCCGTCCGAATATTTCGTATGTGTATGATAATCAAATGTCAGCTGCATGATCTTTCCTGCGTTTTTCTCCGTGCTTTTCTTCCCGTCCTTCCGGTATGCGCGGCGCTCACGGCAGCCGCCGCACTTCTTCCCGCAATAAAATGCCCGTCTCCTCCCTGACGCGCTCTTTGACAAGCCCGATGAGGGCGGAGACATCGGCAGAAGTTCCCCCTTCATTCAGAATAAAGTTGGCGTGTATCTCGCTCACGCGCGCGCCGCCGAAGCGCAGCCCCTTGAGCCCGCACCGCTCGATGAGCGCCCCCGCGCTCTCTCCCTCGAGATTGACGAACACGCAGCCCATGCTCCGCCCCTTGGGGAGCGCCCTGCGCTTGGTCCGAAAATAACAGCGGCGACGCGCGATCTCTTCGGGAAAGCTCTCTTTGAGCATAAGCTCCGCCCCGAGCACGGCGATGTCTTCATGGAGGAAGATGCTGTCCTTCTCCCCGAAGGCGCACTCTCTTGCCGTCAAAGGGAAGCAGCGCCCCGCCGAAGCGCAGAAGACGCGCGAGACGAGCTCGCCCATATGCCCCTCTTGAACGCCCGCGTTCATGGCTATGGCGCCCCCGGCGGTCATGGGGATGCCCGTCAAAAATTCCGCGCCCGCGAGGCAGTTTTCCTCCGCAAAGCGCAGGAGCGCGCCTCCCGTCACCCCCGCGCCCACGCGCAGGAGCCGCCCCTCCGCCTTTAATTCTTTGAAGGCCGTAAAGCGGAAGACGACGCCGTCAAAAAACCCGTCGCGGGGCAGTACGTTGGCGCCCGCTCCCAAAAAGCAGTGGGGAATGCCCTTCTCCCGCAAAAAGGCAAGCACGACCGCAAGCTCCTCCCCGCTTCCGGGAGCCGCCCAGACGGCAGCCGTACCGCCGCAGCCGATGGAGGTGTGCCGTGCAAAGTCAAAATACTCCCCCGCTCTGAGGTGCGGGAACCGCTCCTTTAACAAGCCGTGCAAGGTCAAGTCCTATCTCTCCTATTCTACCACATTTCGCGTCCGATTTCAAATACTTTTCAGGTATTTCTCAACATCTTCCCCCGAGCGTGCCGCCCGCGCCATCTCCGCAAGCGC
The DNA here is from genome assembly GCA_944363045.1 of uncultured Clostridia bacterium. Lineage (GTDB taxonomy): Bacteria > Bacillota > Clostridia > Christensenellales > Borkfalkiaceae > Gallimonas. The sequence continues at coordinate 1,491 of CALVTT010000005.1, read as the reverse complement.
CTCGGCGGAGGAAAACACGCTCACCGTATACTCCGCCTCTGCCTCGAACGGCCGCATGCCGATGTCCGAAAGCCGCTCCTGCACTTGGGGGGAGAGCAGCTCCTCTAAAAAGGCGAGGGAGGCCTCCCGCTTTTCCGCCGAGAGGATGCCGATATACATAAAGAGATCGTTGTACTTTGTGAGCGGCTTTATCTCTGCCTCGACGCCGCGCGCCTGAAAGCGGCAGATGTCGCGCTGCGTGCCCAGAAGATAGCGGTATTTGCCGCTAAGAAAGCCCGTATAGGCAGCAACGCTCTCTGTTTCCTCCCCCGCGATGCCTTCGAGCCGCGCCGCCAGAGAGGTAAGATTTTCCCCGCCCACAGAGAGAGCCGTCCTCCCCTCCCCCTCAAAGCCGTTCAAGGAGAAGAGATAATACCCGCCCATGCACCAGGGATAGGCGAGCGTCGTTCCGCCCAGCTCCCCGCCCGCAAATCGCAAGGGCAGGGGCAGCAGCCTCTCTGCAAAGGCGGAGAGCCCGATGCCGAAGGAGAGGACGTCGGGCGCCTCCCCCTCCGAAAAAGCCGTGAGCGCCCCCTCGAGGGTATAGCTCGTGACGAGGTAATAGGCTCCCTCCCCCTGCAGCCGCCGCGCGACGCCCTGTAAAAAAGAAGTGCGCGAGCCCCTGCCGCCCTCGAAGGTATCGACGTTCCACACCCTGACCACCGTGCGCGCCGCCGTCTCCGCCCTCTTTTCGGGAAGAAGGACAATGAGAAGCGCGATGAAAATGAGCAGAAACGCCGACCCGCGCCCCAGCGCCCGCCCAAGTTTTTTTAGCCCCCGCCTTGACCCCATCATCCCCTCATTGTATGCGGGGAGCCCGCCCTGCTATGCCCCGCCGCCAAATAAAAACGGGCCCCTCCCGAAAATACGAAAGACGCCCCGCCCGCAAAAGTGCAGGCTCTATCTCAAAGCGGCAGCGCCGCTGTGACAGCAGTTTGTGCCGCTATGCAAATTCTATACATCCGCACCCTTTCCTACGCGCTTTTCTATGCCGCTCCGCAAGAGCCGCCCCCTTTCGCCCTCGCCCTTTCACCGGCCGCCCCGTTTCGCCCAACAAAAAGAGCCCCGAACGGGGCCCCTGTCATCTCCTCTTTTGAAAGCTGTCGCAGCAAGTGCACTGCTCTGAATTGCAGGTATTGCCGACGTGGATGGTCTCCAGCTCGCAGTGGCAGCCGTCCACATTGAACTTGCACTCCGATACGCCGCACGAAACGCCACAGTTGATCATATTGCGATCCATATTTCACCTCCTCACGAGCTAATATGTGCAAAACAAGAAAAATTATCAAAAACCCCGTTGACAAACCCCCCATCCTTTGGTAAAATATGAAAAAGGAGCTAACTATTGAAAAGTCAAGCGAAAGATCAAAGAAAGCAGAAAAATTTTTTCTGGTAAAAAAGAGCATGACAAAAAAGCGGTATGAGCCGCTTGCGGAGTAAATTGTTGGAAAT